>DATBBQ010000158.1:0-36236 GCA_036270915.1 Steroidobacteraceae bacterium
ATCAGGATGAACACCCAGACCAGAGAGACGGCGGTCAGCGCCGCGAGCAGACGATTGGCGCCGAGGACGGGGAAAAAGATCGACAGGTACCCGACGACTCCCGTGGCGAGCACCGCATTGGTGACACAGGTGGAGACCCAGTAGCACCACATGAGCACGAACGCGACCGCGCCGCCGAATGCGCGGCTGGAGTAGGCGTAGGGCCCGTCATCGTCCGGGAAGGAGCGGGCGAATCCCGCGAAGACCCAGGCGATGAAAATACAGCCGCCGGTCGTGATCAGCCACGCCGGCACGGCGTTCACGCCAAAGGGAGCGAGCGAGGCGGGCAGCATGAAGATGCCGGCGCCGATCGTGTTACCGACGACGAGTGCCGTGCACATCACGAGACCCAGGGCGCGGGTTTGGCCGTCGGTGCGCACGAGCTGGCCGCCCTAGCTCATCGCCAGCGCTTCGCTGAGCGCCGCGGTGAACAGCTCGGTGGCCTCGTCCGCGTGTGCGCGGTTGATCATGAGGGGCGGAATGAATCGCACGGTGCTGGCGCCACAGGATAGCAGCAGCAGCCCATGGTGGAAGGCGCGCGTCAGCACCGCCTCGCACAGCGCTTTTGCGGGCTTGCGCGTCGTGCGGTCGCTGACCAGCTCCATGCCGATCATCAGGCCCTTGCCGCGCAGGTCGCCGATGCAGGCGAAGCGCTCCTGCAGCTCGCGCAGGCGACCGAGGAAATAGCCGCCTACGTCGGCGGCATTGGCCGCGTACTCGCGCTCGACGAGGTCGAGCGTCGCCAGCGCCGCCGCGCAGCACAGCGGGTTGCCGCCGTAGGTGTTGCCGTGTGCGCCGCGCTTCCAGCGCTCCATCAGCCGGCGCTGCGCCACCACCAGCCCGATCGGCAGGCCGGAGCCGAGTCCCTTGGCGAGCGTCATGATGTCGGGCGCCACGTTCCAGTGCTGGCAGGCGAACATCCGTCCGCTGCGCCCGATGCCCGACTGCACCTCGTCGAAGATGAGCAATATCCCATGCCGGTCGCACAGCTCGCGCAGTCCGGGCAGGAAGCTGTCCGGGGGCACGAGATAGCCACCCTCGCCCTGGATGGGCTCGACGAGGATCGCGGCAACCTCGCCGGGCGGCACGTTGCCCTGGAACAGCAGGTTCTCGATGTAGTCGATGACCGCCCGTCCCTGGTCGGCGCCGGCGAGCAGTGGGCGGTAGGTGTTGGGGTACGGCACGTGGGTCACGCCCGGCATGGTCGGGAAGAAGCCCGCCTGCTGCGTGACTTTGCTGGAGGTAAAGGCGAGGGAGCCCATCGTGCGTCCGTGGAAGCCGCCGAGAAAGCCGATGAAGCGCGGCCTGCCGGTGACGTAGCGTGCGAGCTTCAGCGCTCCTTCGACTGCTTCGGTGCCGCTCTGGCAGACCAGGATCTGCGCCGGCGCCCGCAGCGGATCGAGCGCGTTGATCTTTTCGGCGAGTCGTGTCATGCGCTCGTGCCAGAAGTCGGAGGAGATGTGCAGGAAGTCGTCCGCGGCTTCCTTGATGGCCTGCACGACCTGCGGATGGGCGTGGCCGGTGCTGCAGACACCGATGCCACTCATGAAGTCGAGGTAACGGTTGCCGTCGACGTCCCACACCTCGGCGCCGCGGCCCTTGGCCATCACGAACGGATAGTCGCGCGGATAGGAGGGAGTCGTGACCGGCAGGTCGCGGGCCAATAGGGCCTGCGCGTTGGGACCCGGCAGTGGCATGAGGATGCGGGAGGAGGGCATGTCAGTTCCTTCGCGGTCGGTTAGTCACGCGGGCAGGCGGATGCGCACGGGGTGCGCATGGGCGGCGCGCGTGCGTGCCTCGAGTTGCCGCAGGGCCGTGAGTTCCGCGGCCTGCGGCGGCGGCACGAATTGCGGGTTGTCTGCGATCCGCAGCGGCCAGCCGGTCGCGGCCCGCGCGTCCTCGACGGTCACGCCGGGGTAGAGCGAGCTCAGCTGCAGCTCGTCGGTCTGCGGATGCGGGGTCAGCACGCCGAGGTCGGTGATCACCGCACGCGGGCCTGCGCCCGGACAGCCGCTCGCGCGCCGTGCTCCCGAGCCCTCCAGGTATCCGCACGACGTGCGAAAGTCCAGGCGTGGCACGAAACTGCGGGGCGACTGCTTCATCACGATGAGCACCTCGCGTGCGTGGGTGGCGATCTCCGGTGCGCCGCCGGCGCCGGGCAGGCGCACCGTGGGGTGCTCGTAGTCGCCGATCACCGTGCTGTTCAGGTTCCCATGACGATCGATCTGCGCGGCGCCTAAGAAACCCACGTCGACGCGACCGCGCTGCAGGTAGTGGGCGAAGATCTCCGGCAGCGGCACGACGCAGGTGGCGGTCTCGGCGAGCTCGGGGTCCCCGATGGACAGCGGCAGTACGACGGGCCGCGTCCCCACCGTGCCGGATTCGTAGATGAGCACCAGATCGGGCGCGTGCGTCACACGGGCCAGATTGCAGGCCGCGCTCGGCAGGCCGATGCCGACGAAGCACACGCTGCCGTTGCGCAGCTGGCGCGCGGCCGTGACCGTCATGATCTCATCGGGTGTGTAGTCCGGCTCTCTCACGCCGCCACTCCCAGCGTGCGCAGCAGTGCGGCGTGGTCGCGCACCCCCAGCACGTGCCGCTGCATCCATTCACGGAAGGTCTCGCGCTCGCGGGCGATGTGATCCCAGCTGCGGTAGAAGGCGTTGTCGCGCCCGTAGTAGCCCTGGGCATAGGAGGGGTAGGCGCCGCCCGGGACGACGCTCGCCGCAGCCACGACGCACGCCGGCAGCACGATCGAGTTCATGTCCGCGTCGAGCCTCTCGACCTGCTCCTCGACGGTGACCAGCACGCAGCGTGCGGCCATGGCCACCTCCTTCACGGCACCGACGATCCCGCGGATGAGGACGTTGCCCGCGGCGTCGAGCTGCTGGGCGTGCAGGAGGGTCACGTCGGGATTGATGGCCGGCACGGCGGCGAGGGAATCGCCCGTGAAGGGACAGCGCAGGATCCGGACGGGAGCCTCCGGCACCTTGAGCAGGTCGGTGCCGGCATAGTGGCGCATCAGTCCACACGGCAGGCCGCTGGCGCCGGCCTGGAAGGCGATCGCCATCTCGGCGTGGGTGAACTCGGTGAGCGCGAGCGGCTGTGGCCACTGTCTCTCGACGGCATCGCGCAGACGATGCAGCGAACCCACGCCGGGATTGCCGCCCCATGAAAAGGTGAGGTGCGAGGCGCAGCCCATGCCGATCAGCTGGTCGCACACCAGGTCGGGTGTCATCCGGACCAGACGCAGACCACGACGGCCTTGCCGGATGATCTCGTGAGCGGCGGCAAAGGGAATCAGGTGCGTGAATCCCTCGAGGGCGATCTCCTGCCCGTCGTGCACGTGCGCCGCGATCAGCTCGTCAAGGGGCAGGACCTTCATGGCGCGCGCTTACTCGACCACGGTCTGCGACTGCTCGCGCAGGTACTGCGGCAGGTAGTAGAACGATGCGATCGCCTTGCCGGTGCTGCCCGAACCCTTCCAGCCGCCGAACGGCTGATACCCCGGCCACGCGCCCGTGGTCGCTCCCTGCGGACGATTGGCATAGGTGACGCCGGCCTCGATGTGCTCCTGGAACCAGGGGATCTCGTCGCCGGCGCCGTAGAAGCCCGCCGTCAGACCGAGCGGTGAGTCGTTGGCGAGCCGCATGGCCTCCTCGTTCGAGGACACCCGGTGCAACATGAGGATGGGCAGGAACATCTCCTGTCGCCACAGCGCGTGTGACGGGGGCGCCTCCGCCAGAGTGGGCTGCACGAACAGCCCGCGCGCGAGGCCGCCTTCGCGCAGCTGCTCACCACCGGTCAGGATTCTGGCGCCGCTCTCGCGCAGCTGCGTCGCATAGCGCGCGTAGTCGTCGTAGGCGGACCGGGTGGCGACCGGGCCCAGCCAGTTTGCACGCTGCGTGGGATCGCCGATGCGCAGCGCGCTGATCTCCCGCAGCAGCCCCTCGACGAGTGCGTCGGCGATGCCGCGATCCACGTAGAGCCGCGAGAGGGCCGAGCATTTCTGACCTCCCATGCCGAAGGCCGAGCGGATGATGCCGGAGGCGGCGCGGTCCAGGTCCGCCCGCGCGGTGACGATGCAGGCATTCTTGCCGCCCATCTCGGCAATGCACGGCCGCGGGTACGCGCCCGCCTGCAGCTTGACTGCGATCTGCCGTCCGACTTCGTACGACCCGGTGAAGGTCACGCCGGCGGTCAAGGGGTGATCCACCAGCGCGGTGCCGATCGCGCCGCTCGAGCCGCTCAGATAGCTGAACACACCCGCGGGCAGGCCCGCATCCCGGATGCAGTCCGCAAGCAGCCGCCCCGCCCAGGGGGTCGCGGTCGCCCCCTTCAGCACCACGGTGTTGCCCGTGATCAGCGCCGCCGCGACCGGGCCGGCGGCGAGTGCGATCGGGAAGTTGAACGGCGTGATGACCACCCACGCCCCGTAGGGCTTGAGCACGCTGCGGTTACGGGACACGTAGCTCGGCAGCGGGTCATTGGGCAGTGCGTGCTCGAAACCGAGCGCGCGCTCGAAGTCATCGCAGTAGGTCGCGAAGAAGTCGGCGGCCTCCTGGGCTTCGCCGAGTGCCTCCATGCGGTTCTTGCCGACCTCCAGAGTGAGCGCCGCGGCGATGTCGTAGACGCGCTCCTCGATCAGCTCGCCCACGCGGCGCAGCAGCTGCGTGCGCCGGCTTATGTCGGTGCGTTTCCACGCCGGCCAGGCCTCGTGCGCGGCACGCAGCGCGTCATCCACGTCACGGACGTTCGCCGCGGCGAACTCACCCAGCACCTCGGCGTGATCGGCTGGATTGCGCTTGGTCAGCGAGTCCGCCGTCTGACGCTCCTCACCGCAGACGTACAGGGGATGCCGCGCGCCCAGCGTCCCGCGGACGCGTGACAGCGCGGACTCGAAGCGCGTGTGCAGCTCCTCCGGCGGGTTGTACATCGTGGCGTAGGTGAGTTTGAAACTCATGAGCTGCCTCCTGAAGTCACCGCGAGCTCACCGAGCAGCCGGTCGAGCAGAGCGAGGGCGTCGGTCAGCTCGCGCTCGGCGATCACCAGCGGCGGCGCGAGCAGAATAAGGTTGCCCCGCGCCGCGAAGGATACGCCGAGGTCCAGCGCCTTCCCGAGCAGCCGTTTCAGGGCGGGATGCTGCTGCGGCCACGGCGCGAGCGGTTCGCGGCTTACACGGTCGCGCACCAGCTCGATGACCGCGAACAGGCCGTGGCCGCCGCGCACCTCGCCGATCACGGCGTGCCGTGCCTGCATGCGCTCGAGCTCGCGGCGCATCTGCGCGCCCAGCTGCCGTGAGCGGCTGATCAGGTCCTCGTCGAAGTAGGTCTCGAGCGCGGCCACCCCCGCGGCGCAGGAGAGCGGGTGGCCGCAGTAGGTCAGCCCCGTGTGCAGCATCTGCGACTCGAGGGCCCGGGCGACGGTCGCGGAGAGCACCACGGCACCGAGTGGCAGGTACGCGCCCGTCAGCCCCTTGGCGAGCGTCATGAGATCCGGTCGCCCCGCCTCGCCATGGCGCTGCCAGGCGAACCACTCCCCGCAGCGGCCGAAGCCGCTCATGACTTCGTCGGCGATGAGGTACACGCCCGCCGCAGCGGTGGCGCGGCGCAGCGCCGGCCAGAAACTGTCGGGCGCGACGATGCCGTTCGTTCCGGCGTTGGGTTCCATCATGACGGCGGCGATCTCGCCCGCGCCGCGCTCCTCCATGAGCCGCGCCACGTGCGCGGCGGCGGCCTCGCCGCAGGCGGTCTCGCTCGTGCTCCCGAACGGGCAGCGGTACGCATAGGGTGGGGGCACGTGCAACACGCGAAACTCGTCCGCATCCACCTGGGCGTGAGTGCGCGTGTCTCCGGAAAGCGCCATCGCCGCGTAGCTCGCCCCGTGATACGAGCGGTCACGCGTGACGACCCAGCCGCGTGGCCGGGCGAGTGCCTGGCGGGCGAACTTGACCGCGTGTTCGTTCGCGTCGGCGCCCCCGAGGGTGAAAAACACCCGCCCGTCCGTGAAGCCCGATCGCTGCAGCAGGAGCGCCGCGAGCTGCGCCCGCGGGCCGGCTCCCCAGGCGTTCGTGACGAAGCACAGTTGCTGCGCCTGCGAGCGGATCGCCGCCACGACACGCGGGTGCTGATGGCCGAGGTTGCTGCATTCGGCGAGGCTGCTCATGTCGAGGATCTCGCGGCCGTCGGCCGTGAACAGCCGCGCGCCGCGTCCGCCGACTATGGTCGGGGCGTCCCACTCGGTCTGGACGCACCAGCTGTGCAACACCGTCTCACGCTCCGGCGGCGTGCGCGCAGCGGCAGGGGACTTGGCGGTCATTGTGCTATTATCGAACAGCAATTCGCATAGCGAATCACATTAGACGTAACGCCATGCGCACGTCAACGCAGGCCTTGATACGGTAGCGCGCCTTGGTCCTGGCGCAACGCGAGATCGCAACCGGCAGCCCGCCGCCCCCCGCCGCGGAGGCGTTCGTGCGCAGCCCGGATTACGTGCAGTCGCTCAAGCGCGGGCTCGCCGTCATCCGGGCGTTTGACTCCGAGCACGCGGGCATGACCCTCTCCGAAGTCGCCGCGCGCGCCGCCCTGTCGCGCGCGGTGGCGCGACGACTGCTCCTGACGCTCGAGCATCTCGGCTACGTCGCGCGCCACGGGCGGCAGTTCGGGCTGACGCCGCGCGTCCTGGAGCTCGGTTTCAGCTACCTGTCCTCGCTCACGGTCGCCATGCTGGCGCAGCCGTTCATGGAGGAGGTGTCACGCCGGATCGACGAATCCTGCTCACTCGCGGTGCTGGATGCGAACGACATCGTCTACGTGCAGCGTGTCGCGGTGCGCAAGGTCATGACGATCACGCTGGGCATCGGCGCGCGGTTGCCGGCCTTCTGTACCTCGATGGGACGGATGCTGCTCGCGGGACTTGCGCCCGAGGCCCTCGAGAGCTGGCTGCGCGGCGTGCGGCCGGTGGCGCGGACGCGCTTCACGCTCACCGACAAGACTCAGTTGCGCACGGCCGTGGAGCGCATCCGGACGCAGGGCTTCGCTTACGTGGAGCAGGAGCTGCAGGAAGGGCTGTGCTCGCTGGCCGTACCGGTGCGCGACGCCGGCGGCGCGACCATTGCCGCGCTGAACGCGGGCATGCCGTTTCGGGTCGGAGCGCGCTCGCACGCACTGAAGAAAATCCTGCCGGTGCTGCGCGCGGGCGCGCGCGACATCGAGCGCAGCGTCGCGGCCCGGCCGGGCAGCGTCGTCGCACTGCAGCCCTGAGCCACGCTCACACGGGGGGAAAGCCAGTGAGGGAACGCTTGAGCATCGTCGCGCTCGTGGCCGGCCTGCTGCCGGCCGCGGCGCTGTGCGCGCCCCCGGCGCCGCCCCCGCCGGCGATCGATGCCCCGCACAGCTACTACTACCGCGAGATGTACCTGCCGCAGCTGACCAGCGGGCCGAGCGGCGTCGCCTGGGCGCCGGACTCGCGCGAAGTGGTGTACTCGATGGCCGGCTGCCTGTGGCGGCAGCGGCTCGACTCGACCGTCGCCGAGCAGCTCACCGACGGCGCCTACGACTACCAGCCCGACTGGTCAGCCGACGGTCGCTACATTGTCTATGTGCGCACCCGCGGCGAGGGGAGTGATCTGTGGCTCCTCGACCTCCAGAGTAGAAAGAGCGCGCCCCTCACCCATGACGGGGCCGTCAATGTCGAGCCGCGCTGGTCGCCGGACGGGCAGCGGATCGTCTTCGTCTCGAGTGCCTATCACCGCCACCTGCACGTGTTCGTCGCCGAGCTGCGCGCCGGGCAGCTGGGTGCGCCGCAGCGACTCACCGGGGAGACGAAGAGCCCGCTGCCGCGTTACTACTACAGTGCCTACGATCACGAGATCAACCCCACCTGGACGCGCGATGGGCAGTCCATCGTGTTCATCTCCAATCGCGGGCGCATTCACGGCACGGGCGGGTTCTGGCGCATGCCGGCGCTGCCGGGTGCCGAGGCGGTCGAGCTGCGCTACGAGGAGACCAACTGGCAGGCCCGGCCGGATTTCTCGCCCGACGGGCAGCGCATCGTCTACAGCAGCTACCTCGGTCGTAACTGGCTGCAGCTGTGGCTGGTGCCAGCCGTTGGCGGGGAGCCCTTTCCCCTGACCTACGGTGACTGGGACGAGACCGCAGCGCGCTGGTCACCGGACGGGCAGCAGATCGCTTTCATTTCGAACCGCGAGGGCGACACGCAGCTGCGGCTCCTCAAGATCCCGGGCGGGTTCTCGCGGGCGCTCGAGGTCGAAGAGCGGCGCTTGCTGCGTCCCGGCGGGCGGGTGCACCTGACGGTGCGCGATGAGCAGGGGCGGGTGACGCCGGCCCGCGCGGTGGTGACGGATGCCACCGGGCGCTTCTACGCACCCGCGCACGCCTGGGCCCATCACGCGGAATTCGATCGTAATGAGCATCCCTTCGAGGCGCGCTATTTCCACACCTCCGGCGATGAACTCATCGAGGTGCCGGCGGGCAAGGTGAGCGTCGAGGTCATGAAGGGTCCGGCGCGCACGCCCCAGCACCGCGAGCTGCAGCTGCAGGCAAAAGTCACCGCGGAGGCCGCATTCGCGCTGCCGTCGCGGCCGTGGCTCGACGGGGTGGATAGGCGCTGGGTGAGCGCCGACGTGCACGTTCACATGAACTACGGCGGCCGCTACCGCAACACCCCCGCTCACCTGGTGTTCCAGGCCGAGGCCGAGGACCTCGACATCGTCGAGAACCTCATCGTCAACAAGGAGCAGCGCGTCCCCGACATCGCCTACAGCGGCCATGGCGTCGATCCGGCCTCCGTGCCCGGCACGCTCGTGGTCCACGGCCAGGAATTCCACACCAGCTACTGGGGACACCTGGGCATCCTCGGGCCGCGCGGCGGCATCCTGCTGCCCGGCTACGCCGGATACCCGAACACCGCGGCGGCGAGCCTCTCTCCGACGAACGCCGATGTCGCCGACCTGGCGCACGCTCAGGGCGCGCTGGTCGGGTACGTGCACCCCTTCGAGGAGGAGCCGCTGCCGCTCACGCGGCCCGCGCACACGGACGCCGACGAGTTGCCCGTGGACGTCGCCCTGGGCAAGGTCGACTACATCGAGATCGTCTCGTTCGCCGATCACCAGGCGACCGCGTCGGTCTGGTACCGCCTGCTCAACCTGGGGTTCAAGCTGCCGGCGGCGGGCGGGACCGACGCGATGGCCGACTATGCGACGCTGCGCGGTCCGGTGGGTCTCAACCGCGTGTACGCCTCGGTGCCGAACGGCCCGCTCGACAGCGAGGCATGGCTCACGGCTCTGCGTCAGGGACGCACCTTCGCCAC
Source organism: Steroidobacteraceae bacterium (assembly GCA_036270915.1). Lineage (GTDB taxonomy): Bacteria > Pseudomonadota > Gammaproteobacteria > Steroidobacterales > Steroidobacteraceae > 13-2-20CM-66-19. The sequence goes on from DATBBQ010000158.1 coordinate 9,370, forward strand.
CAACGGTCCGCTGCTCGATTTTTCGCTCGCGGCTACGCCCCCCGGCGCGACCGTGCAGCTCGAACGGGCCCAGGCGGTGCCGTTCACCGCGCGCCTGCGCTCGATCGTGCCCGTTGACCACGCCCAGATCGTCTGTAACGGGCAGGTCGCGCGCGAACTTCCGCTCGGGCGGCATCGCGATACGCTCGAGGTAAGCGCTACGCTGCCGATCGGCCAGAGCGGCTGGTGCCTGCTGCGCGCATTCACCGCACGCGCGCAGTACCCGGTGCTCGACAACTTCGTCTACGCAACCACCAGTCCGGTTTACGTCGCCGTGCGCGGTGCGCCGCTGCGCTCCGCGGCGGACGCGCGTTTCTTCGAGGCCTGGATCGAGCACCTGCAAAAGACCACGGCGGCGTATCCGGACTGGAACTCCGCGAGTGAGAAAGCCGGCGTCCTGCAGCAGCTCGAGGCTGCGCACGCCGCCTATCAGCGTCTGGAGTAGATCGAGCCGCAGCCTTCTACCCGCGGGTCAGTCGGCGCGGCGCGCGAGGCGTCGGGGATCGGACACGTCGCGGACCCGTCCACTTTCGACGTCCGCGAGGACCGCCTGAAGCCACTTCCGGTCGAGCCGGCGCTGCAGCTCGAGGTGTCGGAGAAGGTGCAGGCCGCCGGTCGCCAGGACCGGGGCCAGCTGCCGGCGTATCGCCTTGATCTCGCGCAACGACTCCGTCTGTCCTTCGATCCGCTTGCGCAGCAGCTTTGCCACCGTCGGCGGATCGCTCAGGTGCAGGAAGAGCATCGCGCTGTATAGCGTGCCGGCCACCGGTCCCTGCACGTCGAACTGCGCGTGCAGCAGCTCCCGGAAGCGCTGCCGTCCTTTTTCCGTGACGGTGTAAACCGTGCGCACCCCGCCGCGCGCCACGCGCTGCCTTGCCACGGCCTGGATCAGATCGCGTTTGGCGAGCTGGCGTATCGCGTAGTAGAGCGTGCCCACGTCGACGTCGGTATAGCACTCGACCATGGCGTTCATCAGGCGGCGCTTGATCTCGTAAGGATGGAAGTCGCCGCGGTGCAGCACCCCAAGGATCAGTAGCTCCGCCTTCATAGTACAATTATACTAATACAAACCAACTAAAGCGGAGCGGTATCATGAAACGCTCGATCCTTGCCGTCATCGCCGGACTCGTGACCTGGATTCTCGTGGCGTCCGTGCTCGACCGCGGTCTGCGGGCGCTCCTCGAGGGATACGCGCTGGCCGAGCCCAAAATGACCTTCACGCTGGGGATGATGGCGTCGCGCCTCATTCTCGCCGTCGTGTCTTCGCTCGCCGCGGGCGCCGTGGCCGGCGCGCTCGCCCCGGCCGGCAGAAGAATGCCGTGGGTGCTCGGGGCGATACTCCTCGCGGCGTTTCTTCCCGAGCACGTGAAGCTGTGGAACGTGTTTCCGGTGTGGTATCACCTCACGTTCCTCGTGACGCTGGTCCCCCTGATCGTGCTCGGTGCACTGTTCACGCAGCGGCGCGCACCGCCGGCCGCTGCTCCCGCGGCCAACGCCTAGGGTTTGTCAGCAGGCGCGGCCGGGAAGAGTCCCAGCGCCTCGGCGATCTTTCGCGCTACGGCGTAGGGGTCGCCCTGCGGCTGATCCGGGTAGTGCTGCGTGCCGCGGTTCCAGGCTTCGCCTGCGGCGAACCAGTCGATCGCGGCCGCCGGCTGCCCGGTACGCAGCTCCTCGTCGAGCGAGCGAAAGTAGGTCGCCCAGCGCACCCGGTAGTAATCGCGCGTGAGGCCGGCCCAGTCCCGGTTGCCGTAGTCGTGCAGATGGGCGACGTCACTCGCGTGGCGATCGCCCCAGGTCGTCAGGATCGAGCGGGCGTCGTAATTGAGGCGTGCGAGCTCCGCAGGCGTCGCGGCCCAGTGCGGCACGAAGGCGAGCCAGGTGCCGACCATGAAAGACGGGTCGGTGGCGAGCAGCTCGTCCTGCAGGTCCATGAGCTGCAGCCAGCGGCGCGTCAGCTCCTCGAACCGGACCCGATCGCGCGCGTCGTAGGCCGCCTTGATCTGCGGCAGCAGCAGGCGGCTCTCATTGGCGAGCGTCTGGCGTGCGACGTCGACCAGGTCATACGAGCGGTTGTGCAGCTTCGGCGCGGCCTGCAGCAGTTGCGGCAGCGCCTGACGGAATGCCCCCGCATCGTAGCGCATGGCCTCCGGTGCCCAGTTTGAGGCCCGGTTGGCGGTGAGGCCCGGTTGCGCGTTGAACAGCGATTCCTGGGCGGCGTCCCGCTCGCTGTTGAAGACCACGTCGTCGACGCGGATGGCATAGGCGGTGTCCCGCAGCACCTGCCAGGCCGCCGTCGCGCTCGGCTCGGCCGCGCCGTAGCGACGCCGCACGTAGGCTGAGGTCCACTCGGACAGGTCGAGCGGCGCGGGGCGCCAGGCCATCTCAGTGAAGAGATCGAAAGCAAAGGGATTCGTGTCCATGCCTTCGGTGAACAGCGCGGTTCCCGCCATGTTGCCGTTGGCGCGGGCGAGGCGCTGCAATCGGTCCGTGATGTTGCCGACGTTTGCGCCGAGGGTCGTGCGACCGCCAAATTCCCACAGACCACCGAACAGGAACGGTGCCCCCCGGAAGTCGCGCGCCCGCTCGTCACGCGGCACGCGGTCATGGTCGATGTCGATGATCAGAAGACGCGTGCGGTCGACGCCGTCGAGCAGCTCGGCACGCGGGTTGCCTTCCCAGGCGAGCATCATCCAGTTCGCGCCGGGGTGTGCCGCCTGCAGCGCCGCCTGCACGGCACGCGCTGCCTCGCCTACCGGGACGTCGCCGGAGTTGCCACCCTCCTGGAAGACTTCCATGTCGTAAGTGCTGGTGTCGCCGAAGAGCTCGCGCTGGTGCCGGTAGAACGTATCCGCTATGCGCGCGAACAGCGGATCGCGCGGATCCAGCCAGTCGGGCCGCCTGAAACCTGCCCATTCGCCCTGGGGAATCACGTGCGAGCTGGGAAACCTGTGCCTGAAGTCGTCCGGCACGATGCCGTAGAAGCCGGGTAACACGGGGGTGATACCCAGCTCGCGCAGCCGCGTGATGATCTGCCGCGCCGACGCCGCACGCTTCTGCAGCAGCTGCATGCTGACGGGTCCGTCGAAGCAGCACAGGTTTCCCATCAGCTGCCAGTTGAAATGAGCCGGTTGAGTAATCCAGGAGCGAATCTCCGCGTCGGTATAGCCGAGGTCGCGGAAGGTCCGGTAAAGCACCAGATCGGCCCCACGCTCGATGAGGACGGCGTTGACTCCGGAGAGTGCCAGGACGTCGATCTCGCGCTGCCAGCGCGGCCAGTCCCAGTACGGCGACGTGTAGCCGTCTACGTTTTCATTGAGCGCGTACCGGTACCTGTAGGGCGTCTCGATCTCGATGACCCTCTCGGGCAGAGGCAGCGGCGTGGTGCCGCCCAGTTGATCGCCGTTCGGTGAGATCTGCAGGTGCGCGACGTACTTGAGGTACCAGTTGACGCCGAAGAGGAGGGCGCTCGTGGTGTTTCCCTCGATCCGGATGTGACCCTCCGCGCCGGAGATGCGGAATCGTTCGCGGCCGTCGTGCGGCTCGATGGCACGCAGCTCGAATTGCGACGCATGGCCGGGCAACAGCCGGCGCACGACCCCCTCGGCCGCGCGCGGATCGAACCCGGAAGACGCCAGCGCCTGCGGCAACGCGGTGAGGGCGAGCAGGGCCAGACCGAGAACTGAGGCGCTACGGCGCGTGCGACACCTGAGTGAGTAGGCCATCGGTTGCGTGCCCCGCTCCGCGGGTTGGCGGACAACCGCCTCATGATGCCCCGGCATTGGCCGTCACACCATTGAGTCGAGCGCTGCGCGGCGCATACGCGGATACAGAAAAACTCGGGTGAGCGCGTCCAGCCACTGCGCCAGAGTAACTCACGCCTGTATGCTTGGGCGCTGAGCGCGGCATTTGCCCTTCCGGGCGATCGCACCATGGAGGATCTCGCATGCACCCATGTCGCTCCGTTTCTGTCGCTGCGCTGTCGCTTCTGATGGCAGTGCCAGCCGCGGTTGGTGCCGCGGACGGCGGAACCCCCCGCCCGCCCCCCTACGTGGACGCCGACGGCAGCGCGCACCTGCCGGCCGTGAAGGTCCCGCCGTCGGCGTTCATGAGCGCCGACTCGCGCAGGCGATTCATCCAGGTCTTCGCGCATCCCAAGAGTGCAAAGCCTGCGCAGAATGACATCAAGGCGATCCGTGAAGAGGACGAGCGCAAGAATGCACCGCTGGTGGCGCGGGCGCAGACGCTCTACCCGGTGAACATCGAGTCTCGGGTGATCGGTGGCGTGCGCACCGAAGTCATCACGCCGAAGGATGGCGTATCGGCGCGCAATCGCACCCGCGTGCTCATCAACCTGCACGGCGGCGGATTCGTCTGGGGCGAGGTCAACGGGTCGAGGACGGAGTCCATTCCCATCGCGGGCCTCGGCAAGATCACCGTCGTCACGGTGGCGTACCGCATGGCGCCGGAGTTCAAGTTCCCGGCGGCGAGCGAAGACGTCGCGGCGGTGTATCGCGAGTTGCTGAAGGATCACAGGGCGTCCGACATCGGCATCTATGGCTGCTCGGCCGGGGGCATCCTGACGGCCGAGGCCATCGCCTGGTTTCAGAAGGAGCAGCTGCCCATGCCGGGCGCCATCGGAACCTTTTGCGGCTCGGCGGCGCCGCTGCGGGGCGATTCGACCCACCTGGCCGCGTTCCTCGTAGGCGAGCAGCCGGCAAAGGACGTCGACGACGACTCCAAGATCACCAATCCCTACTTCAGTGAGGCCTCACCACGGGATCCGTTGGTCTTTCCGGTCAACTCACCCGAGGTACTGGCCCACTTTCCGCCGACGCTGCTGATCGCGGGATCGCGCGACTTCACGGTGAGCTCGCTCTATGGCGTGCAGAGCGCCTTGAGCAAGGCCGGCGTGGATGCGGAGCTTCATGTCTGGGACGGCATGTGGCACGCGTTCTTCATGGACCCGGACCTCCCGGAATCCCAGGAGGTGTACGCCGTGGTGGTCAAGTTCTTCGACCGGCACCTGGGTGGCACCGCACAAGCGGCGGGCGACGCGCGTTAATCCGACCGCTCACTCCCAACAGGTCGCCTGAGCGGAGGCACTGTATGATCCTTCTCGGCTGACTCGGGGAGTCAACGTGTCGTCCAACCAACGCGGCCCGGTGCTCGCGCTCGCGGTGCTCTCGCTTGCCGCCGGTGCAGCCACCGGACTCCTGGCGGCCGTCTTCCGCCTGGCCCTGTCACGCGCGGATCGGCTGCGCGATTCGCTGCTCGCCTGGCTGCACGCCTACGGTGCGTTCGGACTCCTCGCCGCGGCGGTGATCTGCGCGCTCGCGGCCGCCGTTGCCGCGTGGCTCGTGCGCCGGTTCTCACCGCACGCCACGGGCAGCGGAATTCCGCACGTGGAGGCTCAGTTGAGCGGCAGCTGGTCGGGCAGTCCGCTCCGGATCATGTTCGTCAAATTCTTCGGCGGTCTGCTGGCGATCGGCGGCGGCCTGGCGCTCGGCCGCGAGGGCCCCACGGTGCAGATGGGCGCCACGTTGTCGCTGCTCTTCGGCAAGCTCACTCGTCGCGGCGACGGCGACTGCAAGGCACTGCTCGCAGCGGGAGCCGGGGCGGGACTCGCAACCGCGTTCAATGCCCCGATCGCCGGGGCGGTCTTCGTGCTCGAGGAGCTGGTCCGCCGCTTTGACCTGCCCATCACCATCGCAGCACTGGGCGCCTCCGCGGGTGCCATCGGCGTGGCGCGCTTCATCGTCGGGCAGGATCCGGACTTTCTGGTGGCGCCCTTGCCCTACCCGGGCCTGTGGACATTGCCGGTGCACGTCGCCCTGGGACTTGCCGTCGGTCTGGTCGGCATCCTCTACAACCGCGCCATTCTGGGCGCCCTGCGGGCGAGCGCCCGGCTCACCCGCGTCGCACCGGAATACCGCGCCGCCGCCATAGGGGCCGCCGTCGGTGTGCTCGGCTGGTTCGCGCCGCAGCTGATCGGCGGGGGCGACGGGATCACGCAGCGCGTGCTCGGCGGCACGGTGAGCGCCCTGACCGCGGGCTTCGTGCTGGTGTTGGTCGTGCGCTTCGCGCTCGGAGCCGTCTCCTACTCGGCACGCACGCCGGGAGGTCTGTTTGCGCCGATGTTGGTCATCGGTGCCCAGAGCGGGCTCCTGTTCGGGGAGCTCTGCGAACGCTGGCTTCCGGGCATCGGCGCGCAGCCCGTCGAGTATGCCGTGGTCGGCATGGCGGCGTTGTTCACGGCCGCGGTGCGTGCGCCGCTTACGGGAATTATCCTGGCGATCGAGCTAACGGGGAGCTTCCGGCTGCTGCTGCCGATGCTCTCGGCGTGCTTCGCCGCCATGCTCGTCGCGACCTTCCTCGACGAGCCCCCGATCTACGAGTCGCTGCGCTGGGATTCGAAGAGCTAGCCGGCAGCGGTCGCGGACGAGAGCATGATCCGCGGGGCGGCGCTACCCACAAGCGCCGCCCGCCCGTTGCGGTTCGCTCTACCGCTGCGCCAGAGGCAGCTTCGAGGAGAGTTGCAGTTCGATCATCAGCGAGATGCGTCGGTCCAGCTGGCCGAAGGTCGCCGCCTTTCTGCCACCGATGGCCTTCGCCACGATCGGCACGTACTTCGCCCGCAGCTGCGCGGCGCCGATGTCCACCTCGCCCCACTGCTGAACGAGTGACAGCGCCTGTTGGTCCGTGAGCGTCCCGTACTGGTCCGCGTACTGCTGGATGATGGAGTACTTCTTGTCGTTGATCTTCACCAGCTCCGCGGTGTACTGATCGTAGATCGGCCAGAACTTCGTCGCCTCCTGGTCGCTGAGCTTCAGGTTCTGCGCCATCAGCTGCTTCTTCTGCGAGCGGAGGTCCTTGCGCAGCAGATCGATGTCCTGCGAGCTCAACACGTGCTGGTCGGCCGCGGCCGGTGCCGCCGGTTGCGCGCCGGTCTGAGCGGCCGCGGGCCCTGCGCTCAACGAGCAGGCGAGCCACGCGCCCGTCACGGCTGCCACTAAGAGATGCCTGTTCACGGTTCTTCTCTCCCTGGTTGTTTGGAGTTCAGCGCCGCCAAGAATAACAGCTGGCCGTCAAACGGGTGTCCGGTAACGGATCCAACAGCGCGGAAGTGCCGGCTCGGCTCATGTCGCTGTGATTGTGCGAACGCACACGTCGCGCCGCCGGCTACGACGCCTGCGCTGGCGCGCTCATCCGCCGCTTCGCCTTGAGCAGCACGTCGACCGCCTCGGGCCGCTCGTCCCAGTAGTCGAGACGGATCCGGCCGTCGGGTAACTGGCTGACGGTCGCCGGCGCGGCGCTGAAGGTGCAATACCAGCCGCTCGGCAGGACCACGGCGTTGCGCGGCCGGCCCAGGCTGCGATCGAACACCAGCTCGTCGCCCTCCAGGCGGTAGCTGACCGGAGCGGTGTAGGTCTCGGCGATGCGCAGGCGCACGCTCTGCCCGGACTGCACCGCGGCGAACGGAATCACCACCACGCGCGCCTCCGGCGCGACCTCCTCGCCGACGTTGATCTTGGAGGTGCCGAGCTCCGCGCCGCTCATCTCGCGCGCCTCGAGCTGCTCGCCCGTATCGAGCACGTACGCGGAAGGGTGGGTGGCAACACTCCCCTGCCGGACGACGTTGGCGTAGCCGTTGATCCCGGGTCGCGTCTCGGTGTAGTCGTGATAGAGGCTGAAGGCGTGCGTCTCGGGCTGCTGCAGGAAGTAGACGATGTCGCGGTCCTGATGCGCGCGCTCCGACAGACGTTCCTGTTCGGTGCCGCCCTCAAACGGAGACTCCCAGCTGCGGCGGGTGCCCGGGACGGGCGGGACGGCGGCCGCGCCGCGCGCCGCACCGGCGACGGCCCGGATCACCAGGGGCGCTTCGCCGGCGCCCGCGTGCAGGAAACTGACGGCGAGGCGCCCGTCCTTCTCGGTGAGGATCTGCGAGGGCACGGAGAGTTCGACCAGCTCGTAGCCCGCGGGCAGGACGATCTTGTTGCGACGGACCCCGAGCGGTCGTTCGAAGACGATGGCCTTGCCGTCGGAGTGGTAGCTCTTGGTGTCCTTGTAGGTCTTGACGATTACGAGGCGGCCCCCGCCGTGCACCGGGACGGGCCGGGCGAGCGTGACCTTGATGTACTCGGTGTCGGGGTCCGCGTCCGGCATCAGCGGGTCCTTGCGTGCCTCGCTGCCTTTGACCACCTCGAAGTGCAGCGCCGTCCCCGTCATTGCGTCGTAGACGCTCTCCTCGCTGGCGACGCTGCCCTTGCGGATGGGGTTGTAGAAATACCGGGCGCCGGCGGTCGTGGCCGTGACCTCGTAGTAGATCTTGAAGCTCGCCGTCTCGGGAGCGAGCAGCTCGTAGCGCGTGTACTCGTCCGCTTCCGTCTGGGTCACCGCCGACGGGAAGTAGAGCCCGTCGCGCGCAGCCGGCGGCGCATCGGCGACCGCTACCGCGCCAAGCGGCAGCACCAGGCAGGCGACGAGCAGGCGTGAAAGCGTATTCATCTTCTCTCCTCATCCATCGGGCCGGGCGCAAGAGTACACGGTGCGCGGCGCCCGACGCGTGCCGGCCAGTGCCGCAGCCAGGTCGCCAAAGGCCGCGAGACCGCTGCCGGCTCAGGGCCGATGGCGGCTTTGCCCGGACCTTTCCGATCTACCTGCTGAGTGAGTCGTGGCGTCCAGGGACGGGCGCCACCCAACCGCAGTGAATGACACAGGAGCAGACCGTGAATTCGTCACCCTTACGGGCCAGTGAAATCGAGGCGCTTACGTTCATTTACACCCCGGCTCCGCGGTCCGAGGGGTCCCGCACGACCGGCGCCGCCGGCCGCTCCGTGGCGCGAGCGCTCGTGGGCGCGGCAGTGGGGCTCGTCGTCTTCGTGGCGCTCGCCTGGATCCTGACGCCGCTCTAGTTCGCCACGCCGTAGGCGCAGATCATGTGCCCGTGCCCCAGGCGGGCCAGAACCCGTCCCGCGAGGCGCGCCAGGGTGACCTGGCCCGGCAGGCCGGGGAAGCCAATCGCCCGGATGCGGGCACGCGGGAAGAGCGCGGCGAGTTCGGCGCGCGTATAGCGGAAGATGTAGTCGCAGTCGCCCCGACCGCCGGGCTTGCCCTCCTTCCTCCATCCCGCGCGGCGCTTTCGCTCACTGAAGTGATGGACGCTGACCGCGTAGCGGCCGCCGGGCTTGAGCGTCCTCATGATCTCCGCCGCGGCGCGCGGTTGATCGCCGGGCGCGAGGTGCTGCAGGACGTTGGCGACCAGCACGCAGTCGAAGGTGTTGTCGGGGTAGGGCAGGTCGCGCACGTCGGCCCGCGCGGTGTGCACCTGATGCGCGAACTTGCGGCGCACCTTCTCGAGCATGCGCTCGGAGTAGTCGACCGCGTACACGGCCTCGGCGCACAGCAGATACGGGGTCGCAAGCCCGGTGCCGCAGCCGCAGTCAAGGACCGTTCCTGCGGGATGCAGGTCGGCGACGGCCTGGCGGACGCACGCCCGGTACACCGGATCGGCGTCCCGCTCCCGGTCGTAATTCTGCGCCATGGCATCCCACGACCTGACCTGACTGCCGTCCGTTCCTGAATTCATGACTCTGGGCCCTCCGCGCTGCACTTTTTGCAGCGGGGCCGAGTCTAGTGGCGCCGCGCCGTGCCACGCCTGTAGGACTGCGCCAACAGCGCGCGCGCGGAGATGCCGGGCGCGGACCGCACGCGGACGCTTTAAGCGGCGAAACGGGCGAGGAGCGCGCACGAGCGCCAGCGCACGATGCGTCGCGCGCTACGCTCCGGCCCGTGCGACCGTGGGCGTCGCCGCGGTTAATGAGCGCGTGAGGGCGCCTTGTAATTGACGAACACGGACTTCGGGATCATGCAGTGCACGCCCTTGCGGATGTCCACGACCTGCGTGACGCGGCAGTCACCGACTATCGAGGTCAGCGCGTACGCTTCCTCGCGGCTCATCGGCACGATCTGCTGGGCCGCGAGCCACGCCACGGTCTGCTCTACGGCGATCTTCATCGCCTGACTCAAGTCCTCGTCGTAGCCCATGAAGATCCAGTGCGTCCGGGTCTCCGCCCATGGCCACTCGGTCTTGAGGTCCTTGCGCACGACGGGGCGGATCTCGAAGTCGTCGTAGGCGCATTCGAGCGCCGTCAGGTTCACCTCGCCGTTGCCCTGCCGGCAGTGCGAGTCACCGGTCCAGATGAGGCCGCCCTTGACGAACACCGGCAGGTACAGCTTCGAGCCGACCTGCAGTTCGTTCAGATCCATGTTGGAGCCGTTCTTCCACGGGCGCAGCGTGCTGGTGCGTCCCTGCGCGTCCTTGATCGGCGGGCCGGCCTTCGCCGGCGGCTCGTTGGGATCGACGCCCACGGCGAAAGTGCCCGGGAAGGGCTTCAGGTCGATCATGATCCCGGGCTTGAACTCGGTCTGCATCTTCGCAAGGTCAAGCTTGTAGTAGCGCACGAACCCTTCGGGGAACTCGCCGGCGAGCAGGCCGACCGTCGGGAAGTCCTTGCCGGGCAGGTTGAAGTTGAACGCGTCCGGCTTCGGCACGATCTTCAGGATCTCGATCTCGAGGGTGTCGCCCGGCTCGGCGCCCTCGACATAGATCGGACCGGTGATCGAGTGCGGTCCGCCGCCGTCGTTCTCGCGCCTGAGCTTGACGATCTCGTCCATGTCGACGCCCGGCTTGATCTGGCCGAGGGAGTGCGACAGGGTTTCGATCGAGACCGTGTCGCCGGAGCGGATGGTGAGCCGGGGCTTCTCGTGCACGTCGTACCAGCCCCACTGCACGTTGTCCGGCGTGGCCCTCAGCGTGTAGTGCCTGGATTGCGCCGGTACTTCCGGGGTTGCGGGCGGCGCGCCCGGTGTCGCGGCGGCGGTGAGCAAGGCCATGACGGCGAGCAGGGGACCCTTGATCTGCTTCATGAGGCGCACCTTTCGCAGAACATCGGTGACTGTTGGCGTGGTCGCTGGGCCGTGTTGGCGACAGGCGGCTGTCGTCGCGGTCGCTCACCATTCTAGAAAGAGCGTAACGGCGAGCCAAGCCCTACCGCCGCGAGCGTTCAGGCGCGATCGAGTTCCTGGCGCAACCGACCCATCAACGCCGCGGCGGGGAGTGCCCGCGCCAAGGGCGCGCCCTGACCGGCCCAATGCGCCCCGTAGCCGCTGTCACCGGTCGCCGCCGCCGCCGCGTGCAGCGCCTTGGCGGCGTCGTAGGCGAGGGGATAGTCAGGAATCTCCTCGGCGTGGACCGCTCGGCCGAGCGCCGTGAAGCGGTTTGCGAGGCAACGCGCCGGGCGCCCGGAAATCGCACGCGTCACGACGGTATGGTAGGCGGCCTCGCTCGAAAGTGCTGCGCGGTAGCCCGCGTCGGTCTCAGCCTCAGGGCAAGCAAGAAAGGCGGTCCCGAGCTGCGCAGCCGAAGCGCCGAGGCGCAGCGCCGCGGCGATGCCGGCGCCGTCCATGATGCCCCCGGCCGCGATGACGGGAATTCCCAGCTCGCGCACCAGGAGACGCGTGAGCGCCATCGTCCCCAGCTCGTCATCGTGTGCGTCCGGATCGAAGACGCCGCGGTGACCTCCGGCCTCGTATCCCTGTGCGATCACCGCGTGAACTCCGCCGCGCTCGAGCGCGCGCGCCTCGGCGACGCTCGTCGCGGACCCCAGGAGCACGGCGCCCTGCTCGCGCAGCGCCCGGACGTGCTCCTCGTCCGGCAGCCCGAAATGAAAGCTCACGATCCGTGGCCGTGCCTCGAGCAGCAGGCGCTGCATCGGCAGGTCGGACAGGTAGCTGCGGTAGATCTCGGTAACGTGCCGCGGAGGCTCGTGGCCGAAGCGCCGGAATTCCGGGCTCAGGCGCTGCGACCAGCCGGCCTCCCGCACCGGGTCGGCCCGGGGAGGCCGGTGGCAGAACACGTTCACGTTCAGCGAACGGCAAGTGAGTTCACGCGCGGCGGCGAGCAGTGCACGCGCGCTGGCCGGGCCGCTCGCTCCGAAAGCCAGCGAACCCAGCGCACCCGCATTGGCGACCTGCGCGGCGAGCCGCGGCGAGGAGACGCCCGCCATGGGTGCCTGCACGATGGGCAGTTCGACACCCAAGAGGTCAAGGAGGGCGCGCGCGCCCGCGAAGCTCATCGCCTCCCCACGGCGCCCGCGTACAGGAAGCCGCTCACCAGTCCGGCGATCTCGTCCGCGGCGGTGTCGAGCGCGAAGTGTCCCGCGTCCAGCACGTGAATCTCCGCGCCCGGAACGTCGCGACGATACGCCTCCGGCTCCGTGGGCTCGAAGGAGAGGTCGTAGCGACCCCAGAGCACGAGCAGCCGGGGCTGCGTCTCTCGCAGCCAGCGCTGCCAGAGCGGATAGGAGGCGACGTTCGTGCGGTAGTCATAGAACAGGTCGCTCTGGATGTCGGCCTGCGCCGGCCGGCTCAGGAACGCGAACTCGTCGGTCCACAGGTCCGGGTCGTAGCGCTCCAGGGCAGGATCCCGGCCGACGTGGCGCGTGCGCGTGGTCGCGAGCGAGAGCAGGTTCTCGCGCAGCGCGGCTTCGTGCGCGGCGCGGTCGGCCCAGTAGGCGCGCCGCGTCTGCCAGTTCGGCCCCAGGCCCTCGTCGTGGGCGACCGCGTTCTGCACGATGAGTCCCTCGATACGCTCGGGGTGCGCGATCGCGAGCCGCAACCCGACCGGCCCGCCGTAGTCCTGCATGTACAGGCTGTAGCGGGCGAGGCCGAGCAGCTCCGTGAAGCGATCCATGAGCTGCGCGAGATGATCGAACGTGTAGGGGAAGGTCCTCGCATCCGGCCAGTCGCTGTGCCCGAAGCCCGGATAGTCCGGCGCAACCAGATGGAAGCGGTGGCCGAGCCGCTCGAGAAGCGACGCGAACATGCGGGACGAGGAGGGCAGGCCGTGCAGCAGCAGGAGCGTCGGCGCGTGCCTCGGGCCGACCTCGCGGAAGAAGATATTGACCCCTTCGACCGGGATCGTTCGGTAGAGGATCGGATACCTGCGCTCGCTGGCATCGGAAGCGGCCATTACGCTCGTCATACCCGTGAGCTTAGTGGGGCCGCAGGTCCCTGTGAACGCGCGCGTGGCCGGCCACGCCGCCGCCTTGCTTCAGCTCGTGCGTCGCTGCTGGCAGAATGCGCTCAGCTCCGAATGCCTCGGACGCGGATGTGCCACGAACCTCATGAAAATCGCCACCTTCAATGTCAACGGCGTCAACGGCCGCCTTCCGGCGCTCCTGCGCTGGCTCGCGGAGAGCCGGCCCGACGTCGCCTGCCTGCAGGAGCTCAAGGCACCGCAGGAGCGCTTTCCGGAGGCGGCCGTGCGCGAGGCCGGCTACCACGCGATCTGGCACGGTCAGATGCAGTGGAACGGGGTCGCGATACTCGCCCGGCAAGAGGTGCGGGAGACCCAGCGCGGGCTGCCCGGAGATCCCGATGACCTGCACAGCCGCTATCTGGAAGCCGAGACACAGGGCGTTACGATCGGCTGCCTCTATCTGCCGAACGGCAACCCCGCCCCCGGGCCGAAGTTCACGTACAAGCTCGGTTGGCTCGAGCGCTTCACGGTCCGCGCGGCCGAGCTCGCACGCAGCGGCAAGCCAGTCGTGCTCGCCGGGGACTACAACGTCATCCCCGAGGATCTCGACGTGTACAAGCCCGAGCGCTGGCACGACGACGCGCTGTTTCGGCCCGAAGTGCGCGCGGCGTACCGCGCGATCCTCGCCCAGGGCTGGACCGACGCGCTGCGCACACTGCATCCCGACCAGCGCATCTATACGTTCTGGGACTACTTCCGCAATAACTTCGCCCGCGACGCGGGGCTGCGCATCGATCACCTGCTGCTCAACCGCGAGCTCGCCCCCCGGCTGCGTGCCGCCGGTGTCGACCGCGACGTGCGCGGCCGTGAAAAGGCGAGTGATCACGCACCGGTATGGATCGAGCTCATGCCGTCGCCCTGAACGCGGATGGAATCCTTCCTGGTCTCGGTCTCGACCGTCGCGATCGCCGAGATGGGCGATCGCACGCAGCTGCTCTCGCTCATGCTCGCGGCACACTACCGGCGCCCCTGGCAGATCCTGGCCGGCGTGCTGTGTGCGACGCTCGCCAATCACGCGGCCGCCGGGCTGATCGGCGCGCGTCTCGGCCGCTTCCTTACGCCCGCACTCCTCGACGCTCTGGTGGGGATCAGCATGATCCTGATGGCGCTGTGGGCTCTGAAAGCCGACACGCTGAATGAAGGCGCCGCCGGCTCGAGACGCGGCAACGCGTTCCTGGCGACCCTGGTCGCGTTCTTCATCGCCGAAATCGGCGACAAGACCCAGATCGCCACGGTGGCCCTCGCGGCGGGCTACCCGAACCTGCCCGCCGTGATCGCCGGCACCACGTGCGGCATGCTGCTCGCGAACGCGCCCGTGGTGTTCCTCGGCAAGGCCTTCGCCGAGCGCCTGCCCCTGAAGGCGCTGCACTACGTGGCGAGTGCGCTGTTCGTGGTGCTCGGCCTGGTGTTCATGTACCGCGCGGTCCGGCATTGAGTTCGCCGGTCCGCCCGCGTGTTACGCGGGCGGATCGGCGACGCGGCCGCGCTCAATGCACCGAGGCGATCAGCGCCTGGGCCGCCCCGATCAGGGCGTCGGCCTGCGGCTCGTTGATCGGCCGGTTGTCGAACACCGCACCTTCCAGCATGTCGATCATCTGCGCGGCGATGAGGTCGCGCGCATCGGTGATGCGATCCAGCTGGCCCTCGAGCTGCGCGTAGGTCGCGTCGTCGCCCTTGAGCGCGGCGGTCGAGATCGGGAAGGTCTTGCGCGCGAGCACACCCACCGGGGCGTTGATGTCCTTGAAGGCTTCCGCGAGTCGCGCAAGCGTGTGCTTTTCGTGCCCGGTCATGTGACCCACGGCGTTTTCCTCGAGGAACTCAAAGAGCACGCGACCGTCGTGTCCGTAGTCGTCCTTCAGACCCACGAGTCCCAGGATCGTCGGTCGGATGTCGGTGTGGTCGGAGAAGATCGCATCCGATGCGCCATGATGCTCGACCCCCGGGCCCACCATGCCGAGCCAGGTCTTCGTGATCATCTCCTGGAAGTCCCCGTGGTTCCAGGCGAAGCCGTGCGGTCCCTCGAGCTCGACACACGCCGGCGGCAGGTTGCAGCTCGTGTTACCGCTCGCGAAGGCGAAGTACTGGTCGTTCGCGAACATGACAAAGTTCGGCGTGCGGTTCGGGTCCGACGTGATCATGTGCAGGAAGCGCTGCTCGGTCTGGTCGGCGAGCGCCTGGGCGATCTGGTCGGTGTTGCCGCTGATGGGGTTGACCGCCGTGAGCGCCCCCATGTCGCGCTCGAGCTGACGGGTGACCGCATCGGTCTGCGCGGGGTTGCCCTTGATGTAGAAGGTCGGCGCCGAGTCGGAGTGCACGGAGAACGTGGTGGTGTCGTTGGCCTGCGTCGCCACCAGGCGGCTCAGGTTGGCGTCGATCTCACCGATCTGCGCGTAGGTGCAAGGCACGTTGACGCCGTCGCAGTTCGCCGGCGAGGGCGCGCCACCGACGAACTGGTCGTTCTCGTCGGCCGTGACGATGAATAGCGTGTTGTCCCTGGTAATGCCGTCCCGCGCCAGCCGCGCAAAGAAGCGGCCGAAGGCCTCGTTGGCGGCCGCGAGCTGCGCGACGTAACCCGTCTCGCCGGGGCCGAAGGTTCCGCCGGCCGCATGGTTGTCGTGCATGTCCTCTATGTAGCCATAGACGACAGGAATGCCCGCCTCGAGCATGGTGGCGAGGTAGCCAAGCGTCTGCGCGGCGGAGGGATCGAAAGTGTTGGGGAAGCCCGGATTGCCGAAGGCGTCCTGGATGACGTTGCCATCCACATCCTCGACCGGACCCTGCGGCGAGATCGCGGGGGCGACGTTGGCGTTGCCGAATAGCGCATCGAAGCCGAGGTAGCCGCCCGGCTCGTCGGTGAGCACGTCCGGCTTGCCGTTCGTGCACAGCGGACTGTTGCGCGCGCAGTGCACCGCGATGCCGAGGAAGTCGGCCTTGGCCTTGTTGGGATTGGCTTTAGCTTCTGCCGCCTCCGGCGAGTTGGAGCCGAAGACATTGTTCAGATCATTCGTGATGTTCTCAAACTCAATGTTCGCCACCGAGAAGGCACCGACGTCGCAGCCGGCGCGCGTGTACGGCACCCAGGGTGCGGGGCTGATCTTGCCCTGCTGATCGACCATGACCGGGATCGGTACCGGGGTGGTCTCGAGCGGATCGGTCCAGTACTCGAAGGTGCTGGGGAAGGACACGCCGCCGGAGCTGTTGAAGAACGGCAGGCTGTTGCCAATCGGCGCGCCCATCTTGTCGCCGTACACACCGCTGAGCGAGGTGAGAATGTCAACCGAGGTGTGCGAGATGAGCGGCGTGTGGTGATTCGTGAGCACCGTGCCGTTGTTCAGCAGGAAACTGAGCAGATTGGGCATCTGCTCGAGATCGGAGGGAATGTTCGGCAGGTCGCGCCGAAAGTGCACGTTGTCAAACTGTATATAGACCACGTGACGGATGCGGCCGTGGTTCGAATCCAGCATGCAGCTGCTGTTGCCGGGGTTGCCCTGCTTGCTAAGCGCGGGGGCGCCCGGGGCGGCGTGCGCCTGAGTGCCGGCGAGCGCCGCGGCGGCGAGGCAGCCGAGGAAAAAGGAACGGGCTCTGAGGCTGATCATGTTCGCTCCCTGGGTTGAATGTGCACGACGAAGCACCGCACGCGCGTGTGGCGGCGACGGGGGCGAAGGCTATGCGCGCTTCAATACAGCGCGGTGACGTCGTCGTGACCGGCGCGTGTCGGGAACACGAACTCGGACTGCGGCGTGACGCGTCCGCGTCGCTCGTAACATCCGCTTACATTGCGCGCACTGTGCGCTCCGGCGCGCGACAGGCGTCGCGCGTTTGCGCGACAATGTGCCCGCGAAGCGCACACCGGCGTCGTCGCGCCATGGCGACGCGATGCGCCGCCACGACTCAGCCGGACGTGTGCCGATAGAGCCCGGCGGCGCGCGCGCGTTCCTGCACGAGCGCGAGCACCGCATCGATCACCGGCGTCGCGACGTCCGTCAGCCGGCCGAGTTCCTGAACGGCCGTGACCAGCGCGTCGATCTCGAGCGAGCGGCCGCGCTCGAGGTCCTGCAGCATCGACATCTTGTGGCCGGTAACGGAGCCCGCCGCGTCCAGGCGCCGCGCCACCATGTCCGCGGGAATGTGCACACCGAGAGCCTCGTGCACGGCGCGCGTCTCCGCGATCATGCGCTCGCACAGCGCGCGCAGCGCGGGCTCGCGCGTGATGTGGTCGAGGGCCGCGCCGGTGAGGGCGCTGATCGGGTTGAAGCACACGTTGCCCCAAAGCTTGAGCCAGATGTTCCAGCGGATGTCGTCCCGCACCGGCGCATCGAGGCCTGCCGCCTCGAGCGCCGCGCTGACGGCCGTCACCCGCGCCGAACGGCTGCCGTCGGGCTCCCCGAGCGTGAAGCGGCGGAACTTGTAGTGCGTCACTACGCCGGGCTTGAGCACTTCGCAGGCCGGGTCCACGACACAGCCGATCGCGCGCTCGGGCCCGAGGCTCAGCCACTGGCGGCCTCCGGGGTCGACGGCATCGAGGTGTCGTCCCTCGAGTGCGCCGCCGTTTCTGTAGAAGTACCACCACGGAATGCCGTTCATGGCCGTGAGGATCGCCGTGCCTGCATCCAGAAGCGGCGCGAAGCGCGGCGCCTCCTCGTAGGCCTGGTGCGCCTTGAGCGCACAGACGACGAGCTCCTGCGGGCCGAACGCGGCCGGATCGTCGCTCGCCGGGAGGCGCGCCACGCGTTCACGTCCCTCGCTCACGAGCGTCAGCCCGCTCTCGCGGATCGCCTTCAGGTGTGAGCCTCGGGCGATGACGCACACCTCATGACCGGCGAGCGCCAGCTCGACCGCGAGGTAGCCACCGATGGCGCCGGCACCGTAGACGCACACTTTCATGCGTGCGCATTGTTGCCCAAATCGGCGGCGCCGTTTAGATTCAAGAGTCCCCGACGCGGAGAACGGTTATTCCCACACTGCCGCAAGAGATGCCGGCGATCGAGATCGCCTCCCCCGGCGGTCCGGAGCAGCTCAGGCTCACCACGCGGGCGCTGCCGCGCCCCGGATCGGGGGAAGTACTGCTGAAGGTCGCAGCCGCCGGCGTCAACCGCCCGGACGTCATGCAGCGTCAGGGCTCCTACCCGCCGCCTCCCGGCGCTTCCGACATTCCCGGGCTCGAGGTCGCCGGCGAGGTCGTCGCGCTCGGCCCGGACGTCAGCGCGCTGCACGTCGGGGACAAGGTCGCGGCACTGCTCTCGGGCGGGGGGTACGCGGCCTACGCCGTGGCGGCGGCGCCTCTGTGCCTGCCGGTCCCCGGGGGCCTCAGCCTCACCGAGGCGGCGGCGCTTCCGGAAACCTTCTTCACCGTGTGGACCAATCTCTTCGAGCGCGGTGGCCTGAAGGCCGGGCAGACCGTACTGATCCACGGCGGCACGAGCGGGATCGGCACGACAGCGATCCAGCTCGCGAGCGCCTTCGGGGCGCGGGTGTTCGCCACGGCCGGCAGTCAGGAGAAGGCGCGCGCCTGCGAGAAGCTCGGGGCGGTGCGCGGGATCGACTACAAGAGCGAGGACTTCGTCGCGGTGGTGAAGGCCGAGACCGGTGACCGCGGCGTCGATCTCATCCTCGACATGGTCGCCGGCCCCTACGTGTCGCGCAATCTCGAGGCGGCGTCGATGGACGGGCGGATCGTCGTCATCGGGTTGCTCGGCGGTCCGCGCGCAGAAGTGAAGATGCACCTGATCCTCACCAAGCGCCTGACGCTCACCGGCTCGACGCTGCGTGCGCGCACCGTCGCGCAGAAGGCGGCGGTCGCCGCGGGCGTGCGCGAGCACGTCTGGCCGCTGCTCTCGTCCGGTCGGGTGCGACCGGTGATCTACCGGACCTTTCCGCTCGCCGAGGCGGCCGCGGCGCACCGCCTGATGGAGAGCTCAGATCACGTCGGCAAGATCGTCCTGACGACCTGAGAGGCGCCGCTACTGCAGCAGCGTGCGGACGTGCGCGGCGGCGCTGCGGCCGAGCGCGCCGAGATTGTAGCCACCCTCGAGCATCGAGACGATGCGCCCCTCGGCGTGGCGCGAGGCGAGGTTCATGAGCCGCTGCGTCATCCAGGCGTAGTCGTCCTCGACCAGCGCCAGCCCGCCGAGCAGGTCCTCGCGGTGCGCATCGAAGCCCGCCGAGATCAGGATCAGCTGGGGCCGGAAGTGCTCGAGCGCCGGCAGCCACGCGGCCTCGAAGACGCGGCGCGCGGCCGTGCCGTCACTGCCGGCGGCCAGGGGCACGTTGACCATGTTAGGCGCCGGGTCCTCCGTGCCGCTGTACGGGTAGAACGGGTGCTGGAAGAAGCTCGCCATCAGCACGCGCTCCCGCCAGGGGTCGGGGCTGAACATGACCTCGGTGCCGTTGCCGTGGTGCACGTCGAAGTCGACTACCGCGACGCGCTCGAGCCCGCATTCCTCGAGCGCGTAGCCGGCAGCGACGCCGACGTTATTGAAGATGCAGAACCCCATCGAGCGGTTCGGGGTCGCGTGGTGGCCGCAGGGCCGTACCGCGCAGAAGGCGTTACGCGCCCGCCCGGCGAGCACTTCGTCCACCGCGAGGATGCCGGCACCGGCCGCGCGCCGCGCGGCCGCGAGGCTGTACTGGTTCATCGCCGTGTCGGGGTCGAGCTGCACGTAGCCCTCGGTGGGCGCGTGCTCGAAGATCAGGTCGACATAGGCGGGACGATGCACGCGCTTGAGATCGTCGCCCTCGGCGAGCGGCGCCTCGAGGCAGCTCAGCTCAGTAAGCAGTCCCGAGGAGCGCAGTTCCTCGTGCACGGCGCTCAGGCGCTCCGGGCACTCGGGGTGGCCTGCGCCCATCTCGTGCCGCAGGCAGTCCGGATGCGTGATGTAGGCCGTACTCATGGCCGGATAGTAATGCGTGCGGGCAGGGCTTGAATACTCACGCGCCGCGAGCGGCCGAGGTCCGGTTCGCGTCCACGGCCGGCCGCGGGACGATACAGCCGCGATAATGGCGACTGGGGAGTCGCCGCCGTCGCGGTGCGCCTTTCTTCCGCCTATTAGAACTTGTAGTTCACGCCGGTCGAGAACCCCTGCGGTCGGCAGCCGCCCCCGGTACGAAGTGATGGATCACCCGGCCGGAGAGCCGCCGTCCCGGCCCTCGCGGCCGCACCAGCCGCCCGCTGCGCCCGAGCGCGAACGGTGAGGATTGGTCCGAGCCTATCGAGGACGGTTGGGTTCGAGCGTCAAATTGCCGCTCACGACGCGAGTGACACCGGGGACTTTGCCGGCGATCGTGCGGGCCCGGTGGATCGCGCCTGAGCTGTTGACGAAGCCACCGAGGGTCGCGACCCCGTTGTCGACTCTCACGGTGACGTGCCGGAAGAAATGGTTGGGATCGGCATCGAGCGCCGCATGAATCGCCTTCGTTAGCGCCTCATCGCTGGTGGCCGCCTCACCTTGCGCCGGCTGGCCAGCCGCCGGCGCCGCTCCTTGCGGCGGCGCCGCCTGCGAGAAAGCGGACGAGCCATACACCGACAGTGCCAGAGCAGCGATGAGGGCGGGTGTCCGCGGCATATTTTGATTTCGATCCCGGGAAGCTATCGGGAGGGTCCGCCGCCGCCGCCGCGGCCGTTGCGCTCGAGCTCCAAATTACTCGTCACCACGCGCGTGACCCCTTGGACCTCGCTCGCGATCTTGCGGGCGCGGTAAATGGCGGGCGTGTCCCAAACATAACCAGTGAGAGTCGCTACGCCTGCATCGACGCTCACGTTCACATGCCGGTAGTAATAGACCGGGTCGGCATTCAGCTGCACATAGATGTAGTTGGCGACCACTTCTTCGGTGGCGTGCTGGAGCGCGATCCCCTGTGCGGCCTCCGGCGACACCGCGGGCGAAGGAGAGGTCGCGCAGGAGGCCGCGAGCGTCGCCACGGCGATCAGCAACACGGTCGGGCGCAGTGACGATCCCTGTTTCAAAGCGACTCACCCCGATCCGGTGCCATCACCGCCGCCTCTGTTGCCCTGGCGCTCCAGCTCCATGTGATGGAACACGCGCGTAACACCGGGGACTCTGCGCGCGATCTCCTGCGCGCGATAGAGCGCATCCGTCGTCCACACGTAGCCGCTAAGGAGCGCCACTCCGTTGTCAACGCTCACATCGACATCGCGGAAATAGAAAATTGGATCGGCCTCCAGGGCGGCATTGACCCGCTCGGCAGTAGCCGCGTCGGCGCGTTCCTGTTCCGGGGACTTTGGAGGCGCGCTGGCGCACGCGGCTGCCAGCACGACGCTGGCAGCGAGGGCGGCACATGCTCTGACTCTCAGGGCACCGGCCATTGCACCTCCTCGCTTGTCCGAAGCTGCAGCTTACTCTTTGAGACTTACCCGGGGGGTCGGCAGTTCAGTAACGGGGACGGAAGCGTCGCGGCAGGCGGCCGCATCAAGCGGCATCCGTCACATTCTGCAGGGATTTGTCACATCGGGGATGCGCCCATGCGCAGCCGTTTCAGGCTCAGTACGTCGTCGGCGTCAGGGCCTACCGTGCCACGGCGCCGTTGTCGTTTCCGTTGCGATTCAGTTCCAGGTCGTTTACCACCTTGGTGACACCGGGAACGTTTCCAGCGACGAAATTGGCCTCGTCGAAATCGGTGGTCTCCCAGACGTAGCCGGTGAGACGCACCACACCGCCGTCGGCGTGAGCCGTGATGTGCTTGGCGAAGAGCTGCTTGTCCGCATTCAACGCGGCTTCTACGTGCTCTGCCAGCTCTTTGTTGGCTTGCACTTGCGAATCGCTCTGGGGAGGGCCGGATGCACATCCGATTACGCCGCACAACGCGGCCACCGCCGCCGCCGCGTACGGCACGCGCTTGATCACTCGGGACACCTTGATTGCCTCCTGGTCTCTTTCCGATTCGGTGTATACCACACCGGGAAGCGGCGCGAGCGGCCGCTTCGGCCACTCCTGGTGCCGTCACCAGGAGTGGCCGATCGAGTCAGCCCCGCATTGTCGTCGACGTATGCCCGCGCCATCCGCCGCGACGCTCAGAACTTGAAGTTCAAGCCTGTCGAAACACCGATCGGATGACAGCCGCCCCAGGTCGTGGGCCCGGCGCTGCTGTAATCGATGAACGTCGTGTGCGTGGCATCGTGGCAGTCGGTCTTGATTCCGTGGCTGCCAGCGCCGATGTCGTAGTGCGCGTTGACGTCGTTCATGGTGTCCGCGATGTTGAAGTACCAGCTCAGCTGCTTGTCGAACTTGTGCCAGTAGGCGGCCGTGACCATGTTCGCCTCGTTGTGGCCGACCCCGTTCGGGTCGAAATTATGCTGGCCACCCGGGTCGCCCACGCTCGCGCCGGCATGCGCCCAACCCGCTGCGATCCGGTCTGCACCGTCATTGAACTCGTACTCGAGCGCGGCCCACTGGCCGATACGCTGCCGCTCGTTCTGGAACTCCATGTTCTCCGGAAGCTTGCGCTTCATCTCTTCCCAGAGGTACGAGACGGTGAGGCCGAACCCGAAGTGGTACTGCCCGCCGACCTTCACGGCAAATTCATCGGCCACGTCGGATGCCGGGCTGTACGGGGGTGAGCCGGCAGCGGCGGATGTCGGAAACTCCGTTACAAAGGCCACGTACTGCGAGCTGGGCCCGCAGTCGAGCCGCGGGTCTCCGCTCGGGCCTCCGGTGGAACCGGGGGCCAGGTTGCAAAGGGTGCCCGCCCCGTCCATAGCCCCGTAGATCGGATTGTTCGAGCCGATGCCGTCGCTGCTGCGGTTCACGCCGCTGTGCAGCTCATAGGCCGCCACCAGGTACAGACCGCCCGTCTCGAACTTCAGGTCTCCGCCGTAGGAGTAATTGAAGCCGCCGTCATCGCAGTTCAGGAACAGGTTGCCGCTGCCCGGGTTGTTCGCTCCCGAGCAGTCCGGCGACCCGAGTGGCGTGATGTTGTTGTACGGATCGGGGTTCTGGCCGAACGAGTAGGAGAGATCGAAGCTGACCGGACCCAGGTTGGGCGAGCTGTACGCGACCACGTGGTCCATGCGCGTGCCGAACTCGATGCGGTTGTCACCGCCCGTGTTGCCGATGACGACGCTGTAGTTACCCAGCATTCCCGGGAAGGGATTGAGCCGGTCGGTCGCGGTCTTGTAGGGCGTATACATCGTGCCGAACTTGAGCGTTCCCAACTCCTTGTTGCGCAGCCCGATGAAGGTATCGCCGAGGCCGAGCGCTCCCTGGACGGTATTCGAGGACTTGGTCCAGGTGTTGTTCAGGCCGGGTGCGGCGGCCATGTCGATCGAGGTCGAAACCTGGTAGATGAAATCCACACTCGACTTGCCAATCTGATGGCTGCCGCGATAGCCGACGTTGGAGCCGTTGCTCGACATCATCCCCATCCAGCTGACCCGTCCGAAGGGCGGTGATTTGGTTCCCGCCGCGGTATTAACGGTGCACGGCGCCCCACCGTTTGGGCCTGTGCAGTTGTAGTGGAAGGCCTCCATGCCCTCCATGCCCTTGGTGGTGTAGTCGATGGACACGTCCAGGGTGCCGAAGAAGCCCTTGATGAAGGTGTTCCAGGCTTTGTCCACGGTGCTGACCGTCTTGCTCGTCTTCGTCTGCTCGTCCTGTATCTGCTTCAGCTGCTTGCTGAGGTCATCGATGCGCTGCTGCAGCACGCGCATCCGAGCTTCCTGGTCAGCTGCCGTCTGCGCGGAGATTGGACTCGAATAACTGAACAGAACCAACACGGCCACAAGCCACGCGGTCAGAAACGTGACCACTCTCGTGCCATTCATATGAAGACCCCCTTGTCGAGGCGTAAGTGAAGAGAGACCCTCTACCTCAAGAAACCGTATCGCTTATGAGACAACGCTTGGCGCGTTTCTTTCTGCGATTGTCCTCTGGAAATACAATTGTGTCCAAGCATTAAATAGACTCTACATGAATGTTTGTTGCTGGCGCGCAACACTCAAACCGCCGGGATCAATCCGGCGCCGCGCGCCCAGCGGAACTTCGCGCCGAGCACGGCGACCGGGATCTCCGTCGAATAGGCGTACGCGGGAATCCCGTGCTGGTAGAGGTACTCGGCGGCTTCTTCCACCTCGACGTCCCCGGCGAGGGAGGCCACCACCGGTTTCTCGATGCCCTGCTCGCGCATCTGCTGCACGACCTCCACCATGAGGCGCGCGAACACCATCGGCGGCGTGATGATCGTGTGCCAGTAGCCGAGGATCAGTGCGTGGATGCGCGGGTCCTTGAGCCCGAGGCGCACGGTGTTCTGGTAGGTAGTCGGTGGTTCGCCGCCGGTGATATCGATGGGATTGCCCGCTGCACCAAACGGCGGAATGAACTTGCGGAAGGCGGCATCGAGATCCGGCGGCATGGCCATCAGCGGCAGCTGATTGTCGACGCACGCGTCCGATAGCAGCACGCCCGAGCCACCGGCGCCGGTGATGATCACGACGTTGTTGCCCTTCGGCGTCGGCAGCAGCGGGATGCCGCGCGCGAAGTCCAGCATGTCGCGCAGCGAGCGCGCTCGGATGACGCCGGACTGCCTGAAGACGTCTTCATAGATCCTGTCGTTGCCGGCGAGTGCACCGGTGTGGGAGCTCGCGGCGCGCGCACCCGCGCTGGTGCGGCCGGCCTTGAGCACGACAACCGGCTTCTTCTTCGAGACCCGCTTGGCGACTTCGGCGAACGAGCGGCCGTCCTTCAGGTCTTCGAGGTGCTGGCAGATGATTTTCGTGTTGTCGTCCTGCTCGAAGAAGGTCAGCAGATCGTCTTCGTCGATGTCGCACTTGTTGCCGAGGCCTACGATGGCGGAGACGCCCATCTTGGTCGAGCGCGAGAACCCGACGATCGCCATGCCGATACCGCCTGACTGCGAGGAGAGGGCGGTGGCACCCTTGACGTCATAGGCGGTGCAGAAAGTGGCGCAGAGATTCTTGGGCGTGTAGTAGAAACCGTAGATGTTCGGCCCCATGAGGCGCACGCCGTACTTGCGGCCGATCTCCACCAGCTCCTGCTGTCCGGTGACGTTGCCGGTCTCGGCGAAGCCGGACGGGATGAGCACCGCGCCGGGGATCTTCTTCTCGCCGCACTCGATCAGGGCCTGCGCCACGAACTTCGCTGGTATGGCAAATACCGCGACGTCGATCTCTCCGGGTACGTCCTTGACGCTCTTGTAGGCCTTCTTGCCCATGATCTCGGCGGCGCTGGGGTGAATCGGGTAGATCTTTCCCTGGTAGCCGCCGTTGATCAGGTTCTTCATCACCGAGTTGCCGATCTTGCCGTTCTCGGCCGACGCGCCGATCACCGCGACCGCATCGGGCTTCATGATGCGGTTCATCTGCGCGACGATCAGCTCTTCGCTGGGGCGGTTGCGCACCGGCGCCGGCTTGAAGTCGAGGACGATGCGCACGTCGGCCGCGGTCGCACCCGCCTCGGTGGCGAACACCGGGTTGAGATCCATCTCCCCGATCTCGGGGAAGTCCGCGACCAGCATGGAGACGCGCTCGATCATGGCGGCGAGAGCTGCGCGGTCGACGGCCTTGGCGCCGCGCACGCCGCGCAGGACCTCCGCCGCCGCGATGCCGTCGAGCATCGAGCCCGCGTCCTCGAGCGAGGCCGGCGCCAGGCGGAAGGTGATGTCCTTCAGGACCTCGACCAGCACACCCCCCAGGCCGAAGGCGACCAGCTTGCCGAAGGCGGGGTCGGTGACCGCGCCGATGATGACCTCCTGTCCGCCGCTTAGCATCTGCTGCACCTGCACGCCCAGGATCTCGGCCTTGGCGTCGTAGGCCTTGGCGCTCGCGACGATCTTCGCGTAGGCCTCGGTCGCGGCCTGTGCCGAGGCGACGCCGACGATGACGCCACCCGCCTCGGTCTTGTGCAGGATCTGCGGCGAGACGATCTTCATCACCACCGGGAAGCCGATCTCGCCGGCGAGCTGGGCGGCCTCGGCGGCACTCTTGGCGACGCCCTCCTTGGGGATCGTGATGCCGTAGGCCTCGCACACGCCGCGGGCCTCGGGAGCGGTGAGTGAGGTGCGGCCGGCGGCCTTGGCCTGGTCGATGATCTTGCGAACGGCGTTCTTGTCGGGAGTCATTGGGTTGCCTCAGTAAGTCCTTTGCCGGCTCTCATATGACCTTCTGCTCGCGCAGCGCGCTGATGTCACGCGACCCGTAGCCGAGCTCCGCGAGCACCTCGTCCGTGTGCTCGCCGAGCAGCGGCGAGCGCTTGACCTCCGTCGCGCTGTCGCTCAGCTTGATCGGATTGCCCACCGACAGGTACTTGCCGCGCTTGGGATGGTCGACTTCGACGATCGTGCCGGTGGCACGCAGCGACGGCTCCGCCGCCAGCTCCTCCATCGACAGGATCGGCCCGCACGGAATGTCGTGCTTGTTGAGCTCCTCCATGGCCTCGAACTTGGTCTTGGTCATGGTCCACTGCTCGATCGTGTCGAACACGTGCTTGAGGCGCGGCAGGCGCGCGGCGGGCGTGGCGTAATCCGGGTGGGTGATCCACTCCTCCTTGCCGATCACCTTGCAGATCTGCGCCCACACCGGTGCCTGGGTAATGAAATAGAGGTAGGCGTTGGGATCGGTCTCCCAGCCCTTGCACTTGATGATCCAGCCGGGCTGCCCGCCACCGGAGGCATTGCCGGCGCGCGGCACCGCCGAGCCGAACTGGCCGTCCGGGTACTGGGGGTATTCCTTCATGACGCCGGTGCGCGCCAGGCGCTGCTG
>DATBBQ010000159.1:0-19188 GCA_036270915.1 Steroidobacteraceae bacterium
TCACAGCTAATGCCCAAAATCGAAGAGCGCGAGAGTCTGTCGCCACGCTGCCAGGGCAAGAAGGTCAAGCTCGCCGGAGGCGATTCGTATCCGTCTGCGGCGCGCCTCTATGGAACCGACGGTCGCGTGTTCGTCGCTTACACGGTGATGCCGGACGGCAGCAGCCGCAACCCGCGCATCTTCTATGCGGTGCCGACCGAGGTCTTCGATCGCACGGTGCGCGGAGACATCATGCACCTGCGCTCGCAACCCGATGCGAGCGCCGCGCCGACCGAGTGCCACGTGATGTACAACTTCAGCATTGTCGGAAACGATCTTGCGCGCCTGAAGGACTACGCGCATGAGCTGAAGACCAAGGCCGACAGCGGCGACATGCAGGCGGCGTTCGACTACGGACTGCTCGCCGCGGCTTTCCCCGGGCAGCTGCATACCAACATGAGCGACGCCGTACCCTGGTTCCTCAAGGCGGCGCAGACCGGCGCGCCGACCGCGCAGTTCGTGCTCGGCAACAGTCTTCTGTTTGGCTGGGGTTGCCGCTGCGAGGAGGCCAAGGCGGAGGTGTGGCTGCGCAGTGCGGCCGCCGCGGGAGCGAGCAGAGGGCCATCGGTCAGGCCACAAAACTCGAATGGGATCTCGGCCCCCTGAACGAGCGCCTCGCCCGTTATCAGGCAGGCCAGCCGTGGACCGGGCATCTGGTCTCTTTCTGAGACCTCAGGTCGTGTGCTCGACCGCGAAGCGCGCGAGCGCGGCGAGTCCTTCCTTGTAAGAGGAATCAGGCAGCGGCTTGAGTGCCGCGAGTGCCTGGTCGGACTGTTCGCCGGCGAGCGCCACCGCGTACTCCAGGCCGCCGGTTGACTCGATCGCCGCGATCACCGGTTCGAGCTGCGCGAGCCCGCCGCGACGGATCGCCTCGCGGATCGCGGTGCGCTGGGTCTCGTTCCCGTGGCGCAACGCATGAATGAGCGGCAGGGTGGGCTTGCCCTCGGCGAGGTCGTCGCCCAGGTTCTTGCCGCGCTCCGTGGGATTCGAGCGGTAGTCGAGTACGTCGTCCACCAGCTGGTAGGCGGTTCCCAGGTGCCGCCCGTAGGCTGCGAGCGCGGCGCGCGCGGCGGGCGCAACGCCTGCGAGGACCGCCGCCACCTCCGCACCCGCCTCGAAGAGCTTCGCGGTCTTGCGGTAGATCACCTCGAGATAGCGCGTCTCGGTCGTATCCGGGTCGCGCGCATTCATCAGCTGCAGCACCTCGCCCTCGGCGATCACGTTGGTCGCCTGCGCCATGATTTCCATGACCGTCTGCTGCCTGAGCGAGGCCATCATCTGAAACGCGCGCGAGTAGACGAAATCCCCGACGAGCACGCTCGCCTGGTTGCCGAACACACGGTTGGCGGTGTCGCGTCCGCGGCGCAGCGAGGAGCCGTCGACGACGTCATCGTGCAGGAGCGTCGCCGTGTGGATGAACTCGATGAAGGCGGCCGCCTCGATGTGCGCCTCGCCCTGGATGTGGCACGCGCGCGCGGCGAGCACGACCAGCATCGGCCGCAGCCGCTTGCCACCGCCGGAGATGATGTGCTCGGCCACCTGATCGACCAGTGGCACGGCGCTCTTCAGGCGCGCGCGGATGACGGAATCGACGTCTCCCAGGTCGGCCTGCACCAGGGCGCGGATTTCTTGCAGAGTCATGTCCGGGACAGGGAAGCCTTAGCTGCCGGGGGCGACTGCATCCTAGCCGACCGAGGCGGCTTTGGGAGCAAAGCGGCCCGCGCGGGCGGGACGGGGCGTGTTTCCGCTCTTAAGTCTCTGTCGCCACTCGGGAAAACGTCGTTTGACCGGACCTT
Organism: Steroidobacteraceae bacterium; assembly: GCA_036270915.1. Lineage (GTDB taxonomy): Bacteria > Pseudomonadota > Gammaproteobacteria > Steroidobacterales > Steroidobacteraceae > 13-2-20CM-66-19. The sequence continues at coordinate 1,836 of DATBBQ010000159.1, forward strand.
TGTGCGCCAGTAGAATGCGCGGCCTTTCCGTAACCCCCATTCCTCTTCTATACCTATGTACGCGGTCATCGCCACGGGCGGCAAACAGTATCGGGTCACGAAGGACGGCGTGCTGCGCGTGGAGAAGCTCGACGCCGAGCCGGGCGCAACCGTCGAGTTCGGCGAGGTGCTCCTGGTGGGCGAGGGCACTGACGTCAAGGTCGGCAAGCCGACGCTCAAGGGTGGCAAGGTGCTCGCGACCGTGGTGCGCCACGGCAAGGGCCCGAAGGTGTCCATCGTGAAGTTCAAGCGCCGCGCGCACTACCTGCGCCAGAAGAATCACCGGCAGCACTTCACCGAGGTGAAGGTCACGGACATCAGCGCAGGCTGAAGCTCACCCAGGACTCAAGCACATGGCACATAAAAAGGCTGGCGGCAGTACCAAGAACGGCCGCGACTCACACTCCAAACGTCTCGGCGTCAAGCGCTTCGGCGGCGAGCAGGTTCTCGCGGGCAACATCATCGTGCGCCAGCGCGGCACGCACGTGCGCGCCGGGGTGAACGTCGGCACCGGAGTCGACCACACGCTGTTCGCGAAGGTGACCGGGCGGGTGCAGTTCCAGAAGAAGGGCGCCGAGCAGCGCACCTACGTGAATGTGCTGCCCGGGGTGCCCGAGAAGGCCTGAGGGTCTCACCGCTTTGCTGGCAAATGCCCCGGCCGCGCGCCGGGGTTTTTGTTTGCGCTACATTTACCACCATGAAATTCGTCGACGAGGCACGCCTGAAGGTGCAGGCCGGCAACGGCGGACGCGGCAGCACGAGCTTTCGCCGCGAGAAGTTCGTGCCCTTCGGCGGCCCGGACGGGGGCGACGGGGGGGCCGGCGGCAGCGTCTACCTGCGCGCGGCCACCGGGATCAACACGCTCGCTGACTTTCGCATCGAGCGCACCTTCAAGGCCGCGCACGGCGAGGCGGGCAGCTCCAACGACTGCACCGGCCGCGGCGGCTCGGACCTGTACCTGCCGGTGCCGATCGGCACCGTGGTGCGCGACGCCGACACCGAGGAGATACTCGGTGATCTCACCCGCGACGGGCAGGAGCTCCTCGTGGCGCGCGGCGGCAAGGGCGGCTGGGGCAACCAGCGCTTCAAGTCGAGCACCAACCGCACGCCGCGTCAGTTCGGCCCGGGGCTGCCGGGGGAGAAGCGTGCACTGGAATTCGAGCTCAAGGTGATCGCGGACGTGGGGCTCCTCGGGCTGCCGAATGCCGGCAAGTCGACGCTGATCCGCGCCGTCTCCGCGGCGCGGCCCAAGGTCGCCGACTATCCCTTCACGACGCTGCACCCGAATCTCGGCGTCGTCGACGTCGGCGAGCACCGCAGCTTCGTCATGGCCGACATCCCCGGTCTGATCGAGGGAGCCGCGGAGGGTGCGGGCCTCGGCATGCGCTTCCTGAGGCACCTGCAGCGCACGCGTCTGCTCCTGCACCTGGTGGACATCCTGCCGCCGGACCCGCAGGCCGATCCCGTCGAGGACGCGCGCGCGATCGTCAGGGAGCTGAAGAAATTCAGCAAGGACCTCGCGGCGAAGCCACGCTGGCTCGTCATCAACAAGCGGGATCTGCTGCCCCCGGCCGAGGCCGAGAAGCGCGCGCGCGCGATCGTGCGCGCCCTACGCTACCGCGGCCCGCACTTCCTCATCTCCGCGGCGAGCGGGGAGGGGACGCGCGAGCTATGCGGGTCGGTTATGGCTTTCCTGGAAGAGAACGCGGCTCAGGCACGCGCGCCCGCATCAGGTCCAGCAGATGCTGGCGCCGCGCCGCCGGGCGCAGCTTGAGCGGGGTGGGAACGACGGGAATCGGGATACGGGGTGTCTTCTGGGTCGCGTTCATCTCAGCCTCACTGCATCGCGCGAATACGCGCCGCCAGGCGGCTCTTGTGCCGCGCTGCCTTGTTCCGGTGGATGATCTGCTTGGTCACCAGCGAATCGATCACGGGAACCGCCTTTTGGTAGCCAACCCGTGCCGCCTCCTTGTTGCCCCCGTCGATCGCGGCCGTCACCGTGCGCACGGCGGTGCGCATGCGTGAACGCAGCGCGACGTTGCGGTGCCGGTGTTTCTCGGCCTGGTGGGCGGCTTTTTCGGCGGACTTGGTATTGGCCACGAACTCTCCATACTCTCGAGCGTCTCCCCACTCGCGGGGGGCGGTAGTCTGCGTATCGGGCCACCCCTTGTCAACGCGGACCGACGGCTGGGCGGCGGACGCTCCTACGCAGATTCACATAAACTCGTGACAGTCCTGCGACCGTCCCCACACAGCGTCACTTAGTCTTTTTAAATCAGTATCTTAGGCCGCATGCGACTTATTCGCGGACTCGATGGAATCGAAGGGGCCAGCGCGGGCTGTGCCCTGACTATTGGCGCCTACGACGGGCTGCATCTGGGGCACCAGGCGCTGCTCGCCCGCCTCGCCGCACGGGCCTCGGCAGCGCGGCTGCCGGCCGCGCTCGTGACCTTCGAGCCGCTGCCGCGCGAATACCTCAGGCCCGAGGACCCCCCGGCGCGGCTGACGAGCTTCAGAGAGCGCTGGCGGATCCTCTCGTGCGGCCGGCTGGAGCACCTGTGGCTGCTGCGCTTTGGCGAGGCTTTGCGTAACCTTCGCGCCGAGTCCTTCGCGCAGCTCCTGGCGCGCGAGGGCGGGGCCCGCGTCGTGGTCGTGGGCCACGACTTCCGCTTCGGTTACCGGGGAGAGGGGAACGCCGAGCTCCTCGAGGCCGCCGGACGGCGCCTCGGCTTCGAGGTCGACGTCGTCGCGCCGGTGCAACTCGGCGGCGAGCGCGTCAGCAGCAGCCGTGTGCGCGCGGCGCTCGCGCAGGCAGACTTCGCCGGCGCGGCGCACTGCCTGGGCAGGCCCTGGGCGATGCGCGCGCGTGTGATCGCGGGTGAACGGCTCGGGCGCGAGCTCGGATTCCCCACCGCCAATCTGCCGCTCGAGCGGCGCCGCGCACCCGTCGAAGGCGTGTTCGCGGCACGCGTACAGGGAATCGCGGAGGGAGCGCTCCCGGCGGTGGCGAGCCTCGGCACGCGCCCGACGGTGGACGGCACCCGCGCGCTCCTGGAGGTGCACGTGTTCGATTTCTCGGGCGACCTCTACGGACGCGAGGTCGAGGTGGAGTTCGTGGCGAAGCTGCGCGCACAGGAGCGCTTTGCCTCGCTCGCGCTCCTGAGGGCGCAGATCGAGCGCGACGCCGATGAGGCGCGCGGCATCCTGGGTTGTTGACTCAAGCACATGGCCGACTACAAGCACACCATCAACCTGCCGCAGACCGGCTTCCCTATGAAGGCGGATCTGGCGCACCGCGAGCCCGCGCAGCTGGCGCTGTGGGAAGAGCGGCAGACTTATCAGCGACTGCGTGCGCTCGCGCACGGGCGGCCGCGCTTCGTGCTGCACGACGGCCCCCCGTACGCCAACGGCGCGATCCACATCGGCCACTCGGTCAACAAGATCCTCAAGGACATCGTCGTCAAGTCCAGGACGCTCGACGGCTTCGACTCGCCCTACATCCCCGGCTGGGACTGCCACGGACTGCCGATCGAGCTGCAGGTGGAGAAGCAGTACGGCCGCCCCGGCGGCAAGCTCGACGCGCGCGCCTTCCGCGCCGCCTGCCGCGCCTACGCGCAGCAGCAGGTCGAGCTGCAGCGCACCGACTTCAAGCGCCTCGGGATCCTCGGGGACTGGGAGCGCCCCTACCTCACCATGGCGCCGCGCTACGAGGCGCAGCAGCTGCGTGCCTTCGGCCGCGTCATCGAGAACGGCCACCTCTACAAGGGCGTGAAGCCCGTCTACTGGTGCCTCGACTGTCGCTCGGCGCTCGCCGAAGCCGAGGTCGAATACGAGGAGCGCGTGTCGCCGGCGATCGACGTCGCCTTCCGCGTCACCGACAACGCCGCGCTCGCGACGCGCCTGGGACTCGCGCCCGCGCGGCTCGGCGCCGCCCCCGTCTCGATCGTCATCTGGACCACGACGCCCTGGACGCTGCCCGGCAACCAGGCGGTGGCGCTGCGCGCGGAGTTCAGCTACGTGCTCGCGGCCGCCCGCCGCGACGGCGAGGAGGTGCGCCTGATCGTCGCCGAGGAGCTGCTCGCGTCGTGCCTCGAGCGCTACGGGATGAGCGAGGCGCGCACGCTCGCGCGCGCCCCGGGCGGCGCGCTCGAGGGGCTGATGCTCGCGCACCCTCTGGAGCCGCGCGAGGTGCCGGTGATCCTCGGTGAGCACGTGACGCTCGACGCCGGCACCGGTGCGGTGCATACCGCGCCCGGTCACGGCCAGGAGGACTTCGCCGTCGGCCAGCGCTACGGTCTGCCGGTCACCAATCCGGTGGGCAACGACGGGCGCTTCCTGCCCGGGACGCCGCTGGTCGCGGGACTGCGCGTCGATGAGGCGAACCCGGTGATCATCGCGGCGCTCAGGGAGCGCGGCACGCTGCTGCACGAGCAGAAGCTGCGTCACAGCTACCCGCACTGCTGGCGCCACAAGACCCCGGTCATCTTCCGCGCGACGCCGCAGTGGTTCATCAGCATGGAGCGCGCCCGGCTGCGCGAGCACACGCTGCGCGACATCAAGGGCATCGAGTGGACGCCCGCCTGGGGCGAGCAGCGCATCACCAGCATGATCGAGACGCGTCCCGACTGGTGCATCTCGCGCCAGCGCACCTGGGGCGTGCCGATCCCGCTCTTCGTGCACAAGGCGAGCGGTGAGCTGCACCCGCGCACGCAGCAGCTGATCGCGGCGGTGGCGGCACGCGTGGAGGAGGGCGGCATCGACGCCTGGTTCGCGCTCGAGCCGCGCGAGCTGCTCGGCGAGGAAGCCGAGCAGTACGAGAAGGTGAACGACGTCATGGACGTCTGGGCCGACTCGGGGCTGTCGTTCGAGTGCGTCGGCAGCGAGCGCCCCGAGGTCAGCGCGCCCGTCGAGCTCTACCTCGAGGGCTCGGACCAGCACCGCGGCTGGTTCCACAGCTCGCTGCTCATGTCCGAGGCGCTCTACGAGCGCGCCCCGTACCGCGCGGCCCTCACGCACGGCTTCACGGTCGATGAGACCGGCCGCAAGATGTCCAAGTCCCTCGGCAACACCATCGCCCCGCAGAAGGTGGTGAACACCCTCGGCGCGGACGTGCTGCGCCTGTGGGTGTCGGCGACCGACTACGCCAACGAGATCGCGGTCTCGGACGAGATCCTCAAGCGCATGGCGGACTCCTACCGCCGCATGCGCAACACGCTGCGCTTCCTGCTCGGCAACCTCGCAGGCTTCGAGCCCTCGCGCGACGCGCTGCCCGCGGGCGAGCTGCTCGCGCTCGATCGCTGGGTGCTCGCGCGCACCGCCGCGCTGCACGCGGAGGTCGTGGACGCGTACCGCCGCTACGCCTTTCACCTCATCTACCAGAAGGTGCACAACTTCTGCAGCGTGGACCTCGGCGGCTTCTATCTCGACGTCATCAAGGACCGGATGTACACGACGCCGGCGAGCGGGCACGCGCGCCGCTCGGCGCAGACCGCCATGTGGCACGTCGCCGAGGCCATGGTGCGCTGGCTCGCCCCGATTCTCTCCTTCACCGCCGAGGAAGCGTGGCGCCACCTGCCGGGCGAGCGCGGCGAGTCGGTCTTCCACCAGACCTGGCACCCCCTGCCGCAGCTGCCGGGCGAGAGCATCGACTGGGAGGCGCTGCTTCGGCTGCGCGGCGACGTGACGCGGGAGCTGGAGAAGCTGCGCGATGCGCGCACGATCGGCGCCCCGCTCGATGCGTCCGTCGAGGTGTACGCGACGGCCGCGGAGTATCCGCGCTACGCGGCACTCGGTGACGAGCTGCGCTTTCTCCTGATCACCTCGCAGGCGCACGTGCACGAGGTCGCCTCGCCCCCCGCGGAGGCGGTACCGGCCGCCAACACCGGCAGCGCGGGCGTGTGGCTCAGCGTCCGGCCCAACGGCGATCCGAAGTGCGTGCGCTGCTGGCACCACCGCCCGGACGTCGGCGCGGATCCACGTCACCCGCAGCTGTGCGCGCGCTGTGCGCTCAATGTCGAGGGGCCGGGCGAGGTGAGGAGGTTCGCATGAGCGCCGCCGAGTCCCCCGTGCCCGCAGCGCCGGCGCGCGCGAGCCTGCCCATCGCCGCGAGCGGCTGGCGCTTCCTGCCGCTGACACTCGCCGTGATCGTCGCCGATCAGCTGGCCAAGTCGTGGATCGTGCACCACGTGCCGTACCTGCGGCGGGTGCACATCCTCGCCGTGCTCGACGTCACCCTCACCTACAACACCGGCGCCGCCTGGAGCTTCCTCGCGGACGCCGCCGGCTGGCAGCGCTGGTTCTTCGTCGCGCTCGCCCTCGTCATCAGCGTCGCCCTCGTCGCCTGGATGCGGCGTCTGTCGGCCGCACGCCAGGGGCTGCTCGCGGCAGCCCTCGCGCTCATCTGCGGCGGCGCGCTCGGCAACATGATCGACCGCCTGACGCGCGGCAGCGTGGTCGACTTCGTGCTGGCCCACTGGCACGGGCACTTCTTTCCGGCCTTCAACGTCGCCGACTCCGCGATAACCGTCGGCGCGTGCCTGCTGCTGCTGGACGCCTTCCTCGAGTCGCGCGCGGCCAGGGGGGGGCGCTCCTGATGCGCGTGCTGCTCGCCAACCCGCGCGGCTTCTGCGCCGGCGTCGACCGGGCGATCGACATCGTCGAGCGGGCGGTCGAGCTCTTCGGGCCGCCGATCTACGTGCGTCACGAGGTCGTGCACAACCGCCACGTGGTCGAGCGGCTGCGCGCGCTCGGCGCGGTGTTCGTCGACGAGCTCGCCGAGGTGCCCCCGGGCAGCACCGTGATCTTCTCCGCCCACGGGGTGTCCTCGGCGGTCGAGGAGGAGGCGGCGAGCCGCCGGCTCACCGTGTTCAACGCCACCTGTCCGCTGGTCACCAAGGTGCACATGGAAGTGCAGCGCTACGCCCGCGAGGGCCGTGACGTGCTGCTCATCGGCCACGCCGGGCACCCGGAGGTCGAGGGCACGATGGGGCGCTTCGATCCGTCCGGGGGCGGCCACATTCACCTCATCGAGAGCGTCGCCGACGCCGCACACATCGGGGTGCGTGACCCGCAGCGCCTCGCCTTCGTCACCCAGACGACGCTCTCGGTGGATGACACCGCGCAGATCGTCGCGGCGCTGCGCGCGCGCTTCCCGCAGCTCGCCACGCCGCGGCGCGAGGACATCTGCTACGCGACGCAGAACCGCCAGGACGCCGTCAAGAAGCTGCTCGAGAGCTGCGACGTGCTGCTGGTGGTCGGCTCGCGCACGAGCTCGAACTCCAACCGCCTGCGCGAGCTCGCCGACCGCGCCGGCGTCCCCGGCTACCTGATCGACGGGCCGGCGGATCTCAGGCCCGAGTGGTTCGCGGGCAAGCAGGCCGTCGGGGTCACCGCCGGGGCATCCGCCCCGGAGCTGCTCGTGCAGCAGGTGGTCGCGCAGCTCAAGGAGTGGGGCGGGGCGGCACCGCAGGAAGTGCAGGGGCGCGAGGAGCGCGTGTTCTTCACGCTGCCGCGCGAGCTGCGGCGCGACTCAGAAGAACCCGTGTAGCTCGATGAAGTACAGCTTCTCGTGCTGGGCGGGCAGCTGCGGGATGCCGTCGTTCAGGCGCGCCCCGAGGCGCAGCTGCACGAACTGGATCGGGGTCCACTCGTAGAGCACGCTCCAGCGGGTCTGCTGGTCGTTGGCGACGTCGCGGTTGGGATCAAAGTACTCGTAGGTCACCTTGATGTTGTTGCCGCGCCGGAACATCCAGTTGCCCTCGATGAGGCCGGCCAGCTCCGGCACGCCGTTCTTGCCGGGGATCGGCGAGGGCACGCTGTGGTCCTCGATCAGGTCGAGCTCGGCGAGCCAGGCGATCGGGCCGGTCTTGAGTCCCCCGAAGATGCCGTAGGCGTTGCGGGTGCCGGTACTGGAGGCGTCGTTGAAGTTCGCGGCGAGCCCGAGCCGCCAGCGCGCCTCGACGTAGGACACCTGCAGGCTCTCCTGCTTGCCGTTGCTCGTGGGAGCGGCGCCCGCGGTGCCGTTGCTCACGGCGAGCTGCGCGTCCCAGTGGCCCTTGATCCAGCCGAGCTCGACGCCGTCATCCGGGGTGAGCATGTTGATGCCCGTGGCCTCCTTGACGAAGGCGCTCTGGTCCTGGAGGCGCAGGCCGAAGGGCAGGTACATCTGGCCCCCCTTCACGTACCAGGTGTGGTCGCCCCACCAGAACATCGCCCAGGCCTCGCGGTTGAGCGCCCCGCCGGGCGCCACCAGCTCGTCGATGTAGACGCTCAGGCGGTCGGGGATGACGTTCGCCGAGAGATACACGCGCGCCTGCTCGAGGTCGAACTGGTTGGTGGTCTGGGTGCCCGGGATCGAGGTCACCGTGCCGTCGAAGCGCAGATCCCCGCCCATGGAGATGAAGCGGTTGAGCTGCCCCGTCCAGGTGTCCGTGCCGGTGTCGATGTGCTGCGCGGGCAGGAGCGTCTGCGCGAAGGTCTCGCCGTAGACGTTGCGCTCGCCGCCGCCGGTGGGATTGACGTGGCACTGGCTGCACTTGAAGCCGTAGGCGACCGCGAGGTAGGGCTCGGCGTGCGCGAGCGTCGCCAGGCCGAGCGCGACGAGGGTGAAGAGTGCGGAGAGGCGTCGGGTCATGGGGCGGGGTCCACCGTGAACTCAAAGGAGAAGTCGGTGCCGAGCTGCTGCGCATTGACGTCGGCGAGCGCCGCGGCTCCCGTGCCGCGCAGGGTCACCCGGTAGGTGCCGGCCTCGAGCGCGGCGGGCAGCTTCACGCGCACCGAGCGCGGATTGCCGCTCGCGAGGCTGAACGTCAGGCGCTGCGGCGCGCCCTGCGCGGCATCGAGGCGCTCGAGCGCGACCGTGGTCTCGTTCAGGAGCGAGAAGTCCACCTCGTGGTTGAACGCGAGCACCAGCTCGCCCGGCCGCACCGCGGCGTGCGAGCGATTCGGGGGCGAGGTGGCCGTGACCGCGAAGGGCCGCACGGCGTCGGCCTGGGCGTCGTTCATGGCGCCGTCGGAGATCCACTGGCGGATGACGTCGATCGTCGACTGCGGCAGGTAGGGTCCGCCGAAGGGCATCTGCGCGCCGACGATGCCGGGGGCGTTTTCGAGCTTGCGCACGAGGTAGCTGTTGTCCGGGTCGCCGGGCTTCACGCGCAGGATGCTCGGGGACTCGGTGCTCGGCACGCCGACCAGGAGCGCGTAGCTGTGCTGCGCGTCGAGCTGCAGTCCTTCCGGCGCCTCGGGACCCGCGTGGCACTTCGTGCAGATCGGCGTGAAGATGTTGGCCTGGATCGAGGCGAAGGTCGCGGTCAGGGTCTGATCGGGCGGCGGCTCGCTGCCGATCGGCTGGCCGTTGGCATCCAGCCCCTCGCCATTGCCCGCGGTGCACGCCGCGAGCACCAGGAGGGCGAGTAGAACGACCCAGCGGACGGACACGTATTGCATTCCCGCGCCTTCCGCGCTGACCTGTTATGGGCGTAAGTTCCGCACCGCGGCGAACGGGTTTCCGTTCCCGGCAGTTATTTTTCGCCAGTCGGCGCTAAACCGCCAGCGGCGTGGCGCCCACTTACGCGCGCAGACTGAAGGACACCGGGACGAGAGGCACGACGGCCACGCTCCGGGCGCGGGACGTCCCCGAACCGCGGTCACGGACTGACTTCCCCCATCGGCCCGCACACGGACGCGCGGGCCGGTTTACGCCTCAGCCGCTGCCCGGAGCGCGCGCGCGCCCGGAGTACAGCGACCTCTTCAGCTTCCAGCGCTTGTGCGACCACGGCCAGTCCGGCGGGGAGTCGTGGATCTGGGCCTCCACCAGGCGCGCGTAACGCTCGGTCACGGTGCCGCTCGCGGGCTGCTCGCCTGCGGTGGTGAGCGCGGTGAGGGACACCTCATAGAAACCGCGGCGCACGCGCTTCAGCCCGAGGAAGAACACCGGGAAGCGCGTCGCGCGCGCGATCTCCTCGGGTCCCATGTAGAAGGCGCTGTCGCGGTTCAGAAAGCGCGTCCAGTACTTGTGCTCGCTGGTGGTCGGCTCCTGGTCGGCGACCATGGCGATCACGCGCGTGATGCCGCGCCGCTTGATGATGTCGGGGAGCAAGTCCGTGGCGGGCACCAGGCGGCTGCCGAAGCGCGTGCGCAGCTTCTTCATCTCGCGCTCCGCCCAGCTGTTGACGAGCGGCTTGTAGGCGGCGTCGAGCGGGTAGCCCAGCTGAACCGCGAGCCCGAGGAGCAGCCACTCCCAGTTGCACTGGTGGGCGGCAACCAGCAGCACGGACTGCCCCTCATCGAGCAGCTCGCGCACGGGGGCGAGGTTGGTGATGCGCACGCGGCGTTGCAGCTCATCCGGCTTCATGCGCACCGCCTTCACGACCTCGACCAGCACCTGGGCGAAGCCGAGATAGTAGGCGCGGATGACGCGGCGCAGCGCCGGCTCGTCGTAGTCGGGGAAGGCCCGGGTCAGATTCTCGCGCACGACGTGGACGCGGTGCGGGAAGAACCGCCCCATCAGCCAGCCGATGAACCCCGCGAATCCGTAGAGGAGATCCAGGGGGACGAGCGCGACCAGGCGCGCCCACCAGGCGGAGCGCTCGCGCACCGCCTCGGGTGTCGTGGTCGAATTGCCGGTGTCATCCGCCGTGACGCGCTTGAGCATTGCCCCCTAGTTTACCGGGTGCGGCTGGGCGCGGGGCTCCCCGGGCGGAGGCTGGGACGTGAGCACGCGGCCGAACTTCGGCGCGAGCCAGCGCTCGATGTCGTCGACGATGGTGAAGGCGGCCGGCACGATCACCAGGGTGAGTGCGGTGGAGGTGATGAGGCCCCCGATCACGGCGACCGCCATCGGCTGGCGAAATGCGGTGTCGCCGCCGAGGCCGATAGCGACCGGCAGCATGCCCGCCACCATCGCCACGGTGGTCATGACGATCGGGCGGGCGCGCTTGTGGGTCGCCTCGATGATGGCGGTGAGGCGGTCCTTTCCGGCGCGCATCTCCTCGATCGCGAAGTCCACCAGCAGGATCGCGTTCTTCGCGACGATGCCCATGAGCATCAGGAAGCCGATCATCGCCCCGAGCGAGAGCGCGTTGCCCGTGAGCATGAGCGCGGCCACCGCTCCGCCGAAAGACAACAGGAGCGAGGAGAGGATGGTGATTGGCTGCAGGACGCGTGCGAACAGCAGCACCAGCACGGCGAACACCATGAGGATGCCGGTCACCATGGCGACGGCGAAGTTCACGAGCAGCTCGTTCATGTACTTGGCCTGGCCGACGTCCACGCGGTGCACGCCGGGCGGCAGGTTCTTGAGCGCCGGCAGGGCGTCGATCTTGTCCTTCGCCGTGCCGAGCTCGACGCCGTTGAGATCGGCGACGATCGACAGCCGGCGCGCCTGGTTGTAGCGGCGCACGCGCGTCGGCCCCTCGCCGAAGCTGATGTCCGCCACGGCCTTGAGCGGCACCGAGCCGCCGTTGGCGGTCGGCACCGGCAGGTTCTCGAGGATCGAGAGGTCCTTGCGTGCGTCCCCGTTGAGGCTGACGCGGATCGGCACCTGGCGGTCGGCGAGGGAGAACTTGGCGCTGTTCTGGTCGAGTTCACCCAGGGTCGCGATGCGGATCGTGTCGCTCAGCGAGGCGACCGTGACGCCGAGCTGCGAGGCCAGGTCGAGGTGCGGTCGCACCTGGATCTCCGGGCGCGGCATGTCGCCGTCGATGCCGGCGTCGCGCAGGATCGGCAGCTGGCGCATCTCCTCGACCAGCTTGCGGGCGGTCGCCTCGACCAGCTGAGGATTGTCGCCGGTGATGTAGAGGTTAATGTCGCGGCCGTTGCCGTTGCGGTTGAAGTGGATGCGGGCGTCGGGAATGGCGGCGAGGTCCTTGGTCACCCGGTCTTCGAACTGGCGCTGCGTCACCTTGCGCTGGCCCGGGGGTACGAGATTGACGAGCAGCGTGCCCGTGCGCACCTCGCCGAAGTCGTCCGCGCCCACGGTCTCCACCACCGACTCCACCTCGGGCTGGCGGGCGAGGAGGCGGTACACCGCGGCGGACACGTTGCCGGTGTCCTCGAGGCGCGCGCCGGCCGGCAGCTCAATGTTCACCTGTGTGAAGCTGTCGTCCTCGTCGGGGATGAACGACTTGGGAACGAGGATCAGGCCGACGACCGAGAGGACAAAGAACAGCGCGCCGGCGCCCACCGTCTTCCAGCGGTGGCTCGTTGCCCAGCGCAGCACGCGCTGGTACCAGGACATGATGGGACCGTCGCGGTGCTCGGCGATCTTGCCGGACTTCAGAGTGTAGGCGGCGAGCACCGGAGTAATGAGGCGCGCCACGAGCAGCGAGAAGAACACCGCCCCCGCGACGGTGAGCCCGAACTGCTTGAAGTACTGCCCGGTGATGCCGCCCATGAAGCTCACCGGCAGGAACACCACGATGATCGTGGCGGAGCAGGCCACGACCGCGAGGCCGATCTCGTCGGCGGCATCGAGCGCCGCCTGGTAGCCGCTCTTGCCCATTTTCATATGACGCACGATGTTCTCGATCTCGACGATGGCGTCGTCGACCAGCACGCCCGCCACCAGCGACAGCGCGAGCAGGCTGATGGAGTTCAGCGTGAAGTCCATCCACTGCATCAAGAGGAAGGTCGGAATCGCCGAAAGCGGGATGGCGAGCGCCGAGATCGCGGTCGCGCGTCCGTCGCGCAGGAACAGGAACACCACGAGCACCGCGAGGATTGAGCCCTCGATGAGCGCACTCAGCGCCGAGTGGTAGGTCTTGTTCGTGTAGTCGACGGTGGAGAACACCTGCTCGACGGTGACCTGCGGATTCTCCTTGCGGATCTTGGCAAGCTCCTCATTCACGGCCTTCATGACCGTGACGTCCGAGGTCCCCTTGGCCTTGAAGACGTTGAAGACGGTCGCGGGCCGGCCGTTCAGGCGCGCGAGGGAGCGCACCTCGCCGATGCTGTCCTTGACGGTCGCCAGGTCTGAGAGTCGCGCGAAGCGTCCGCCCGACAGCATGATCTGTGTGGCGCCAAGCCCTGGCGCACTGCGCGCCTCACCGAGTACCCGAATCGCCTGCTCGCCGCCGCCTACCTCCGCACGGCCGCCGGGCGAGTCGAGGTTGAGCGTGCGCAGTTGCTGGTTCACCTGCGCGGCGGTGACACCGAGCGCCTGCATGCGCGCCGGGTCGAGCTCGACGCGGATCTCCCGGCTCACGCCGCCGCCGCGCGAGACCTGCGCGACGCCCTCCACGCCCAGGAGGCGCTTGCTAACCGTGTTGTCGACGAACCAGGACAGGCTCTCCTCCGAGAGGGCGCTGGAGCTCACCGCGAACAGCGCGAGCTGATTCGCCTCGGCATCGATGCGCTGTACCACCGGCTCCTGGATGCCCTGCGGCAGATCGACGCGCACCTTGGCGACCGCGTCGCGCACGTCGGCGACGGCGCGATCGATCGGCGTGCCGATCGCGAATTCGATGAAGACGCGCGACTGGCCCTCGATGGCGAGTGAGGTGATGTTGTCGATGTTGCCGATGCCGGCGACCGCGCCCTCGATCTTCTGCATGATCTGGGTCTCGATCTCCTGCGGCGACGCGCCCGGCTGGGACACGAGCACCACGACGCCGGGGAAGGAGATGTCGGGGTTGAGCGTGACCGGCAGCCGCTTGAAGGCTATGAGCCCCATGAACAGCAGCACGACGAACAACACCACGGGCGTGACCGGGTGACGGATTGCCCAGGCAGAAATGTTTCTCATGCGCCGCCCCTCAGCGGGTTGCCAGCGGCGCCGGGGCCGGCGCCACCTTCACCTGCTCGCCGTCGCGCAGGAAACCCCCGGCGGTGGCGACCACGCGCTCCTTGCCGGTGAGGCCCTCGGAGATGACGGCGCCTTGCTCGGTGACGCCCGAGACACGCACCGCACGCCGCTCGACCCGCTCGCCATCGTTGACGATGAGCACGTAGCTGCCGCCGCTGTCGGCCATGACCGCGGTCTGCGGCAGCACCGGGCGCTGGCCCTTGGCCACGGTGACCTGCGCGCGCGCAAACCCGCCCGGGCGCAGTGCCGGGTCGGGCTGCAGCTGGATGCGGATGTCGCCGAGGCGCGTCATCGGATCGATGACCGCGCCGAGCAGGCGCACCGTGCCGATGAAGGGCTTGTCGACGCCGGTCAGGTACACCGTCGCCGGCTGCCCGACCTTGACCGCGGCAAGATCCTGCTCGGCGACCTGCCCACGCATCTCCACCTCGCCGTTGCTCGCGACGCGGAACAGGGCCTGGCCGCCAGGGTTGGCGATCTGGCCGACCTCGGCGTTGCGCGTGAGCACGGTGCCCTCGACGGGTGCGGTGATGCGCGCGCGCGCGAGGCGCGCTTGCGCCTCGAGTAGCTGGGCTTCCGCCACCTTGACACTGGCGGCGTCTGTGATCGACGTCGCACGGCGCTTCTCGATATCCTCCGCGGACAGAGCGCCAGCGGCCTCGACGCCGAGCGCGCGCTTGTACTCGGCCGCGGAAAGTGCCGCCTGGGCACGCGCCTGCTCGAGCGAGGCCGAGAGCCGGTTTACCTGCTGGATGAGCACCGAGTCATCGATCTTCGCGAGGACCTGGCCCTTCTTCACGTGATCGCCGGCCTCGACGTACACCGCGACGATGCGCCCGGTGTCTCCTTCGTTCGCGATCGGCATGTCATAGCGCGCAGCGATCGCGCCCGTGAAGGTGACGTTCGTAGTGACCGGCTGCACTTGCGGAACGATGACGCTGATGAATGGCACGTTGCCGCGATCGGCGAGCGTGCTCGGCGGGCTCTTGGTGCCGCCGAGGAGTTTCCAGGCGAGCAGCGCCACGAGCGCTAGGGCGATGAGGCCGCCGACGGTCCACATCAGGCGGCGGCGCGACCCGGCCGGCGCTTCCGTCACGGGCGCGAGCGCCGGCTGTTCGGCAGGCCGGTCAAAGGGCAACCGATCCCGCCCGATCCACGTGACCGGCTCGGCGAGCCCGGGAGGGTCTTCGATAGGGTCGAGATTCGTGCCCACGAGCAAATTCCTTTGGTCTCGGCCGACATCTGGCGCCGGTCAGGTCGAACTGCATGGAAGTGTAAGACGCCTCCATGGCATTCTTTCGCCGGAAACGGCAAAGAGACTCCGGCGGGCGACGGGCCGAGACAAGACCGCGAGGTGGTGCCGGGAAATGCTGGCCGTTATCCAACGGTCCCGCTGATCTGAGCCTTTGCCTGCGCTAAGCCCTTGTCGGGGCGCGCATTGTAACGGAATAAGGTGGCAGATACAGCCGCGTGGGCTGGAAGGGCCGCTCCGCATCCGCGCGGGGCGAATGCGACGAACCAAACGCCTGCGCGTGACCGTACTTCGCCGTCCACCTCAGGTCAGAGGATGCCGGTCCAGATATAATCCTGACAAAAGGACGAGAGCGTGCGGTGGTGCTGCTGACGGCACCGTGGGTGGGCCTGGCGCGGCATCCCCTGGCCCTTGAGGACGCAATCATGAGATGTGCGGTTGCGATGCTCGCCCTGCTCACCACGGGCGCACTGTCGGTGGCTATCGCGGATCCGCCGGCCACTGCGGTTGCCCCGCAATCTCCGAGCCACTCGACGCCCAACAGCACCGCCGAACACAGCACGGGCCAGGACAGCCCTTCGCAGACGCCGCCTGCGACAGGCGCTCCCACCGCGGCAGAAGCTCCCGTCGTCGCTCCCGCAAAGCCCGCTCCGAATGCCTCCGACGAGCAGATGCAGAAGCTGCTGCGTGACCAGGGTTACAAGCCGACCATGGTGGATGGCGAAAAGAAGTTCTGCAGGCGCGAGATACCCATGGGCTCACACCTCGCGACGGCGCTGCAGTGCGTGACGGTCGAGGAGGCGAAGGAAATCGCAAGAGAGGGGCAGCAGTTCGCGGAGCGCGCCCAGAAGAAATCGCCGGGCTGTCTCTCTCCCGGGACCCAGCACGGCGCCGTGAATTGTGGAAATTAGCGTGCGACGTTCGTCACGGATCCGCGCCACGCGCTGACGCGGCTGTATGCGCGTCGCGCAGCGCTGGTGCCTTGGGGGCAGGCTTGAGAAGGCGCTCGGAAACGCCGTGCCCTGGCTCGGGGCGAGCATCAGGGAGCTGTCGGCGCGAGTGTCCACCTGCGGAAGCCCTTGTTTTCAGGCTTCTGGCGGTGGTCAGAAAGGGTTGGTGCCGGGAATAGGATTCGAACCTACGACCCGCGCATTACGAATGCGCTGCTCTACCAGCTGAGCTATCCCGGCTCTCCGCGGAAAGCCGCGCATTCTACATTTTTTTACGCAGTCTTATTACCAGGTCGATGCCGGCGACTTCCGTCCCGGGCGGCGCGGCTGGCAGGCGACTGAAGGCGACCTCGGGGACCGGAACGTCGATCAGGGCGCCGGTCGAGAGGTCGTGGAAGTGGTAGTGCGGGCCGACGTTGGAGTCGAACCAGGCGCGCGTGCCGTCCACCGAGAGCTGGCGGATGAGGCCGTGGTGCGCGAAGAGGTTCAGGGTGTTGTACACCGTCGCCTTGGAGACCCGCGCACCTGCGCCGCGCAGGGTTGCGAGAATCTGCTCGGCAGACAGATGCTGCGGCTGGGACAGTAGCAAAGAGGCGATCCGGATCCGCTGCGCCGTGGGACGGATCCCGCAGTCGGTCAGTTGCCTTTCGCAGCTTTGGGCGTCGGCACTTCCCGACGAGACACTTAACTCCATGGCAGCTATTATACGGTCGTTCAAGAGAAAAAAAACGCCCGTCCAGAAAAAAAACACCCGTCAGGGTAGGGTTTACCCGTACGTATTACGCCGGCGCGAGCTTGCCCTGCAGGTGCTGCGCGAGCTCCGCGATCGTCGGGAAGTCGAAGAGTTCGGTGAGGTCGACCTTCCCCGGGAACTCGCGGTCGATCTGCTCGTGGATCTCGATGAGCTTCAGTGAGCTCGCGCCGACCTCGAAGAGATTGTCGTGGACGTCGATGCGTTTACCCGGCAGGGCTGCGTTGCAGATGCTGCGCAGCGTCTCCTCGATGGCGCTGCGCGAGCCCGTCGCCGGGCCGCGCTTCGCGGCGCGCAGCGCGGCGAGCTCTTTGAGCTCGGCGTCGAATTCGCCGCTGGCGTAGGCGTCCGCGAGCAGGTGCCGCTGGATCTTGCCGCTCGTGGTCTTGGGTACGCGCCTGACCGGTACGACCTGTCCGACCTCGAGCCCGCTTTGCTCGCTGATGAGGCGCGTGACCTGCGTGGCGAGCGGCAGGAAATCCTCCATCGGGCCCCGGTGCAGCACGAACACCACCAGCTCCTCCGTCTCCGCCCCGGGGCACGATGGAGGATTTCCTGCC
>DATBBQ010000160.1:0-12698 GCA_036270915.1 Steroidobacteraceae bacterium
GCAGCTCGGCGGCGAGCGCGCGGTAGCGGGCCTCGCGCGCGGCCGCCTCGAGGGAGGCGCCGCGGGCGCGCCGCACGCGCACGTCGAGCACCTTGAGTGGCACGCCGAGCGCGCGCGCGACCCGCCGGCAGTGCGCGCTCCACAGCGGCGAGCGCGCCTGCAGGTGATGATCGACGTGTAGCGCGCGCACGGGTCGCCCCGGACCCCTGAGCGGCGCGAGCGCCGCGAGCAGCACGCTCGAGTCGAGTCCGCCGCTGAAGGCGACGCACAGCGCAGCGCCGCCGGGCGGCAGCAGCTGCGCGAGCTGCCGCTCGAGCCAGGCGGGGCTGAAGCTCTCGCGGACGCGGCGCGGCGCGCGTGCCACGCGCGTGACTTACGCGGCGTTTTCGGCGAACACGCCGAAGCCGGCGATCTTCTCGGCGCGCGCCGCGCGCAGCTCATCGCGCGGGATGGCGTCGAGCTCGTTGAGGTGACGCACGAGCGCCTCCTTGACGCGCACGGCGATGGCGGCCGCGTCGCGGTGCGCGCCCCCGAGGGGCTCCTCGATCACCTCGTCCAAGAGCCCAAGCTTCATCAGCCGGTCGGCGGTGAGGTTGAGCGCGTCGGCGGCGACTTCCTTCTTGTCCTGGCTCTTCCACAGGATCGACGCGCAGCCCTCGGGCGAGATGACCGAGTAGGTGCTGTACTGGAGCATGAGCAGGCGGTCGCACACGCCGATACCGAGTGCCCCGCCCGAGCCGCCCTCGCCCGTCACGACGGTCACGATCGGGATGCGCAGCACCGACATCTCGAAGAGATTGCGGGCGATCGCCTCGCTCTGCCCGCGCTCCTCGGCGCCCACGCCCGGATACGCCCCCTGGGTGTCGATGAGCGTAACGAGCGGCATGGCGAAGCGCTCGGCGAGACGCATGAGGCGCAGGGCCTTGCGGTAGCCCTCGGGCTTGGGCATGCCGTAGTTGCGCCGCACGCGCTCCTTGGTGTCGCGCCCCTTCTGGTGGCCGATGATCATCACCGCGCGTCCCTCGATGCGCCCAAGGCCGCCGACGATCGCGCCGTCGTCGGCGTACATGCGATCCCCGTGCAGCTCGTTGAACTCCGAGCAGATCGCGTTGACGTAGTCGAGCGTGTAGGGGCGGTGCGGGTGGCGGGCGAGCTGGGTGATCTGCCAGGGCGTGAGGCTGGCGAAGATGTTCTGGGTGAGCTGCTTGCTCTTGGCCTGCAGCCGACCGATCTCGTCCTGGATGTTGACCTCCGTGTCGGAGGTCACGTGCCGCAGCTCCTCGATCTTGGCTTCGAGTTCGGCGATCGGCTGTTCGAAGTCGAGGAAGGCTACGGCCATGGCGTGAGCGTACCCTAACTCAGCGGCCGTCGGCGGAGAATGATGTGCCCGCGCCGCCGCTCGCGGGGGCGGCGTAGATGACCTGCACGGCGCCGGGCCCGACGAGCCCCTCCAGCTGCTCGAGCAGTTCGCGGCTCGCGCGCACGCTCCAGTCGCTCGCGAGATTGAGTGCCCCGCTCGCCTCGGCGGTGGCGTACTCGATGGTGACCGGACAGGGCCCGCCACGCCAGGGTGTTAGGATGTCCGCGAGCCGCGTGCTGACCATCGGCAGCTCGCGCGCCGAGCAGCGCAGCACCAGGCGCCTCGCCTCCTGCTCGCGCACCTTGTCGAGCTCGCTCACGCGCCGCGCTGACAGCCGCCACGCGTCGCTGAACTCGTCGAAGCGCAACAGCCCCTCGACGAGCACCAGCGCGTCCTTGCTGATGAGGTCGCGGTGGCGCTGATAGGTTTCCTCGAAGAGCATCGTCTCGATGCGCCCGGTGCGATCATCGAGCGTCAGGATCACGCGCGGCCCGCGCTTCTTGACCTCGTCGATGAGGCCGGCGACGGTCACCGCCTTGCCCCCGCCGAAGCGCCCCGGCTCAAAGCCCGCCACCGGACGGTCGCCCAGGAGGTCCCCGATGCGGTGCGTGACGAAGCGCGCCAGCCCCGCCTCGAAGCGGCTGAGCGGGTGGCCGGTGAGATAGAGGCCGAGGGTCTCGCGCTCACCGGCCAGCCGCACCGCCTCGCTCCATTCCGCAAGCGCGGCGGGGCGCGGGGCGGCGGACACGAGCGGCGCACGCTCCCCGCCGGCGAGCCCGAAGAGGTCGTTCTGGCCGGCCTGGTGGGCACGCGTGTTCTGATCCCCGAGCTGCATGGCCGCGGCGAGCCCCTGCATGAGCGTCGCGCGGTTGACGCCCAGCGCATCGAGGCTGCCGCTGCGCAGGAGAGCCTCGAGCACGCGGCGGTTGACCTTCTGCAGGTCGAGCCGGCGGCAGAGGTCTTCGAGGGAGCTGAAGGGCCCGCGCGCGGCGCGCTCGCCGATCAGGGCCTCGACGGCCCCCTCGCCCACGCCGCGTACCGCCCCGAGGCCATAGCGGATGCTGCGCTCGCCGTTGGCGGCGAACTCGAAGCGTGAGGCGTTCACGTCCGGCGGCAGCACGGCGAGCCCCATGTCGCTGCACTCCTTGATGAGCGTCACCACCTTGTCGGTGTGGTCCATGTCGGCCGACAGTACCGCGGCCATGAACTCCGCCGGGTGATGCGCCTTCAGGTACGCGGTCTGGTAGGAGAGCAGTGCGTAGGCGGCCGAGTGCGACTTGTTGAAGCCGTAACCGGCGAATTTTTCCATTAGGTCAAAGATGTGCACCGCCACGTGCTCGCGCACGCCGCGCGCGACCGCGCCGCTCACGAACACGGAGCGCTGCTGCGCCATCTCCTCGGCCTTCTTCTTGCCCATGGCGCGGCGCAGGAGGTCGGCGCCGCCGAGCGTATAGCCGGCGAGCACCTGTGCGATCTGCATCACCTGTTCCTGGTAGAGGATCACGCCGTAGGTGGGCTTGAGGATCGCCTCGAGGCTCGGGTGCAGGTAGCCGATCGGCCCGTCGCTGCGGCCGTGCTTGCGGTTGATGAAGTCATCGACCATCCCCGACTGCAGCGGCCCGGGGCGAAAGAGCGCCACGAGCGCCACGATGTCCTCGAAGCAGTCCGGCTGCAGGCGGCGGATCAGGTCCTTCATGCCGCGCGATTCCAGCTGGAAGACCGCCGTGGTGCGGCAGGACTTGAGCAGCGCGTAGGTGGCCGCATCGTCCATGGGCAGCGCGCTGATCGTGAGCGGCTCGGTGCCGGCGGGGCGCTCGCGGTTGATGAGCTCGACGGCGCGATCGATGATCGTGAGCGTGCGCAGCCCGAGGAAGTCGAACTTCACCAGGCCCGCGGCTTCGACGTCGTCCTTGTCGAACTGGGTGAGGACGGCCGCGCCGGAGGAGTCACAGTAGAGCGGCGTGAAGTCGGTCAGCACCGAGGGCGCGATCACCACGCCACCGGCGTGCATGCCGGCGTTGCGCGTCAGTCCCTCGAGCGAGCGCGCGAGATCGATGAGGTTCCTGACCTCGTCCTCGGCCTGATAGAGCTTCTTGAGCTCCGGCTCCTTCTCGAGCGCATCCTCGAGCGTGATGCCGAGCTCGAAGGGGATGAGCTTGGCGATGCGATCGACGTAGCCGTAGCTCATGCCGAGGACGCGCCCGACGTCACGCACCACCGCCTTCGCCGCCATCGTGCCGTAGGTGATGATCTGCGAGACGCGCTCGCGGCCGTACTTACGGGCGACGTAGTCGATGACCCGGTCGCGTCCATCCATGCAGAAATCGATGTCGAAGTCGGGCATGGAGACGCGTTCCGGATTCAGGAAGCGCTCGAACAAGAGGTCGTGCCTGATCGGATCCAGGTCCGTGATCCGCAGGCTGTAGGCGACGAGGGAGCCCGCGCCCGAGCCGCGGCCGGGACCGACCGGCACGCCGTTCTCGCGCGCCCAGCGGATGAAGTCGGCGACGATCAGAAAGTAGCCGGCGAAGCCCATCTGACACACGACGTCGAGCTCGCTCGCGAGGCGCGCACCGTAGCCGTCGGCGACCGGCGCGCCGGCAAAGCGCGCCGCGAGACCCGCGCGCGCCTCCTCGCGCAGGAACTGCTCGGTCGTGAGCCCTTCGGGCACCGCGTACTGCGGCAGGCGCGCCTCGCCGAGCTTGAGCGTCAGGCTGCAGCGGCGGGCGATCTCCACCGTGTTGGCGAGCGCTTCGGGGACGTCGGCGAACAAGGCCGCCATCTCCTGCGCGCTGCGCAGGTACTGCTGGCGCGTATAGCGGCGGACCCGGCCGGGGTCGGCGAGCAGCGTGCCGTCATGGATGCACACGCGCGCCTCGTGGGACTCGAACTCGTCCTGCCTGAGGAAGCGCACGTCGTTGGTGGCGACGACCGGCACGCCGCGGCGCGCCGCGAGCGCGACCGCGCCGGTGATGTAAGACTCCTCGAACGGGCGCCCGAGGCGCTGCAGCTCGAGGTAGAAGCGGTTCGGGAAGAACCGCAGCCAGGCGTCCAGGGCGCGCTCGGCGTCGGCCTCCTTGCCGTTGACGAGCGCGCGCCCGACGTCACCCTCGCTCGCGCCGGAGAGCGCGATCAGCCCGGAGAGATTCTCGAGCGTGAGCCAGCCACGCTCGATGCGCGGCACACCGCGCTCCTGGCCCTCGAGATAGGCGCGGCTCACCAGCCGCGAGAGATTGCGGTAGCCGGCCTGCGACTGACACAGGAGCGTCAGGCGCGAGGGCGCCGCGCGCTCGCCCTCCTCGCGCACCAGAAGGTCGACGCCCACGAGCGGCTTGACGCCGGCCTTGAGCGCCTCGCTGTAGAACTTGACCATCGCGAAGAGGTTGTTCTGGTCCGAGACCGCGACCGCGGGCATGCCACACGCTGCGACCTCGGAGATGAGCTCGGGAATGCGCACGACACTGTCACTGAGGGAGTACTCAGTGTGCACGCGCAGGTGTACGAACCCCTGGGCCATGACTTCGCGACTATTCCTCGGCCTCGAGGCAGGCAGCCTCGAGCTCGTAGTCGAACATCGTCAGAACCTCCTCGGCCGCGACGCACACCGGGCTGAAGGAGCGGCGATGCAGCGGCGAGGGTGCGCGCACGCGCAGCGCCTCGAGGTGCGCCGGGGTGGCGTAGCCCTTGTGCACGGCCAGGGCGAAGCCCGGATAGCAGCTGTCGAGCGCCTCCATGAGCGCGTCACGGTAGGTCTTGGCGAGGATCGAGGCGGCACTGATCGCCGCGACGCGCGCATCGCCCGCGACGATCGCCTCGAGTGTGCAGCCGAACGACAGGTCGGTCAGGCACGGGCAGCGGTTGCCGTCGACGCGCACGTGCGTCGGGGTAACCGGCAGGGCGAGCAGCGCCCGGCGCATGGCGAGGAAGGTCGCCTGCAGGATGTTCAGGCTGTCGATCTCGTCGCGGTCGGCCCAGCCGACCGCCCAGGCGAGCGAGCGCGCACGGATGATGGGCGCAAGACGCGCGCGCTCGACCGGACTGAGGACCTTGGAGTCGGCGAGGCCGCGAATACGACGCTTCGGATCGAGGATCACCGCCGCCGCGACCACCGGTCCCGCGAGCGGCCCGCGCCCGGCCTCGTCGACTCCGGCGACGCGCGCCCAATTGACCCCTTCAGCGCGGCGCAACGTGCTGCTCCCCGCCGCCGGAGGATGCCCCCGGCAGGCACGCCAGGATCGCCTCGGCCGCGCGCGCGGCGCCACCGCAGCGCAGGGTACGGTGGATGGCGGTGAATTCGCTGACCAGTTCGGCCACGTGCTGCGGATCCTCGAGCTCGTTGAGCAGCGCCTCGGCGAGCGCAGGCCCGGTCACCTGCTCCTGCAGGAGCTCCGGCACCACGCTCCGGCCCGCGAGCAGGTTCGGCAGGGAAAAGTATCGCACCTTGACGAGGCCCATGGCGCGCACCAGAAAGGCCGTCAGGGTACTCGCCCGGTAGGCGACCACCATGGGCCGGCCGGTGAGGAGCGTCTCCAGCGCCGCCGTGCCGGAGGCGACGATCGCCGCGTCGCAGGCGGCGAGCGCCCGCTGTGCCTGCCCGTCGATGAGATGAATGTCTGTCGCCGCAGGCAGTTGCGCGATTTCCCTCGCGAAGGCCTCACGAGTAAGCGGTGAGGCCATCGGCGCTACGAAGCGAAACTCGGGTCGGCGGGCACGGATCAGGCTGGCGGCCCGGGCAAAGGGCCCGGCGAGGCGCTTGACCTCGTCGAGGCGGCTGCCGGGCAAGAGTGCGACGAGGGGTGCGTCGGAGGCGAGCCCGAGCGCCGCGCGCGCCGCGGCCTTGTCGGATACGAGCGGGATCTCGTCGGCCAGCGGATGGCCGACGAACTCGGAGCGCACGCCGTGCGCCTCGTAGAACTGGGTCTCGAAGGGCAGCAGGCACAGTACCAGGTCACAGGCGGTGCCGATCGTGCGCACCCGGCCCCGCCGCCACGCCCACACCTGCGGGCTCACGTACTGCACGGTCCGGATGCCGGCGGTCTTGAGGCCGCGCGCGAGGCGCAGGTTGAACTCCGGGGAGTCGATGCCGACGAATACGTCGGGGCGCGCCGCCCGGAAGCGCACGAGAAGCGCCGCGCGCAGGCGCAGCAGCCGCGGCAGGTGCGAGAGCACCTCGGCGAGCCCCATGACGCCGAGTTCCTCGGACGATGCCCAGCGCTCGCAGCCGGCGGCCTGCATCTTAGGGCCCGCGACGCCGAAGAACTCGGCGTGCGGTACGCGCGCGCGCAAGGCGTCGATCAGCGCGGCGCCCAGGGTGTCACCGGAGTGCTCGCCCGCAACGATCCCGACCCGCAGGGTGCGCGCGGGCTGCGGCGCAGCGCCCGCGCCGTTCATCGCACCAGGCTGCGCGTGGAGCCGTGGATGAAGTCGACGAACGGTCGGATGACGTCGTGCGCCTGGGCGAGCTGCTCCAGGCGTGCCACCGCGTCGGTGAGTTTCAGCTCCGAGCGGTAGAGGATGCGGTAGGCGTCGCGGATGACGCGGATCTGCTCCTCGCTGAAGCCGCGACGCTTGAGGCCTTCGGCGTTGACGGTGTGCGGAAGCGCGGGGTTACCGTTCACCATGACGTAGGGCGGCACGTCGCGCGAGAGGATCGTGCCGCCGCCGAGGAATGCGTGCGCGCCGATCTTCGCGAACTGGTGCACCGCCGACAGCCCGCCGATGATGACCCAGTCGCCGACCTCCACGTGCCCGGCGAGTGAGGCACAGTTGGCGAACACGGTCTGGTTGCCGATCTGGCAGTCGTGCGCGACGTGCGAGTAGGCCATGAACAGGTTGTCGTCGCCGATGCGCGTGACGCCGGTCCCTCCCGCGGTGCCGCGATTCATGGTGCAGCTCTCGCGGAAGACATTACGGTCGCCGATCTCGAGCCGCGTCGGCTCGCCGCGGTACTTCTTGTCCTGCGGCGGACCGCCGATCGCCGCGAAGGAGAAGATGTGGTTGTCGGCCCCGATGCGCGTCGGGCCGCCGATCATCGCGTGCGGTTCGATGCGCGTGCGCGCGCCGATCGTGACCTGCGGGCCGATGACGCTGAAGGCTCCCACCGAGACGCCCTCGCCGAGGGCGGCGTCTGTCGAGACGACGGCACGCGGGTCGATCACTTGGAACTCTGCGGCGCGACCATCATCTGCGCGTGCGCGACCTCCTGGTCCCCGACCAGCGCCACGGTCGAGAAGCGCCAGATGCCGCGCAGCGAGCGCTCGAGCTGCGCGGTGAGCAGCAGCTGATCCCCGGGCACCACCGGGCGGCGAAAGCGCGCATCGTCGATGCCGACGAAGTAAAAGCGCGTGGTGTGATCGGGAATCACGTCCCCGGTGACGAAGCAGAGAATGCCGGCCGCCTGGGCCAGCGCCTCGATGATCATGACGCCGGGCATCACCGGGCGCCCGGGAAAGTGACCGGGAAAGAACGGCTCGTTGTAGGTGACGTTCTTCAGCGCGCGAATGCTCTCGCCGCGGCGCAATTCGAGCACCCGATCGACGAGCAGGAAGGGATAACGGTGCGGCAGGCGCTCGAGGATCGCCGGCATGTCCAGTTGCAGGGCTTCACTCATCGGCATCTTCCGGCTCGGAGCTGCGCGCGGCCCGTTCGAGCTTACGCACGCGGGCGGCGAGCGTAGCAAGGCGCTTGAAGTGTGCGACCAGCCGCCGCCAGGTGTGCACTTCCTCGAACGGGATCCGGCTGGAGTATACGCCGGCGCGCTCGATGGAGCGGGTGATCGCCGCGCCCCCGGTGATCACGACGTCGTCGGCGATGTTGATATGACCGGCAAAGCCGGCCATACCGCCGATCATGCAGCGCTTGCCGATCGTGGTGCTGCCGGAGATTCCGACGCAGGCGGCGATCGCGGTATGCGCACCGACGTGCACGTTGTGAGCTATCTGTATGAGGTTATCGAGCTTCGCGCCCTCCTCGATCACCGTGTCCCCGATCGCGCCCCGGTCGATCGTGGTGTTCGCGCCGATCTCGACGTCCGCGCCCACGCGCACCGAACCGACCTGCGGCACCTTGAGCCAGGTGCCGCGCTCGGGTGCGAAGCCGAAGCCATCGCCGCCGATCACCGCGCCCGGCTGCACGATGGTGCGCGCGCCGAGCTGCACGCCGGGCCCGAGAGTCGCGCGCGCCACGAGCCGCACGTCAGAATCGAGCGTGACGCCGCGCTCGAGCACGCAATGCGGCCCGACGAAGCAGCGTGCACCGATCGTGACGCCTGCGCCGATGACCGCCAGCGCGCCCACTTCGGCGCTCGGATCGATGCGGGCATCCGCCGCTACCACGGCCCGGGGGTGCACGCCCGGGACGAGCGGTGCGGGCGGGTGCAGCAGGGCAGCCATCCGGGCGTATGTGGCGTAGGGGTTCGGGCACACCAGCGCCGCCGTCCGGCACTCGCCCGCCACGTCGCCACTCAGCACGACGGCCGTGGCGCGCGTCGCCGGCAGCTGGCTGCGGTACAGGGGGTTGGCGAGAAAGGCGAGCGTGCCCGGCGCGGCGTTGGCGAGGGTCGCCACGCCCGTGACGCGTGCGTCGGGATCGCCGCGCAGCTCGCAGCCGAAGCGCACGGCCAGTTCCCCGAGCGATAGCGACACGGCCGTCACCGCGAGGCGGCGCCGAGGCGCTTACTTCGGCTGCGGCTTCGGCATCGGCGCCGCCGGCTGCGGCTTCGGCATCGGCGCCGCCGGCTGCCGCGCCGGTGAGGCCGCGCCCTTGGCCTGCATGGCGCTGAGGATCGCCGGGGTGATGTCGTACGGCTGCCCGGCGTACACCACCACCTCGGCGCTCAGCACCAGGTCGTAGTTCTGGGCCTTGGCGTAGGTGCGCACCTCGTCGATGAGCATTCGCTGCAGTCGCGACATCTCCTCGTTGCGCCGCGCGCTCACGTCGTCCTGGAATTCCCCGCGCGCGCGCTCGAAGTCACGTGCGCCGTCCCGGAGGTCCTTCTCGGCGCGGTTGCGTTGTTCCTCGGACATGGTGGCGCCGTCCTTCTGCAGCTTGTCCTGTTTCGCCTTCAGAGACTGCTGCTGCGCCTCGAGCGTGCGCTGGCGTGGCGCGAACTCGGCGCGCATTGATTCAGCGACGGCCTTGCCCTGCGGGGACTCCTCGCCGAGCTTCTGGAAGTCGACGATCGCGATCTTCGATTCGGCCGCCCAGGCCGGCAGGGCGAGCAGTGCTGCTCCCGCCATGATGGTCCAAAGCGCCACCTTGCTGCTGCTCAAACGCTTCACGGAACTACCTACCTCGTAACTGACGGTGTGTGAGCGCCCGCCCCATTTCTGCTGGCCGGGCCTAATTTCTTAGTATCGCGTAGAACGGGCCCGGGAGGTTGCTTCTTTTGCTGCCGCGGGGCGCGTCGGACCCCTATCAGAACGCGTTGCCGACCGAGAACTGGAAGCCCTCGGTCTGGTCGCCCCAGGAGGTAATCCCGTTACCGCGCTTGACGTTCAGCGGGA
This sequence comes from Steroidobacteraceae bacterium, assembly GCA_036270915.1. GTDB lineage: Bacteria > Pseudomonadota > Gammaproteobacteria > Steroidobacterales > Steroidobacteraceae > 13-2-20CM-66-19. Next base: position 9,865 of record DATBBQ010000160.1, read on the forward strand.
TCCCGAAGCTGAAGCGGAAGAGCCCCAGGGGCGCGAGCCACTGCACGGCGACGCCGACCGAACGCTTGAGGGAATCGAAGCCGTCGAACTTGTAGCTCTGGGGCGTGGTGTTGTCGGGACCGTAGAACTTGATCCGGTCGCTGGTGTAGAACACGTTGCCGATGTCGAAGAACAGGCTGACCCGTGCGGTCTGTGCATACTTGCCGGGCATGGGGAAGATCAGCTCGTTCTGCGAGACCAGGCGAAAGTTGCCGCCGTAAGGGTTGCCGAACTGGTCCTTCGGCCCGAGGCGGCTCTCCTGAAAGCCGCGCACCGAGTCCGGGCCGCCGCCGAAAAACTGCCGGTAGGGCGGGATGGACGTGGTGCTGCCGAAGGGGCCACCGTAGTCGGCGCTGAACAAGAAGGAGTAGGTGAAGTGGCGTATCAGCGGCACGTACCTGATGAACTGGTAGTTCGCGATCCAGTACTGCACGTTGCTGATCGGGATGGTGACCGAGAGTGAGAGGTTCTGGCGCATGCCATGGTCGGCAAACAGCGTGCGGTTGCGGGTGTCCCAGTCCCAGCCCATGATCGCCTCGAGCGTCCGGAAGTCGGTGCCGTAGAACACGAAGAGGTTGTTGCTCGCGTCGTCGTGCGCCAGGCGCGTGTTCGAGTTGCCGTTCTGCTGCACCCATTGCTGGGACTGCTCGGCACTGCTCAGCGAGTTAGTGAGCAACTGCGCGGCGGTGTACGCGAGTCCGAAGCGCAGGTACTGGGTCTCGGCCACCGGGTAGGCCCAGGTGGGCCCGAGGCTTATGGTGCGCGAGGAGAAGTTGGACGACGACGAGACGAACTGTGTCAGGTCGCTGTAGCTGATCGACTCGGTGCGCTGCAGGTTGTCGACGTTGGTGTACGGGTTTGTGTGCTGGATCGTGTACACCTTGTTGAAGGCGCCACCGTTCAGGTTGATGGCGACGCGCTGCCCCGTACCGAGGAAATCCGAGTCGGCATAGCTGCCGTTCAGCTGGAACTTGTAGGTCTCCGAGTAGCCTATGCCGCCCGAGAGCTGCGACGCCGGGCCCTCCTCGATCTTGTAGTTGACGTCAACGAGGTCGGGAGCGCCGGGGACCGGCGTGGTCTCGAAGTCCACCGTCTTCACGTACGGCAGGCGCTGGATGCGCTGTTTGGAGCGCTCGAGCGCGGTATTGGACAGCCAGCCGCCCTCGAGCAGGCGCATCTCGCGCCGCAACACCTCGTCGTTGATGCGGTTGGTGCCCGTGAAGCTGATGTTGCGGATGTACACGCGATTGCCCGGGTCGACGAAGAAGGTGAGCGAGACCGTGTGGTTGGCGTTATCCGCGGTCGGCACCGGCTCGACCTTGGCGAACGCGTAGCCGTCGCGCCCCATGCGATTCTGCATGAGCTCCTGGGAGGTGGTGATCAGCTTGCGGTTGAAGATGTCGCCGGGGTGGACGAGCAGTAGGTGCTCGAGGTCCTGCTGCGGCACGACGAAGGTCCCGGCGAGCTTCACCGTCGAGACCGTGTAGACGGCCCCTTCGCTGATGTTCACCGTGATGAAGATGTCATCCTTCTCCGGGGCGATCTCCACCTGCGTCGACTGGATCTCGAAGTTCGCGTAACCGCGATCCATGTAGAAATTGCGCAGCTTCTCCAGGTCTCCCTGCAGGGAGTCGCGCGAGTAACGGTCGTCCTGCTTGTACCAGGACAGCCAGTTGGGAGTCTTCAGCTCGAGGCTGTCGAGGATGTACTTATCGGGGTAAGTGGTGTTACCGACGATGTTGATCTCGCGGATCTTGGCGCGGTTGCCCTCGTGAATGTCGATCTTGATCTTCACGCGATTCCCCGACTCCTCCTCGACCTTGGTGTCGATCTTGACGCCGTACTTGCCGCGCGCGAAGTACTGGTCGGTGAGGTACTGCGTGACGTCCTCGAGCACCGAGCGGTCGAAGGTCTTGCCGGCCGCCAGGCCGACGCCGCGCAGCGACTTCTGCAGGTCCTCGGTCTTGATGTCCTTGTTGCCGGTGATCTCGAAGCTCTCGATCGAGGGACGCTCGAGGACTACGACGACGAGCGTGGTACCGTCCCGACGCATCTGCACGTCGCGGAAGAAGCCGGTGGTGTAGAGCGCGCGAATCGCTTCCTTGACGCGCTGCGGCGTGAGGTGATCGCCGATGTTGACGGGCAGATAGTTGTAGACCGTGCCCTCAGAGACGCGCTGCAGACCCTCGATGCGGATGTCGCCGACGGTGAAATCGGACGCCGAGGCAGGCAAGGCCGGCGGCGGCGGCGGCTCGACGCTTTGCGCGCACGCCAGCATACATCGCAGGGCCAGCAGCAACCCGGCGAGGGCGATACGCGTCTTCATGCTCCGGTCACCAACATCTCTCTGTGTGCGCCTCCGGGCGCGTCTGCAAACTCTCGCACTGCATTATCTGGACGCCGGGCTCTGGCGCCCCGACGGACTTGCGCGGGCCGCCGCTGCCGGCCCGTGATGTCACGATCAACTGAACTGGCGCGCAATATCGTTGTATAGCGCGACACCCATCAGAACGATGAGCAGGGCGATGCCAACCTGCTGACCAAGGATCTGGGCCCGCTCCGAGAGCGGGCTGCCCTTGAGCCACTCCACCAGCTGAAAGACGATCTGACCGCCATCCAGAATGGGAATCGGCAGCAGGTTGAGGAAACCAAGGGACAGGGAAAGCAGGACGAGCGTGCTGAGGAAGGACGCCGTACCGGCGTGCGCGGACTCGCCGGCAAACTGCGCGATCGACAGCGGCCCGCTCAGATTCTTGAGCGACACCCGCCCGATCAGCATGCGCCAGAAGAGCCGC
>DATBBQ010000161.1:0-6004 GCA_036270915.1 Steroidobacteraceae bacterium
CCAAGGCATTCCGAGCCGTTGGGGGACGTCACGCGTCTCCTCGCCGACCTGCCCGCGCGGGCTGCGCGGGCGATCGACCAGCTTGAGCGCACATTGGCTGCGGGCGACATGGCACGCGCGCGGCAAGAGATCGCGGCGCACGTCGGCATCGTGACCGTCGAGGCGGATGAGCGGGAAATCCGGCTGTACAGCGAGCAGGGTGTAGCCGTCGCGTTACTTCGCGCGGCTCCCGGCTCTCATGCAAGGATCGATGGTAGCGGGGGCAGGATTTGAACCTGCGACCTTCGGGTTATGAGCCCGACGAGCTGCCAGACTGCTCCACCCCGCACCAGGAGGGCCGCGCATTCTACAAGCAGCGGGGGCAAGCGGCAAGGCTAGTCGCGGTTCCCTTGAGACGCCTCGTGCCAGGTACCAGGCTTTCCACTCCGCCAACGCAGGTGTATCGCGTCAAAGAGATCGCCGCGTACCGGAATCCTGCCCAGAGCGCAGCCGCGACCGGGATCAAGAAGAAGAGGCCAATCGCGCAGCGCTCGCTGAGGTGCACCAGCGTTCCCCTGCGCGAGGGGCTCGATGCGCGCCGCGGATGCGCGTCGCGGGCGTCACGGGGCCGCGCGTGTCGGTACCGGCGGGCCGGTGGCTTCCCGGACCGCGCCCGGCAGACGAGGAGGAGCAGTGATTCACCCGCTGAGGGAGGGGCGGGCTCGCGGAGTCGTGTGAGTGAAAGGGGGACTCCGATGGCCAGGAAATGCGCGAGCGCGACGCACGCGATCGCCGCCAGGCGCCGGGTCGACGCAGGCGGCGTCATGCCGACGATGGCGCCTGGCCACGCGCTGCGTCCGCGCGCACCTGCCGCGGTGACCGCGACGCGGCGTGAGGGTGGCTCCCATCAGGGCACACGATGGCCCTTCGGGCCGCGGCGATGCCCGAAGTTCAGGAACCGGGGGGGGTGCGCTCCTGGGCAAGGGCGACGCGCAGGCTCTCCGCCAGCGCCGCGCCGGCCTTCGGGTCCAGAGTCTGCTGCGGCCAGCCGATCCCGAGGCCCTCGCGGGCGTTGGGTTTCGGAATGATATGGAAGTGCACGTGTGGAATCGCCTGGTGCGCCAGGCTGCCGTTGTTCTCGAGAAGGTTGTACTGCGTGACGCCGGTTGCGCGGATGACCGCGCGGCACAACCTGGGCAGGACGCGCCCGAGGGCAGCGGCCGACTCCTCCGAGAGTGTTTCCATCGTCTCGGCCGTTTCCTTCGGCACGACCAGCGTGTGTCCGTGGCTCAAGGGGTTGATGTCGAGGAAGGCGAGAACCCACTCGTCCTCGTACACCCGGTGGCAGGGAATCTCCCCGCGAATGATCCGCCCGAATACCGTGTCCGCCATGCCTGCGCTCCTCGCACCGGGGCTTCGCCTTTCTTGAGACATTGTCTGCCCGACAGGTCGCGTCCTGACAAGCCCTTTATGAAATTGCCGCCCGCACGGTTAAACTTTGGGGCTCGCTCACGCGGAACCACAGACGGGGACCGGCATGAAGACCAAGGCTGCGATTGCGTATGCTGCGGGCAAACCGCTCGAGGTCGTCACGGCTGAGCTTGCGGGCCCGAAGGCGGGTGAGGTGCTCGTCGAAATCCGCGCGAGCGGGGTCTGCCACACCGACGAATTCACCCGTTCGGGCGCCGATCCCGAGGGTCTGTTTCCCGTGATCTTCGGCCACGAGGGCGCCGGGATCGTCGTCGACGTGGGTCCCGGGGTGACCTCGGTGAAGAAGGGCGATCACGTCATCCCGCTCTACACGCCCGAGTGCCGGCAGTGCAAGTCCTGCCTGTCGCGCAAGACCAACTTATGCACCGCGATCCGCGCCACCCAGGGCAAGGGCGTCATGCCCGACGGCACGAGCCGTTTCTCGATCGGCGCGGAAATGGTGCATCACTATATGGGCTGCTCGACCTTCTCCAACTTCACCGTCCTGCCCGAGATCGCGCTCGCCAGGATCCGCGAGGACGCGCCCTTTGAGAAGGTCTGCTACATCGGCTGCGGCGTTACGACCGGCATCGGCGCGGTCATCAATACCGCCAAGGTCGAGCCCGGGGCGAACGTGGTCGTCTTCGGCCTCGGCGGCATCGGCCTGAACGTCATCCAGGGCGCGCGCCTGGTGGGGGCGAACAAGATCATCGGCGTGGACGTCAACCCGCGCCGCAAGGCGCTCGCCGAGCGCTTCGGCATGACCCACTTCGTGAACCCCAAGGAGGCCGGCGGCGACCTCGTGCAGCACCTCGTCGCCCTCACCGACGGCGGTGCCGACTACAGCTTCGAGTGCGTCGGCAACGTCGATCTCATGCGGCAGGCGCTCGAGTGCTGTCACCGCGGCTGGGGTGTGTCAGTCATCATCGGCGTCGCAGGCGCCGGCCAGGAGATCAAGACCCGCCCCTTTCAGCTGGTGACGGGCCGGGTGTGGAAGGGCACCGCCTTCGGCGGCGCCCGCGGCCGCACGGACGTGCCCAAGATCGTCGACTGGTACATGGACAAGAAGATCAACATCGACGATCTCATCACGCACGTGATGCCGCTCGAGAAGATCAACGACGCCTTCGATCTCATGCACAAGGGCGAGTCGATCCGCTCGGTGGTTACTTTCTGAGGGCGCCACGGGCCGTGCCTGCGGCGGCCTGAGACGCCCGTGCACAAACGCGAACCAGGAGAACATCATGGCAGTGAACATTCATCCGGCCGTCGACGGCGGCGTCAAAGCCGGAAAGACCGATTTCGCCGGCGGCACGCTCACCTGCAAGTGCACCTCTGCACCGGTCACGGTGAGCCTCAAGGGCAACACGGCGTTCAACCACGTGTGCGGCTGCACCAAGTGCTGGAAACCCCAGGGTGCGCTCTTCTCCCAGGTGGCGGTGATCGGGCGCGACAACCTCTCCGTCACGGCGAACGGCAACAAGCTCAAGATCGTCGACGAGAAGGCCCCCATCCAGCGCTACGCCTGTAGCGGATGCGGCACGCACCTGTACGGACGGATCGAGAACAAGGGGCACCCCTTCCACGGCTTTGACTTCGTGCACACGGAGCTCTCCAAGGACGCCGGCTGGTCGGCGCCGGAGTTCGCCGCCTTCGTTTCCTCGATCATCGAGTCGGGCTTCCCGCCGGCGCGCATGGGCGAAGTGCGCTCGCGCCTGAGGGAGCTCAAGCTCGAGCCCTACGACTGTCTGTCTCCGGCCCTCATGGATCTGATTGCCACGCACTCCGCGAAGGCGAAGGGCACGCTCGCCGCCTGAGGATGGCGTCAGGGTTAGGGCCGTTCACGGCCGAACCGACCGGCGCCGCCGCCCGCTGGGAAGCGGGCGTGCCGGCGCCGGTCACCTGTGTATAAGGAGTCCCTTGCAGTGATTGATCGCCGTCAGTTTCTCGGCAGCGCCGGATCCCTGATCGCCCTGAGCGTGCTCGGCGCGCTTCGGGAGCGCGCGCTCGCCAACATTCCCGCGCCATCGGAGACCACCGCGCGCCTGAACGCGCTCTTCGACGTCTTCATGGACGAGCGCCTGGAGAAGAACCCCCAGCAGCTCACGACCCTCGGGCTGGACACCGGCAAATACGCCTGGGCGCGCTCGAAGCTCAACGATGCCTCGCTCGAGCGTCAGCACCAGGCGAAGCTCGAGAACGCCTCGCGCCTCAAGCGCCTGCAGGGCTTTCCGCGCTCCGCGCTGCAGGGCGCCGACGTCGCCAACTACGACACCGTCGAGTTCCAGATGGTGACGGTTTCGCGGCTCGATCCGTTCGCCTACGGCGACCTCACGCGACCGTACGTGGTGAGTCAGCTGACCGGCTCGTACCAGGAAGTGCCGACCTTCCTGGACAAACAGCACAAGATCGCCAACCGCGAGGACGCCGAGGCCTACCTGGCACGGCTGCAGGCCTTCGCGGTAGTCCTCGACCAGGAGAGCGAGCGGGTGCGCCACGACGCGGGACTTCGGGTAGTCCCGCCGGACTTCATCCTCGAGCGCACGCTCGAACAGATGCAGACCCTGCGCAGTGCCTCTGCGTCGGATTCGATCATGAGTACCTCGATCGCGGGGCGCACGGCGAAGCTCGGTCTCACCGGCGACTACGGCGCGCAGGCCGCGCGCATCGTCGCCACCGAGGTCTACCCCGCGCTCGACCGGCAGGCGAAGGTGCTCGCTGATCTCAAGGGCCACGCCGTGCACGATGCGGGCATCGGTCGTCTGCCGCAGAGCGCGCAGTTCTACGCGGTCGCGCTGCGGCAATCGACCACGACGCAGATGACCCCCGAACAGGTGCACCAGCTTGGACTCGAGCAGGCCAAGGAGCTCAACGCACGGATGGACGCGCTGCTGCGCCAGGAGGGCAAGACGAGCGGCACGGTGGCCGAGCGCGTGCAGGCGCTCTCCAAGGACCCGAAGTACCTCTTCCCGAACACCGACGCGGGGCGCGAGCAGATCCTGGACTACTGCAACGGGCTGCTGAAGGACCTGCAGCCCCACCTGCCGAAGTATTTCCGCATCCTGCCGAAGGCGCCGGTGGAGATTCGCCGCGTCCCGGAATACACGCAGGCGGGTGCGCCGGGAGGCTACTACCAGATCCCCGCGCTCGACGGCTCCCGGCCCGGCACCTTCTGGATCAACCTGCGCGACACGAACGAGCTGCCGCGCTGGGCACTGCCCACACTCGTGCACCACGAAGCCGCGCCCGGGCACCACTTCCAGCTGGCGATGGTGCTCGAGCTGCCCAACCTGCCCCTGATTCGCAAGGCGGGCGGCGGCTTCTCCGCTAACACGGAAGGCTGGGCGCTGTATGCCGAGCAGCTGTGCGACGAGATGGGCCTCTACGACAACGACCCGCTGGGGCGGCTCGGGATGCTGCAGGGCGCGATCTTCCGCGCCGGGCGCTGCGTCGTCGACACGGGCCTGCACACCCAGGGCTGGAGCCGCGAGCAGGCGATCGACTACATGGTGGCGACTACCGGCGACAACCGCGCCTCGATGACCTCCGAGGTCGAGCGCTACTGCACGTGGCCGGGCCAGGCGACGAGCTACAAGGTGGGTCAGACCCACTGGCTGAAGCTGCGCGAGGATGCCAGGCGCCGCCTCGGCGCCAAGTTCGACATCCGCGATTTCCACGACGCCGGGCTGACCGCCGCGCCCATGCCACTGTCGGTGCTGCAGAACGTGATCGACGCCTGGGTGCGCAGCGTGAGTACATGAGCATCACGGCCAAGCTGGGCGCCGCGGCGCTCGTCCTGGGGGTGACCATGCTCCTCGACCCCGAGCCCTCGTTCGCGGCGGCGGACTATCCGGCGCCCGCCGAGGGCGACTTCAGCATCAAGAACTTCAAGTTCACCTCGGGCGAGACGCTCCCGGAGCTGCGCATCCACTACCGCACCTTCGGTACGCCGCGTACCGATGCCAAGGGCGTCGTGCGCAACGCGGTGCTCGTCATGCACGGCACCGGCGGCAACGGCGGCAGCCTGGTGCGCGCGGAGTTCGCCGGCGAGCTGTTCGCCCCCGGGCAGCTGCTCGATGCCACGAAGTACTTCATCGTGCTGCCCGATGACATCGGGCACGGCCACTCGAGCAAGCCGAGTGACGGCCTGCACGCGCACTTCCCGCGCTACGGCTACCGCGACATGATCGAGGCAGAGTATCGCCTGCTCACCCAGGGGCTGAAGGTGAACCATGCGCGCCTCATCATGGGCACCTCGATGGGCGGCATGCACACCTGGATGTGGGGCGAGCTGCATCCCAAGTACATGGATGCGCTCATGCCGCTCGGGTGCCTGCCGACGCAGATCTCGGGCCGCAACCGCGTCTGGCGGCGCGCGGCCATCGACGCCATCCGCAACGATCCGGCCTGGGCGAACGGCGAGTACCAGAGCGAGCCGCCGTCGCTGCGCACCGCGCTCGAGATACTCTGGCTCATGGGCAGCAATCCGGTGCTGCGCCAGGAGGAGGCGCCGACGCTCGCCCGGGCGGATGAGGTCATCGATGCCGCGGTCGCG
>DATBBQ010000162.1:0-11176 GCA_036270915.1 Steroidobacteraceae bacterium
AAGATCTAGGAGCGCGCGCCCCGCGCGCGCGCCACCTGCTCGCGACGCCGCTCGCGCGGATCGCGCGCCAGCTCGCGGTAGAGCTCGATGCGGTCCCCGTCCGCGAACACCTCCGCGCGTGCACGCGGCTCACCGAACACGCCGACCGCCGCCGTGCCCCAGGGCACCCCGCTGCTCTCGGCCGCGCCGGCCAGGGCGCGCGCGGCCGCGATCGCCTCGGCGATGGTGGCCGAGAGCGGCAGCTCAAGCGGCCACAGGTACTGACGCTCGCGCGTCGCGAACGCGACCACGCACCGCTTGGAGGAGCGGCTCACGCTGTCTCGCGCGCGCGCCTGACGAAGGCGTCGACGAGTGAGCCCACGGTCTTCTCGAACAGCGGCTCGAAGAGCGCGCCGGTGAGGCGGTTCTTGAAGGCGAAGCGGACCGTGAACTCCACGCGACAGCCGTTGGCATCGACCGGGGTGAGGAGCCACTCCCCGTCCAGGGTGCGAAACGGTCCGCTGACGAGCTGCATGCGGATCCCCTTCTCCGGGCTCAGGATGTTGCGCGTCGTGAATTCGCCCTCGAGCGGCCCCTGGCGCACGCCGATGGTGGCCACGATCTCCTGCGGCGAGCGCGTCAGCACCCGTGCGTGCGTGCACCAGGGCAGGAACTGCGGATAACTCTCGATGTCGTTGATGAGCCCATACAACCTGCCCGGGGGCTGGCTGACGAGCGCCGAGCGCTTGACCTGTCGCATCGGCGCATTGTCCCATTAGCCGCAACATGGCCCAACCCGAACAGACCCCGCGACTGATCGCCGAGAACCGCAAGGCGCGGTTCGACTACTTCATCGAGGAACGCTACGAGGCCGGGCTCTCCCTGCAGGGATGGGAGGTGAAGGCGATGCGCGCCGGGCGCGCGCAGCTGAAGGAGGCCTACGTGTATCTGCGCAACGGGGAGGCCTTCCTGATCGGCGCGCACCTCTCCCCGCTCGCCTCGGCCTCGACCCACGTGACGCCCGACCCGGTGCGCACCCGCAAGCTCCTCCTCAAGCACGCCGAGCTCGCCGGCCTCATCGGCGCGGTGGAGCGGCGCGGCTACACGCTCGTGCCGCTCGAGCTGTACTGGAAGCACGGGCGCGCCAAGCTCGCCGTCGGCCTCGCCAAGGGCAAGAAGCAGCACGACAAGCGCGCGGTGGAGAAGGAGCGCGACTGGCAGCGCGACAAGGCGCGGGTGCTGCGGCGCGGCTGAGACTCACTCCGGCGCGAGCTTCGGGTTCTTCATGTCGTAGACGAGGCTGAGGGTCGTCAGCGTGTCGCGGTGACCCGAGTTGGCCGGCGGGCTGCTGTTATTGATGAGCTGATAGCCGGCCGCGAGCGCCAGGCGGTTCGACATCTTGACCTGCAGCGCGATATTGGCGGTGGTGAGCGTGTTGTCACTGCTCGCGAGCACCGCGACGCCGGCGAGGAGCTTGGTGTACTGATTGAAGTTGTGCTCGAAAGTAACGGCACCGTCGAACGCCACGCTGTGCTGCGCCTCGTACGGGATACCCGTGTTCGGGTCGAAGTCGAGCCGTTCGGTGACGCCGCCGACGGCGTCCTTCACCAGGTATTCCTTGCGCAGCCACAGGTAGCCGACGCCGCCCTGAACGGTGAGCTTGGTGGCGTCGGTGTCGTAGAGCTGGTAGCCGACGCCTGACTTGACCGCATCCTGGTACGCGAAGCCCGAGAAGCGGTCGCCCAGATAGCCGGCACCCACATACCAGTAGAGCTTGGGCGTGAAGTTGTAATTGGCCTGGGCGTGCACGGCGATGGACTGCGAGGTGGTCTCGCCCTTGGTCGTCCCGTACAGAGCCTCCATGCCGAACAACACCTTCCAGTTGCCCATCAAGTGCGCGACATGGAAGAGCCCGTTGGCGGAGCTGTTGTCGGTATTGCCGCCGGTCTTGGTGTAGCCGGCGAGCGCGCGCATCGACCAGTTCGGGTCGCCCTCGTAGGGCGGCGGCTCGTCCGCCCACGCGGCCCCGGTGAAGGCCAAGCATCCGAGCAGGGCCGCCGTCGTCAGTCGCCGCATCGAAACCATCCCTGGTGCGCTCGTTAAGTCAAACGGTGCGCAACCATACCTGAAAGCCCTGCGCGAGGAAAAACCGTGGCGTCGGGGCGACAGTTCGGTGCTTGACGCCGCCCGCGCGCGGCCCCATGAGGTATGCTCGCGAGGCTCGTGAAGGGGGCGACCGGTTTCGACGTGGGTTGCGAACCTTCAGGGGCGTACCGAGGCTGCAGTCTCCCTCGTTAATACCTGCTGCAAATCATAGTTGCCAACGACGACAACTACGCTCTAGCTGCCTAAACGCAGCTGACCTCTGACCAGTTCGTGCCTGTGCGACTGAATCAGGGGACGCGTTCACAGGATCGCGCGCCGGCGATGCGAGCAGGCCGGTACGTTAAGAGTCACTGATCGCTGGCGCAGCGTCTTCCCTGCTCCTCGGGTAGCGCGGCGCGAGAACCAAAGAGAGAGCTACGTACGTAGATCCTGAAGTCTAGGACTTACGGACGGGGGTTCGATCAAGGGTCGCGCCGGGCCGCGAGGTCCGGCTGACAACGGGGCTCACATCGGTGAAACCTGACGGCGCCTTCCCCGGAAGACGCCATGGCAACGCCGAGGGGTAGGAAGAAGGCCAACTTCAGGCCTGCCCTCTAGAGACTCATAGACCCGCCGAGGGCGGAAAGCCCCGGGCGGGCACTAGGATCCGGCGCAGCAGTTACGCGCCGGATAACACGCTCCGCACCCGCGCCTAGCGGGTGAAGGCATAGTCCAGGCCACGGTGAAAGCCGTGGGTCACTGTCCCCCCGCCTCCACCATTGCGGCGGTTCCCGGCCCCCTGGGTCGGGAACCGCGCGAATCGGGTCATCGCGACGCTCGTTCCGGGGTCTGGGCCTCAACCGCCGTCGTAGGACGTCAGAACGCCGTACAGCTCGGGCCGGCGGTCACGGAAGACGAACCAGTTGTTGCGCAGCTGCGCGATCGCCTCGAGATCGAAGGTGTGCGTGAGCACCGTGTCGCCCTCCTCGGGAGCCTCGGCCACCTTGGCGCCCATCGCATCCGCGATGAACGAGGAACCGTAGAAGCGCACGTACAGACCCTGCGGATCCTGCAGCGAGCGCTCGAGCCCGTAGCGGTTGGCGGCGATCAGGGGTGTCAGGTTCGCCGCGGCGTGCCCCTGCTGGGTGCGCTGCCAGTGCTCGCGTGAGTTGACGGGTGGCGCCGGTGGCGGCTCGGTGCCGATCGCGGTCGGGAAGAGGAGCAGCTCCGCACCCAGCAACGCCATGACGCGCGCGGTCTCGGGGAACCACTGGTCCCAGCAGATGCCGACACCGATGCGCCCGTAGTGTGTCTGCCAGACCTTGAAGCCCGTGTCCCCCGGGGCGAAGTAATTCTTCTCCTGGTAGCCGGGACCGTTCGGGATGTGCGACTTGCGGTAGAGGCCGAGATTGCTGCCGTCGGCGTCGAGGATGGCGACGGAATTGAAGTGGGCGTGGCCGGCGCGCTCGAAGAAGCTGATCGGCAGCACGACCTTGAGCTCGCGCGCGACGGCGGCGAAGTGGCGCACCGCGCGGTTCTCGCCGAGCGGGGTCGCGAGATTCAGGTGGCGCGCGTCCTGCTCGATACAGAAGTACGGCGTCTCGAAGAGCTCGGGCAGCAGGATGATGCGCGCGCCGCGTGCGGCGGCCTGGCGCACCAGCTCCTCGGCACGGGCGATGTTCGCCGCCGCGTCCCAGCCGCAGGACATCTGGAGGGCCGCCACCGTCACCGGCCGCGGCGGCCGCCGCAAGTGCTCAGGCTCCGAACTCATCGCATACCCGCCTTGACTTCAAAGGGCTTAGGCCCGGCGGGGGATTCTAGTCGGATCTGCGCCGGCTCAGGCGCGCTCAGCCGCGACGGGCGCGCTCCGCGAGGGATTGCTCGACCTGCTCGGTGATGCGGGTGGCGGTCTCGAGGGCCATGAGTCCGGCCTCACCGGAGACCACCGGGGGCTTTCCGGTGCGGATGCAGTCGAGGAAGGATTCGATCTCCGCCTTGAGCGCGTCCCCCGGCTCGAGGCTCTGCTCCTCGATGCTGACCGGCAGCGCGCCCGGTGTGTCGCCCGGGGGGCGCTTCTTGATCAGGGTGAGGATCTTCTGCTGCAGGTCGAGGGACAGGTAGGCGTCGTCCTCGAAGATGCGCAGCTTGCGCTCGGTCTTCATGCTGACGCGCGAGGCGGTGGCGTTGGCGATGCAGCCGTTCGCGAAGCGCAGGCGTGCGTTGGCGATGTCGATCTCCTCGGAGAACACCGGCGTACCGACGGCGTCGATGTTGACGATCGGCGCACCGACGATCGTCTGCACGATATCGATGTCGTGGATCATGAGGTCGAGCACGACGTTCACGTCCGTGCCGCGCTCGCGGTACGGCGCCAGGCGGTGGCACTCGACGAAGCGCGGCGAGCGCAGGTGCGGCTCGGCGGCGAGGATCGCGGAATTGAAGCGCTCGAGATGGCCCACCTGCAGGATGCGCTTGGCACGCGCGGCCTGGGCGATCAGCTCGCGCGCCTGCTCGGCGCTCTCGGTGATCGGCTTCTCGACCAGCACGTGCGCACCGGCCGCAAGGAAGTCGCGCGCGATGGCGAAGTGCGCCGGCGTCGGCGTGACGACGCTCACCGCATCGACGCCGCCCAGGAGCGTACGGTAGTCGGCGAGCGCCTGGCAGTGCAGCTCGGCGGCCACCGCCTCGCGCGCCTCGGCGCGCGAGTCGACGACCGCGACCAGCTCGCAGCCGGCGGCCTGTGAATACTTCTGCGCGTGAAAGCGCCCGAGGTAGCCTACGCCGATGACGGCGGCTCTGATTTTCTGCATGGGGACGTTATTATGCCCGCGCCGCGCTCCGGCGCCCGGCCTCACATAACTTAAGGAACGAGCGCAAGCGCATGTCCGTCCCGCCCCCCGTCGCACCCGACGAGTTCACTGCCGCGGCGCAGCGCAGCTTCCGCGTGCGCCGCCGCCTGCGCCGCGAGCTCATCATCCTCGCCGTCGCGCTCTTCGTCGGCCTGATCCTGGTGCCGCTCGCGACCTGGTTCGCGGGCAACCGGGTGCTCGGCCCGTATACGCACGGCGAGAACCCGCACGCGGGGCCCTGGGCGCTGCTGCAGGATTTCTTCGTCGGGCTCGGCCACGGCTCCTCGGTCTTCTGGCTGGTCGCGCTCGGCCCCCTCCTGCTGATCCTGCTGGTACGCGGCTTCGTCTGGGGCCTGCGGGCCGGGCCGCGCGAGCGCTAGAGCGCGGCAGTCACCTCGGCCAGTAGGCCCAGACGGCCACGCCGAACGTGGCGAGGGTCGCCAGGTGAGCGAGCGGGCGCCAGGAGCGCTCGAGCAGTTCCCCGTAGAAGCTCGCGCCGGATGCGGCCGCGAATACGGTAAATACCGCGATCGCGCGCATCAGCGCCGCGTGCTCGGGCGCGAAGCGCGCCTCGTCGGCGGAAAGGAACAGGACCACGATCCAGGTCATGATCAGGCCCACGGCCAAGGCGACCGCCGAACCCGCAAGAATCGCCAATAGTGCCGCCAGGGGCCGCATCTCAGGAGAACTTCACTTGCTAAACACGAACTGCACGCTCTAGCCTTGCTCTATACAGTCTACCGAACCAGCGAGACTTCCCGATGCCCGTACCTCTGCGCCGTCCTTCCGGCTGGCTGACCGCCGCCGTCCTCACCGTCATGGCGTTCGCCCTGGCGGGCTCGGTGCAGGTACCCGCCAGCACCTCCATCCTGCCTCCCGGGGCGGTGGCCCCGACCGACGCGCAGCGCGCGACGGCCCGCAAGGTGGGACGCATCCTCGAGGAGGAGCACTACAGCCGCGCCTCTCTCGACGACAAGATGTCCGAGGTCATCTACCAGCGTTACCTGGAATTCCTCGACGGGCAGAAGAGCTACTTCCTGCAAAGCGACATCAACGACTTCAACGCCTACCACAACCAGTTCGATGACATGATCCGCACCGGGGAGATCGACCCCGCGTACGCCATCTTCGCACGCTTCCAGCAACGCAACCGCGAGCGCATGCAGTTTGCGCTGGCACAGCTCGCCACCGAGCCGGACTGGACGGTGAACGAGACGTACGAGTTCGACCGCAGCAAGGCCAACTGGCTCACCGAGCAGGCGGCGATGGATGAGCTGTGGCGCAAGCGCGTGAAGAACGACGCCCTGTCTCTCATGCTGACCGGCAAGAGCTGGCCGGAGGCCACCGATGTCCTGCGCAAGCGCTACGAGCGCGTGCTCAAGCGCGTCGACCAGGTGAGCACCGAGGACGTGTTCGAGAACCTGATGAACGCCTACGCGCGCGCCTTCGACCCGCACTCGAGCTACTTCTCGCCGCGCAGCTCCGAGGAATACCGCATCCAGATGAGCCTCAACTACGACGGCATCGGCGCCTCCCTGCAGCTCATCGATGACTACGTGACCATCATGAGCGTACTCGAGGGGGGACCCGCGTCGGTCGCCGGCACCCTCAACATCAACGACCGCATCACCGGCGTCGGTCAGGGCAAGGACGGCACCTTCACCGACGTCATCGGCTGGCGCCTCGATGACGTGGTGCAGCTGATCCGCGGCCCCGCCGGCACCACGGTGCGCCTGCAGGTGCTGCCCTCGGGCGCCGCCCCCGGCACGCCCGAGAAGGTGCTCGATTTCGTGCGCAACAAGGTGACCCTCGAGGCGCAGGCGGCACACAAGGAAGTGAAGAGCGTCGTGCGCAACGGCCGCACGCTCAAGATCGGCGTCATCACGGTGCCGGGCTTCTACGAGGACGTGCCCGCCGAGAACCGTGGCGACAAGAACGCCCGCTCGACCACGCGCGACGTGCTGAAGCTTCTCAACGAGCTCAAGGCCGAGAACGTCGACGGCCTGGTGCTCGATTTGCGCAACGACGGCGGCGGCTACCTGCCCGAGGCGACCGCGCTCACCGGCCTGTTCATCGATCACGGCCCGGTGGTGCAGTTGCGCGACAGCGCGGGACACACCGAAGTGCTCGAGGATCCGGAATCCGGCCCGGCGTATACCGGACCGCTCACGGTGCTGGTCGATCGCCTGAGCGCCTCGGCCTCCGAGATCTTCGCCGGCGCCATCCAGGACTACCATCGCGGCCTGATCATCGGCCAGACGACCTTCGGCAAGGGCACGGTGCAGAACCTGGTGCCGCTCGACCGGCTCTCCTCCAAGCCCGTGAACGGACAGCTGACCGTCACGATCGGCAAGTTCTACCGCATCACGGGCGAGAGCACTCAGCACCGCGGCGTGGTCCCGGACGTGCCGCTCGCCTCGGCGCTCGACACCAAGGAGATCGGCGAGAGCGCGCTCGAGTCGGCCCTGCCCTGGGACCGCATCCCCGGCGTGCCCTACAAGGTCAGCACCGGCATCGCGGCGAGCGCACCGCCGGTCGCCTCGCTCACCGGCGAAGAGGACGCGCGCGCCCAGCGCGATCCGGACTACAAGTGGCTCGTGGCGGACATCGCCGCGCTCGATACCGTGCGCGAGCAAAAGAGCGTGTCACTGAATCTCAAGGTGCGCAAAGAGGAGCGCGCGCGCATCGACAAGGACCGCCTCGAGCGCGAGAACGCGCGCCGCGTCGCCAAGAACCAGCCGCCCTTAAAGAGCATCGAGGATCTCGACAAGTCCAAGGAGACTTACGACGCGGTGCTCGACCAGGCGGCCCAGGTGATGGCGGACGTGGTGGTCGCGCCGCGCCCGCTGCCGGGACAGAAGACCGCGCGCACCGGCGGACCGCCCGGGGAAAAGAATCCCTAGCGCAGCAGGACCCGGAACAGGTCCCAGATATCTTCGCCGAGCACGTTCGGCAGCCGCACGGCCGCGTTGCCGAGCGCGGCGGTCTCGAGCACGTCCCCTTCCGAGAGCGCGAGCGAGTCGCTGAGCGGTGCACTGTCGCCCGGAGCGCGGTAGCTCGCCACACGCTGCAGCCGCTCACCGCGCACGCGGATCTCCTCGGCGAGCCCCTCGCGCGCGGCGATCAGCTTGTTCGCGCGGGTGATCTGTCCCATGAGCAGCACGCACTCCTTGGGTGAGCCGTAACTGTCGCTCACCTCGCGCTGCGCGGTGGCCGCGCGCGCGAGCTCGACCAGCGGCGCCTTCAGCGTCGCGATGCGCAGGCACAGCACCTCGGCGTAAGCGATGCCGGCGAGATTGATGGCGCGGCGCGCGGGCAGCGACACCCCGGGGAACTCCGCGGCGCTCGCGCGCACGATCTCCTCGAGAACGGCCTGCGCCTGGCCGAGCGCCACGGCGGCCTGATCCACCGCCGCCTGCTCGGCAGCGACGCGGTGCGCGAGCGCGCGGCGCTTGAAGTAGTGCCAGAAACGCGTGAGGGCGGCGCCCTCGCCCTCGAGCGCCGCGAGGCGCGCGCGGGCCTGCGCGTCGATCTCCTGCGCCGCGTGCACCTGCTTCTCGGCGCTCTGGCGCCGCGCGAAGAGCTGGCGGTTGTGCTGCGCGAGGTGCGCGCGGCGCTCGCGCTCCTCCTGCTGGCGGTAGAGGTCGGCGACGAAGACGGTGATCAGCTCGCGCCCCGACTGCCACAGGCGGCGCAGCTGGTAGTACACGAGCGCCGCGTAGGCGGTCTCGGGCGCGCCCAGGCGGTTCTCAAGTGCCGCGAGCATCTCCTGGACGCGCTGCGTGGCGCCTTCCTGCTGCTTGATGAGGTCCTTGAGGCGGAAGGTCTCGTCCTGCAGCCCGCCGTAGGCCTTCTTCAGCTCGGCGCGATTGCGGAACAGCTCGAGCACCCGATGTTCTTCTTCGGGTGTCGGGCCCTCCGGCCGCAGGCTGAGCTTGAGAAATCCGAGTTGTCGCAGCGCCTTCATGAGAGATGCGGCGGCGGTCCGCCACCTCTCATACGCCGCGGTTAGACCCCGTGCACGAGAAGCGATGACCCCGCTCCACGCAGTATTCCAGCCACTTGTTTAACATCATGTTGCGGGCCCAACGCTGATCCAGTTCACGCTCCGCACCCCTGCGCAGGGCCTGCAGGTGCGCCTGGGTGTGAACGTCTGCCCATTGCTGGGCCTCAACGAGATGTGCGTCGTGGTAGATGCGCACGCGCATGTCCGGATAGCGCTGCGCGCCGCGCTCGTCGGGCAGCAGGTAGGTCAGGCCGACGGTGCTGGTGTACGGGGAGCGCTCGGTCACGGTGAGAACGAGGTCACAGTCCCCGGCCACCCGCGACAGCTGCTCCCCGGCGAGTGAGCGCAGCTCCCCGGCGAGCCAGCCGAGGCGGATGAAGTTGCTCTCGTACAGGCCCATGAGCGCGACGAAGCTGCGCGGCCGCGCACGCCAGGAGACGATCGATTGTGTGTCAGTCGTGAGCACGCCCCGACTATAACGCACGAGGGTTGCGCCGCAAGCCGATCAGAACGCGAATTTGCAGCGCTCACACGGCCCGCGCCGCTTGCAAGATCCGTGCGACACGCACGCGGCGCACACGCGGACTGCGAGGCGTGCCACAATGGTGAGTCCGCCGGGGCCGCCGTCTTCCTCCTACGGGCGCATGCGCCGCTCGATCCCGGTCGTGTTGAGAATGCGGCTCGCGATCTCCTCGATCGAGGCCTCCGACGTGTCGAGCGAGGGAATCGCGTAACGCGCGAACAGCGCCTCGGCGGTGCGCAACTCGTACAGCACCTGCGGGCGCGAGGCGTAGCGGCTCTGCGGGCGGCGCTCGCCCCGGATCTGCTGCAGCCGCTCGGGCTTGATCGTGAGGGCGAACAGCTTGGCGCGGAACGGCTCCAGGCGCGCGGGGAGCTTGCCGGCCTCGAGGTCGTCCTCGGTGAGCGGATAGTTGGCCGCGAACACCCCGTACTGCAGGGCCATGTACACGCAGGTCGGAGTCTTGCCGACGCGCGATACCCCCACGAGCACCACGTCCGCGTGCGCATAGTCCCCGCCCGTGCCGTCGTCGTTGGCGAGCGCGAAATTGGTGGCGTTGATGCGCGTAGTGTAGGCGGCAAGGTCGGCGATGCCGTGCGCGCGGCCGGCGCGATGGGTCGAGCGGGTGTTGAGTTCACGCTCGAGCGGCCCGACGAAGGCCGAGAACAGATCGAGGAACAGCGCGTTGGCACCGAGCACGACGTCGCGCAGCTCGTCCTGCACCAGAGTGCTGAAGACGATCGGCCGCAGGCCCTCGTCCTCGGCCGCGCGGTTGATGCGCCGGACCGACTCGTGCGCCTTGTCAAGGCTCGACACAAATGGCAAAGTTACCGGCCGATATTCCAGCCCCTCGAATTGCGTCATTAGGCTGTGGCCCAGCGTTTCCGCCGTCACGCCAGTCTGGTCTGAGACGAAGAAAACAGTTCGGCGGCTCACGGCTCGGGCGTACTTTCGCGGCAGGTGCGTCGGTTCGCAGTGTTTCACCGCACGCGCGGCCTAGCAAGCGAGCGGCGCGCGTGGGCCGCCTTCAGGAGCATTTCTTGAGCGCATACGTCATCCCGTTCGAGCAAGTGGGCATGCGGGACGTCGAGACCGTGGGCGGCAAGAACGCCTCGCTCGGCGAGATGATCGGCGCGCTCACCCGCGCGGGCGTGCAGGTGCCGGGGGGCTTTGCGACCACCGCGCACGCCTACCGCGAGTTCCTCAAGCAGGGGGGCCTCGATGCGCGCATCCGCACCGAGCTCGCCGGCCTGGACGTCGATGACGTGACGGCGCTCGCCGCCACCGGCGCCCGCATTCGCCAATGGATCCTCGCGACCCCGCTGCCGCCGCAGTTCGAGCAGGCCGTGATCGCGCAGCTGCAGCAGATGGGCGGCGCGGGCATCGCGGTGGCGGTGCGCTCCTCGGCGACCGCCGAGGACCTGCCCGAGGCCTCCTTCGCCGGTCAGCAGGAGACCTTCCTGAACGTGCGCGGCGAGGCGGGCGTGCTGCGCGCACTGCACGAGGTGTTCGCCTCGCTCTTCAACGACCGCGCCATCTCCTACCGCGTGCACCAGGGCTTCGATCACAGCGCCGTGGCGCTCTCGGCCGGCGTGCAGTACATGGTGCGCAGCGACCTCGGCGCCAGCGGCGTCATGTTCACGCTCGACACCGACTCGGGCTTCCGCGACGTGGTGTTCATCACCGCCTCCTGGGGACTCGGCGAGACGGTGGTTCAGGGCGCGGTGAACCCGGACG
>DATBBQ010000163.1:0-30077 GCA_036270915.1 Steroidobacteraceae bacterium
GACGACTCGCGAGTGCGGCACGGATCCGCCGACACGCAAACCGGCCAGGACCGTCGGCTGGTGCCGCCGCGCCAGAGCCGCGAGCGTCGGACGATCGAGATCATCGTAGTGATTGTGACTGAGCAGGACGGCATCGATACGCGGCAGATCGCTCAGGGCGAGTGCCGGAGCGCACACGCGCTGATGCCGAGAAGAGCACTGGACCGATGCGCTGGCGAGCAGACCGGATCGGTCAGCAGGTTGAGCCCCGCGCTCTGCAAGAGCACGGTGCTGTGCCCGACGAGGGTCGCTCGGACCGAGCCGTCGTCGACGTTCGGCGTGGGCATCTCGCCGAGCCGCGTCGGCACCTGTCGCGGCCAGGGCTTCGGGCGGCGCCGCGCGAGCCAGCGCAGCACGTCAGCCGGACGCTGCGGCGGTCGCCCGCTCAGGTTATGAAAGCGGCGGCCGTGAAAGGGCGCCGGTGTGAAGGACGCCGTCATAGTTGTCAGTCGCCCTGATTACACGCCCGGGTGAAGGCGGCGCCACGGACGGCACGAGACCCGTTTGTCAGACGAATCCTACCCGAGTTGTAGTCAGCCGCCGCGGGTGGCCCGGCAACGTAAGCGTAAGCATTCGGCTGGCAATATGGGCTGTCGTCGTCCCCAAGGCGCATGATCGCGACAGACCCTATCGCAGTCGACTTGTTTCCGGGGTGGGGGCACGCTTCCCAAGTATTCGAAGGATCGATCGCCGACCGCGAACCCGCATGCCTGCACCCTTGCTAAGTGCTTGACGCCCACCGCGCTCGCGCCGGTCCAGGAGCTATTCGTGCAAACTGAAGTGCCAACCCGCACCCGTCGCAAGTCCAACGGCGGCCCGACCGTTGAGTCGACCCTGGACTTGAGCAAGCTCCTGCGGGCGCTGCAGACGGTGCGCGACGGAGACTTCTCCGTGCGTCTGCCGAGTGACCAGACCGGACTGGCCGGCAAGATCGCCGACACCTTCAACGAGATCGTCAGCGCCAACCAGCGCCTGGCGCGCGAGCTGGAACGCGTGGGCCAGATCGTCGGCAAGGACGGCAAGACGCGCCACCGCATGTCGAGCGACCGCCGCGCCGGTGCCTGGGGCGCGATGGAGCAATCGGTCAACACGTTGATTGATGATCTGCTCTGGCCTACCACCGAAGTGACCCGCGCGATCGCCGCGATCGCCAAGGGCGACCTGCAGCAGACGATGAGCCTCGAGGTGGACGGCCGGCCGCTCAAGGGTGAGTTCCTGCGCTCCGCGACCATCGTCAACGCGATGATTGCCCAGATGAGTGCCTTCACCTCGGAGGTGACGCGCGTCGCGCGCGAGGTGGGCACCGACGGCAAGCTCGGCGGCCAGGCTGCGGTGCACGGGGTCGCCGGCACCTGGAAGGACCTGACCGACAGCGTCAATTCGATGGCGAGCAACCTCACCGGCCAGGTGCGCAACATCTCCGAGGTCACGATCGCGGTCGCGAACGGCGACCTGTCGCGCAAGATCACAGTGGATGTGCGCGGCGAAATCCTGCAGCTGAAGGAGGCCATCAACACCATGGTCGACCAGCTGCGCTCCTTCGCCTCCGAGGTCACGCGCGTGGCCCGCGAGGTCGGCACCGAGGGCAAGCTCGGCGGCCAGGCGATCGTCTCCGGTGTCGCCGGCACCTGGAAGGACCTCACCGACTCCGTCAATGCGATGGCCACCAACCTCACGGGGCAGGTGCGCAACATCGCCGAGGTCACCACCGCGGTTGCTCGCGGCGACCTGTCGCGCAAGATCACCGTGGACGTCAAGGGAGAGATTCTCGAGCTGAAGAACACCATCAACACCATGGTCGATCAGCTCAACGGCTTCGCCGCGGAGGTTACGCGCGTCGCACGCGAGGTCGGTACGGAAGGCAAGCTCGGCGGCCAGGCGGTGGTGCCGGGTGTGGCCGGCACCTGGAAGGACCTGACGGACAACGTCAACTCGATGGCCGGCAATCTCACCGGCCAGGTGCGCAACATCGCCGAGGTCTCCACGGCCATCGCGAGCGGGGACCTGTCGCGCAAGATCACCGTGGACGTACGCGGCGAGATCCTGCAGCTGAAGGAGACCATCAATACGATGGTGGATCAGCTGCGCTCGTTTGCTTCGGAGGTGACGCGCGTCGCCCGCGAGGTCGGCACCGAGGGGCGGCTCGGCGGCCAGGCGGTGGTGCCCGGCGTCGCCGGTACCTGGAAGGACCTGACGGATAACGTCAACTCGATGGCCGGCAATCTTACCGGCCAGGTACGCAACATCGCCGAGGTCGCCACGGCGATCGCCAACGGCGACCTCTCGCGCAAGATCACGGCCGACGTCAAGGGGGAGATACTTCAGCTGAAGGAGTCGATCAACACCATGGTCGACCAGCTGAACGCCTTCGCAGCCGAGGTGACGCGCGTCGCCCGCGAGGTGGGCACGGAGGGCAATCTCGGCGGGCAGGCGGACGTCAAGGGGGTGAGCGGCGTTTGGAAGGACCTGACCGACAACGTCAACTCCATGGCCAGCAACCTCACCGGCCAGGTGCGCAACATCGCCGAGGTCGCCACGGCCATCGCCCGCGGTGACCTGTCGCGCAAGATCACCGTCGACGTACGCGGCGAGATCCTGCAGCTCAAGCAGACTATCAACACCATGGTGGACCAGCTCAATGCCTTCGCCGCCGAGGTGACGCGCGTAGCGCGCGAGGTCGGCACCGAGGGCAAGCTCGGCGGACAGGCGATCGTGCCGGGCGTCGGTGGGGTGTGGAAGGACCTCACCGACAAGGTCAATTCCATGGCGAGTAATCTCACCGGGCAGGTGCGCAACATCGCCGAGGTCGCCACGGCCATCGCCCGCGGCGACCTGTCGCGCAAGATCACCGTCGACGTACGCGGCGAGATCCTGCAGCTGAAGGAAACCGTCAACACCATGGTGGACCAGCTGAACAGCTTCGCCGCCGAGGTGACCCGCGTGGCGCGCGAGGTCGGCACCGAGGGCAAGCTCGGCGGACAGGCCATCGTCCCGGGCGTCGGCGGCACCTGGAAAGACCTCACCGACAACGTCAATTCCATGGCGCGCAACCTCACCGGTCAGGTGCGCAACATCGCCGAGGTTTCCACGGCGATCGCCCGCGGCGATCTGTCGCGCAAGATCACCGTGGACGTACAGGGCGAGATCCTGCAGCTGAAGGAAACCATCAACACGATGGTGGACCAGCTGAACGGATTCGCCGCCGAGGTGACGCGCCTAGCGCGCGAGGTGGGCACCGAAGGCAAGCTCGGCGGCCAGGCGGTGGTGCCCGGCGTCGCGGGCACCTGGAAAGACCTCACCGACAACGTCAACGTGATGGCGAACAATCTGACCAACCAGGTGCGCGGCATCGTGAAGGTCGTGACCGCGGTGGCCAACGGCGACCTGCGCCAGCATCTGACGGTGGAATCGAAGGGCGAGGTGAACGCACTCGCCGACACCATCAACAGCATGACGTACACGCTTGCGATCTTTGCCGATCAGGTGACCAGCGTGGCGCGCGAGGTGGGCGTCGAAGGTCGTCTCGGCGGTCAGGCGCACGTGCCGGGCGCCGCGGGGACGTGGAAGGACCTGACCGCGAACGTGAACCTGCTGGCCGCGAACCTCACCAATCAGGTACGCGCCATCGCCGAGGTGGCCACCGCCGTGACCAAGGGCGACCTGACCCGCTCGATCCAGGTGGAGGCGCGCGGGGAGGTCTCTGAGCTCAAGGACAACATCAACGCGATGATCGGCAACCTGCGCGCGACCACCGAGCGCAACAACGAGCAGGACTGGCTGAAGACCAACCTCGCGAAGTTCAGCCGCATGATGCAGGGGCAGAGAGACCTAGTGACGGTCGGCAAGCTGTTGCTCACCGAGCTCGCGCCGCTGGTGAACGTCCAGCAGGGCATCGTCTACGTGATGGAGGGCACGGAGGGACGCGCCTACCTGAAGGAACTCGCGAGCTACGCCGACAAGCCGGACGAGGACCGCGAGCCGCGCCGCTACGGGCTCGGCGAGGGGCTGGTGGGCCAGGCGGCCGCGGACCGCCAGCGCCTGCTGCTCACGGACATCCCCTCGGACTCGGTGCAGATCCGCACCGGACTCCTGAGGACGCGTCCGCGCAGCGTGATCGTGCTGCCGGTCCTGTACGAGGGTCAGGTCAAGGCGGTCCTGGAACTCGCCTCACTCGGCACCTTCACCGCCTCGCACCTGGCATTCCTCGAGCAGCTGACCGGCAGCATTATCGGCGTCGTGCTCAATACCATCGAGGCGACGATGCGCACGGAGGGCCTGCTCACGCAATCGCAGCAGCTTGCCGGCGAGCTGCAGACCCAACAGACCGAGCTGCAGCAGACCAACGAGGAGCTGGCGAACAAGGCCAAACTGCTTGCCGAGCAGAACGTGGAGGTCGAGCGCAAGAACCAGGAGATCGAGCTGGCGCGGCGCGCGCTCGAGGACAAGGCGGCCGAGCTGGCACTCACCTCGCGCTACAAGTCCGAGTTCCTCGCGAACATGTCGCACGAGCTGCGCACGCCCCTCAACAGCATCCTTATCCTCGGCCAGCAGCTGTCGGAGAATGCCGACGGTAATCTCTCGACGCGCCAAGTCGAGTTTGCAAATACCATCCACGGCGCCGGGACCGACCTGCTGAATCTGATCAGCGACATTCTCGATCTCTCCAAGATCGAGTCCGGCACGGTCACGGTCGAGTGCGAGGATCTGCAGTTTACGCACCTGCGTGCGACCGTCGAGCGCAACTTCCGGCACGAGGCAGAGGCGCGCAAGCTGTCCTTCACGGCGGACTTCGACGCACGCCTCGGACGCGCGATGGCCACCGATCCCAAGCGTCTGCTGCAGGTGCTGAAGAACCTGCTGTCGAACGCCTTCAAATTCACCGAGCGCGGCGGCGTGCGCCTGCACGTCGGCGTGGCGACCGGCGGCTGGTCACCCGAGCACCCGACTCTCGGTCAGGTGCCCGCGGTGGTGGAGTTCTCGGTGAGCGATACGGGTATCGGCATCCCGGCGGAGAAGCAGAAGATCATCTTCGAGGCCTTCCAGCAGGCCGACGCGGGCACCGCGCGCAAGTACGGCGGCACGGGACTCGGGCTCGCGATCAGCCGCGAACTGGCCCACTTGCTCGGGGGCGAGATACGCCTGAGCAGTACGCCGGGCAGCGGCAGCACCTTTACGCTCTACCTGCCGCTCTCGTACGTAGGACCTGCCTACGGTCGTGGCGCTATCCGCAGCCCGGCCACCAGCACGGTGCAGGCGGTCTTTCAGCCCGCGTCCCTGCCACTGGCGCGCGCCGAGGACATCGTCGATGACCGCGAGGATCTGTTGGCTGACGACCGGGTGCTGCTGGTGGTCGAGGACGACCCGCACTATGCGCGCGTGCTCATCAGCCTGGCGCGCGAGCGCGGCTTCAAGGTGCTGTACGCGCGTACCGGCTCTGATGCCCTGACACTCGCGCACAAGTATCCCCTGTCCGCGGTTTCGCTCGACGTGTTCCTGCCCGATATGCTCGGCTGGACCGTCCTGAGTCAACTGAAGCGCAGCAGCGAGACGCGTCACATTCCGGTGCAGATCGTGACCATCGAGGACGAGCGCCAGTATGGTCTGGAGCGAGGGGCCTTTGCCTTCATTACTAAGACGGTGACGACCGAGGAGCTCGAGAGCGCGTTCGACCGTCTCAAGAACTTCACCGCCGCCCGCATCCGCAGGCTCCTGGTGATCGAGGACGATCCGGCAGAGCAGTTGAGCGTGACCGAGCTGCTGGCGCACAGCGACGTGCAGATCACCAGCGTGGGCACCGGCGCGGAGGCGCTCGTGGCCATGCAGACCGGTGGTTTCGATTGCGTGGTCCTCGACCTGCGTCTGCCGGACATGTCCGGCTTCGAGCTGCTCGCCGCCGTGCAGCTCGACCCGAAGCTGCGACAGACGCCAATCATCGTCTTCACGGGACGAGACCTGTCGGAGGGCGAGGAGGCGGAGCTGCGCAAGAACGCGAAGAGCATCGTGTTGAAGGGAGTACGCTCGCCCGAGCGCCTGTTCGATGAAACCGCGCTGTTCCTGCACCGGTTGATCGCTGATCTGCCGCCGCAGAAGCAACAGATGATCGAGGCC
Organism: Steroidobacteraceae bacterium; assembly: GCA_036270915.1. GTDB lineage: Bacteria > Pseudomonadota > Gammaproteobacteria > Steroidobacterales > Steroidobacteraceae > 13-2-20CM-66-19. The sequence goes on from DATBBQ010000163.1 coordinate 6,148, forward strand.
CTGCACGAAAGCGATGCGCCGCTGAACGGGCGCAAAGTGCTGGTCGTCGACGACGACATCCGCAATATTTTTGCACTCAACAGCCTTCTCGAGCGGCACAGCATGGAGGTGATCACGGCCACCAATGGCCAGGAGGCGATTAAACTGGTCGAAAGCACCGATAACCTGTCGCTCGTGCTCATGGACGTGATGATGCCGGAAATGGACGGTTATGAGACCATGCGCCGCATTCGCATGCAGCAGCAGTTCCGCACCCTGCCCATCATTGCGCTCACCGCCAAGGCCATGAAGGGTGACAGAGAGAAATGCCTCGAGGCGGGGGCGTCGGACTACGTGGCTAAACCGGTCAACACCGAGCAGCTGCTCGCGCTCGTGCGCATGTGGCTACTCCGTTAAGTTCTGTGATCCCGCTCGCCAGCGGCAAGGTCAACATCTTGCTGGTGGATGATCAGCCGGCCCGGTTGCTGACCTATCAGGCCGTGCTCGGCGATCTTGGCCAGAACTTGGTGCTCGCGCATTCCGGTCGCGAAGCGCTCGAGAAGCTGATGCACGAAGAGTTCGCGCTCGTGCTGCTCGACGTGAGCATGCCTGACATGGACGGGTTCGAGGCGGCGCAGCTGATCCACGAACACCCGCGCTTCGAGCGCACGCCCATCATCTTCGTGACGGGCGTACACGTGAGTGAGCTGGACCGGCTCAAGGGGTACAAGGCCGGCGCGGTCGACTATGTCTCGATCCCGGTCGTGCCGGAGATCCTGCGCAGCAAGGTCGCGGTGCTCGTGGAGCTCTACTGCAAGCGCCGTGAGCTCAGGGAGCTGAACCGACATCTGGCGGCGACCAATGAGCAGCTCGCGCAGGCGAACAGCGCGCTGCAGGCGGAAAAGACCCGCGAGCTGGAGAAGCTCAATGCCGCGCTGCAGCGGACCAATGCGGATCTTGAGCGCGCGAATTTCAAGCTGCAGAGCGAGGTGGCCGAGCGTAGCCGGGCAGAGGAGGCGCTCAAGGAGGCCGACCGCCAGAAGGACGAGTTTCTGGCAATGCTCGCGCACGAGCTGCGCAATCCGCTCGCGCCGATTCGCAACGCGGTGTCTCTCATGCGCATGAAGTCGCTCGCGGATCCGCAGCTGCAGCTGTCGCGCGACGTAATCGACCGACAGCTCACGCAGCTCACGCGCCTGGTGGACGATCTCCTGGACGTGTCGCGCATCACGCGCGGCAAGATCAATCTCAACCCGGAGGTCATCAGCATCGGCGATCTGATCGCGCGCGCTTGTGAGACGGCCGAGCCGTTGATCCGGGAGCGTGGCCAGGCGTTCCGGACCGAGATCGGCGACCGCACGCTAAAAGTACACGGTGACTGTTTGCGTCTCACGCAGGCGATCGGCAACGTACTCGGCAACGCAGCCAAATACACCGGGCGGGGCGGGCGCATCACCCTGAGCGCGCAGCAGCGGGACGCGCAGGCGGAGATTACCGTCAGCGATAGTGGCATCGGTATTGCACCCGACAGGCTCGCGCGAATCTTCGATCTGTTCACTCAGTTCCAGGTACAGGGCGAGGGGCAGACGGGTCTCGGTATCGGGCTGGCGATTGTGCGGCGCCTGGTGGAGATGCACGGTGGCTCGATCAGCGCCCGCAGCGATGGCGACGGACACGGCAGCGAATTCATCATCCGGCTGCCGCTGGCGACCGCCGGCGCCGAGCCGCAGCAGCGCATGCCGTCCCCGCCGCGCCCGGCGACACCCCGTGTCGCGCGGCGCATTCTCGTCGCGGACGACAACGCCGATGCCCTCGAGAGTCTCGCAGCGCTCCTGTCGCTGAACGGCCATGAGGTTTACCGAGCACTTGACGGCTCCGTGGCTCTCGAGGCAGCCGAGCGCTATCAGCCGGACGTCGCCCTGCTCGACATCGGCATGCCCCAACTGAGCGGGTACGACGTCGCGCGCCGGATCCGTGCGTGTCCGTGGGGGCAGCGTCTGGTGCTGGTCGCCTTGACCGGCTGGGGGCAGGAGTCCGACCGGCGGCGCTCTCAGGAAGCGGGCTTCAACTCGCATCTCGTCAAACCCGTCGATCCGGGTGAGCTCGACCGGCTGCTGGCCGACCTGCCCGCCACGGCGGGGGTCTCCTGACGCCCTAGCGGAAGTTGGCGCGAATCAACATACAACGCCCGGCCCTGACGGCAATCTCCTACACGCAAACGGGGGCTTGAGCGGACGGCTGCGCGAGCAGCAATCCGTCACTCTGACGCCAGCGCTATCAACGGGTGCAGGCGCTTCCGACGCAGCCGCGGTCGCGGTGCGCGGTGAAGCAGCAACAGCCCTCGCTCGGACACCCGCTCACTTCGGAGGAGATAAACCCATGAGACGCAGTCTCACTTTCATGCTGTCAGCGGTGCTGTTGTCCTGGGCTGCGATGAGCAGCGCGGATGAATACACCGACACGATCGCGCTGTTCAAGAACGCCGGGCAAAGCGCCTGGTTCTTTCAGCACAGTTACGGCTATGCCGTGTTTCCCACCATCGGCAAGGGCGGGCTCGTCGTGGGCGGTGCGCACGGCAATGGGCGCGTCTACCGCCACGGCGCCTACGTCGGGGACACCTCGATGACGCAGGTGAGCGTCGGCTTCCAGGCAGGCGGTCAGGCCTATAGCCAGATCATTTTCTTCGAGGACGAGCGGTCGTTTGACGAATTCACCAAGGGTAACTTCGAGTTCGGCGCCGACGTCAACGCGGTGGCGATCACGGCGGCTGCCGGCGCCAGCGCGGGTACCGAGGGTGCGAGCGCCGGCGCGAGCGGCGGCATGAAGGATGCCAAGACCGCCGGGAAGTACTACAAGGGCGTGGCCGTATTCACCATCGTCAAGGGTGGTGCTATGTACCAGGCCACCGTTGCCGGCCAGAAATTCACCTACAGCCCCAAGACCTAAAGATGCGCAGGCCCGCCTGACGGTGATGATCCGTCAGGCGGACCGCCGCGCTGCCCGACCAGCGCCAGGGTGATGGCGGCTGCGCCCAGTGAGGCGATTGCACCGGCGAGCGCCGTCCGGTGAAAGGCGGTACTCAGTGCGGCGCCGGTAGCGCTGAATATGCCACCCATCAGCGCCGTGGCGAATGTGCCGCCGAGCCGGGAGACCGCATTGTTGAAGCCCGAGGCCGCCCCGGCGGCGCCGGAACCTGCAGAATTGAGCACGGCGCTGGTGAGTGGCGCGGCCACCGCCGACATTCCCAGCGATACCAGTGTCAGGGCGGGAAAGATGGCGACCCAGTAGCCCCCACGCACGGGCGCGACCGCGAGAACGAAGAAACCCGCTGCCACCACGAGCGTGCCCGCGACCAGCAGCGCACGCGAGCCGGTGCGCTCCGCCAGCGTCCCAGTTGCCGGCGACAGCAGCGCGACGATCACCGGTAGGGGCAGCAGGGCGGCACCTGCTGCGGTCCCGGAGAATCGCCCGCCCTCGATCAGCACGTAGGGAATGAGCACCAGCAGTGCACTGAGCGCCCCATAGACGATCAGCGTCAGCAGGTTGAGCCCGACGAATGTGCGCGAGGCGAACAGGATGAGCGGCATCGCGGCCCACGAGCCGCGCTTGGCTTCGATGCGCACGAACAGCCACAGCAGGATCACACCGGTCGCGAGCGCAATGCCCGCACGCGCCGTCCAACCCCTTCCCCCGGAGGCGTCGGTCAGTGCCCACACCAGGAGGCCGAGCGCCAGCGTGACGATCCCGCTGCCGAGCACGTCCAGCCGCGCCGCGGAATTGCTCCTCGGCTCGCGAATCGCGACGCCTGCGAGCACGATCGCGGTCACGGCGAGCGGCAGGTTGATGACGAATATCGTCCGCCAGCCGTACTGGTCGATGAGCCAGCCTCCCAATACCGGGCCCGCGGCCCCGACCGCCGCGCCGGCCGCGGCCCAGATCCCGATGGCGCGTCCCCGCGCGTGTCCGGAGAAGGAGACTCCGAGAATCGCCAGCGAAGTGGGGATCACGAAGGCCGCTGCCGTTCCTTGCAGGGCGCGCGCCGCGAGCAGAACCGGCAGGCTCCACGCCGCGGCGCACAGAGCGGAAGCCAGGCCAAAGACGGCGGTCCCCGCGATCAGTGTCCTCTTGCGGCCGAGGCGGTCGCCGACCGCGCCCCCGAGCAACAGCAGCGCGCTCAGAGGCAGCAGATACGCGTTGATGATCCATTGCAGAGCGGCGGAGTCAGCCTTGAGTGCGGCCTGGATCGCGGGCAGGCCGACGTTGACGACCGAGCCATCGACGAACGCAAGGCTCGAGGCGAGGATGGTCGTCGTCAGTACCAGCGCGGGATGCCGCGCGTCGCCGCCCGGCATCGACTCGGCCGAGGCGCGGTCGCAGCGAGCCTGCAGCGGGGTATTCAGGCGGCGAACCCGTAGCGCCGCGCTGCGCGCGAAGCGCTCCTGGATCGATGTGCGCGGCGCTTCGCCTGCGAGGCGCCGAGGCGGGGGTCCTGAATCACTTTCCCTTGGCCTTCTCTGCCGCCGCTTCCTTTTGGCGCTGCGCGCTGATCGACAGCGCGACGTCCCACGCGTTGTGGATCCCGATGAACAGCAGCACCGCGGTGATCACCGCGACGGCGTACAGAGCGAGCGTCAGGTGATGCCACACGAGCAGCGCCGTGAAGCTCAGCATCACATAAGCGATCTCCGGGCCCGAAACGTGCCAGATCCAGTCCTCGAGCACCGGCGCGTAGAAGTCGGCGATGCGCAGGATACCGCGGGCGACGAAGTAACCCGACAGCACGCCGAAGATTCCAACTGCCCCGAAGCCGATGCTCAGGCTGAGAACCGTATGACCCGGCATACACAGGAAGGCTGACAGCGCGAGTACGCAGCCGAAGTGTATGACCGTCGGCGCCACGTAGGCGCTCAAGCCGGCTGGGTTTGCCTTGCGCGCATCCGCGGCGAGCGCGATCACTACGAACGTGAGTCCCGTCAGGCCTGCCGCGGCTGAGCCGACGATGATGTAGTAGTTGTTCCAGTCCGCAAGCAACGGAGGTGTCATCGGGCGATCTCCGAGAAGGGCCCCGCTGCGCGGGCGGCGGGCATCTCGTACCGCTCCGAGCCCGAATCCCGCGCATCAAGTGCTCTGAGCACGGCCTTGGCGCCCCGAGACGGTAACCGAGTTCGGGGACGTTTTGCACCTCCGCGCCGCCATCGGGCGCACCCCGACGCGGGCTTAAACCACGGACAGATGGCCGCCTCAGAAGGTAACGCCGAAGTTGAGACCGACGACTACGACGTCCGGGTTGGCGCCGGTGCCGCCGGGACGGCGGATGTACTGCAGCACCGGGGCGAGTGACAGCCAGCGGGTCGCGTTCACGTTGTAGAAGACTTCGAAGGGGTATTCGGCGTTCTGCACCGCCACGGGTGCGCTGCCTGGCTGTGCGTTCTGCAGTTCCTGGCCTTCGGCGACCCGCGGGTTGACGCGCGTCCATCCGGCGGCAACGCCCAGCACGTCGCGCGGGCGCTGCGCGAGGGGCCCCTGGAAGAAGAGGCCGATGCTGAACAGCTCGCTGATTTCGGCCGTGTTGGGATCGGCGTGGACGTAGTTCACGAACAGACTGATCCCGCGCGAGACGTCCTCGCCGACGCTCGTGATCTGCTGCTGCCCGTTGACATAGAGGCCGCGCTCGCCACCGCGCTCCAGGGGCGGCACACCGGGACTGAGAACCTGTGGCTTATTGTCAGCCGCGAGGAAGACGTCCGGTTGGTTCGCCGTGTCCTGCCAGGCGCCGATGACGTACGTGCCCGGCAGGCGGTGGCTGCCGAGCTTCGCAGTCCAGTCGAGTTCCACGGGAATGAGGGCGCCGATCGTGCCCTTCGGATTGAGGGCGGTGCCATTCTCATTTTCGAGATAGCTCGGATTGATCTGGTAGATGCCGACCTTGAACTGCAGCTCCTGGGTGAGCGCGACCCGCACACGCGCCGCCCACTGGCTCACCGGCCAGTTGTACCAGTTGGCGACGATGTTGCCGGGCAGCTGGCCGCAGAAGCTCAGGTTCATGAACTGACATGACCAGCCGTAAAAGCTGCCCCCGACTCCCAGACGCCCGACCTTGACGTCTAGGACGTCCTGAAAGAACGCCTGCTCGTAGGATATCTCCGTGAGGCGCAGGATGTTACCGCGTCCAAACACCTCCTGGACCTGCATGAGAGTCCTCAGGTCGGCGTCACTGCTGAGGTTGTTGCCGTTGCGATCGGTCAGCGTCAGCTGGAAGGTCGCCTTCGGCCAGTGCCACAGCCGCTCGAGGTCGAGCGTCGCGCCCATCGTGATCTGATCGGCGTTGCGCAGGAGGTGCTGGGTGCCGCCCGTGATGTTGTACGCGGGCTCGGCGAAGTAGGCCAGCTGCAGATCCACGCCGCGCTGATACAAGCGCGTGCGCGCACCGTCCCAGTCCCCGAGCAGGCCCTCGCTGGGACTGTTTTCGTCGGCGACAGCCACGGTAGCCGCGGCGGCGAGCACCAGGAGCGCCGTCACCGCTCGGGTGAGCGACCGCAGGGGCGATCCGTCGCCGGACAGGAGCGCGCACGTCGTGCGTTGTGCCGCCACGTCAGCTCGGATTCGTGCCGTGCCGCAGACCTCTCGTATCGCCTTCACTCACTGAAGATCACCACGGTGTTGCTGCCGGTCAGCGGGATCGAGCCGCCGCTGTGACCGGAGGCGACCGCGACGTACTGCTTGCCCTTCGCCTGGTAAGTGATCACTCCGCCGGCGATCGGGCCGCCGGTGTCAAAGCTGTAGAGGGTCTTGCCGTTGCGTGCGTCCAGGGCCAGGAAATTCCCGCTCAGGTCGCCGGTGAACAGCACGTTACCCGCGGTAGGCGTAAGCGCGGCATACATGGGCGTCGGCCACTTCACGCGCCAGGCCATCTTGCCCGTCGCAGGATCCACCGCGTTGATCCAGCCGCTCCACTTGCTGATGGAGTCATTGGAACCCCAGCCATTGGCGAGCCCTGTATAAGGCACGGTCGCCACCCATTTCGGATCCGGGCCCGACTTGAACACGGTGCACCAGTCGATGGCGTTCACGTACAGCAAGCCGGTGAGCGGACTGTGCGCGGCACCGTTCCACTGCACTCCGGCGACCGGACAGACGCGCACCCCCTCGGGGGTGATCGGTGCGTCGTGGTTGAGCAGCGTCGTCATCGGCAACTTGAAGACGAGCTTCCCGTCCTCGCGCGTGACGACGTGCAGGACGCCCTCCTTGCCGGCCGTCGCCACCAGCTTCTTGTCGCCCACGTCGAAGAGGGATACCACGGTGGCGTCCCAGTCGTGATCGTCATTGGGACGCAGCTGATACCACCACCTGAGCCGGCCCGTGCGCGCATCCAGTGCGACCGTTGAGATCGTGAACAGGTTGGCGCCCGGCCGCATGTCCTTCTTGTAGTCCGGGCCCGGATTGCCGACCGGAACGAACAGCGTGCCGCTCTCACGGTCGAGGGCGTAGGTGACCCACGCCGCACCCCCGCCGTGATCCATCGACTCCGGCTTGCTCCACGAGTCGGCGCCGGGCTCGCCGGGCTTTGGGATGAGATCGAACGCCCAAGCGAGCGTCCCGTCGCTGACCTTGAAGGCCATCATGCGGCCGCGGATACCCCAGTCTCCGCCCGCCTTCGCCACGTAGACGATGTCGTTCCAGACGATCGGGGCCGCGCCGATCCCCTCGCCGATGCGCCAGTCCGCGACCTGCCGCACCCAAAGCGGTGCGCCGGTCTTGGCATCGAGCGCGAAGAGGAACCCGTCCTGAGTACCGCGTATGACGCGTCCTGCGGCGAGCGCGACCCCCTTGTTGGTGGCGTTCATCTCCGGGCCCTGGGCGACGTGCTGGTGCACCCAGATCTTTCGGCAGGTCGTGGCATCGATCGCGTAAGTGCCGAGGTGAGTGGTGACGTACACGATGCCGTCGTACATCACAGGTCCGGTAGAGAAGGTGCCGAGCTCACCGAGCTGGAACATACACACCGGATGCAGCGCCGCGGCGTTGGCGACGTCGATCTGCGTGAGGCTCGAGTAGCGCTCGCCGCGGTAGCCCTTGTTGTACATGAGCCAGTTGGTGGCCGCGCCGTCGGCCGCGTCGAGCTCCGACTGGGAGGGTGTCGAGGTGCTCGGCTGGGCGAGTTTTCCGTACAGTGCCCCGATCGTGACCTTCCCGGGTATCGCTGCGGCGACCGTGCCGCCGGAGGCCGCTGCTGCGTTGAGTTCCAGCACGCGATCCATCGGCGAGTACGGCGTCAGGCGCTCGGTGCCCGCCGGCAGTCCGCTCTGCGCCAGCAGGTAGGCGACGATGTCGGCATATTCCTGGCTAGGCAAAGAAGCGCCGAGCCCGAGCGGCATGTCCGTATGCACGAACGCGTAGAAGTCCGAGAGCTTCTTGCCGTTCCAGCGCTCGATGAATGGCTTGCCCTTGAGCGCGGGTGCGCCGGCGCCCTCGAGCTGCGCTCCGTGGCAGACGCCGCACTTCTGCGAGTACTCCCACCGTCCCTGTGCGACCTGCGGCGGCGCGTACCAGCCCGTGCCGTCAGCGCGCGCGGGCACAGGGTGGACGAGGACTGCCATCGACAGCATGGCAACAGTTGCGATCAGCAGACGATGTCGTGTTCGACGCGCGCTCATTAGCTTCCCTCGGCGCTGTCCGCGGTGCTCGCACGTCCCCCACGGCGAAACGTACGACCCGCACCGCTCCCTTAAGTGCGCTGACTCCGCACGCGGCGCCCTGTGCGCTTCTTCTAACGGGTCTTAAGACCTTAGGATTGTTTCTCGGGTCCGACGCGGCAGATCTTGCACCTAATGCCGGCCGCGACCAACGGTTAACTTAAGGTGCTCGCCGCTAGCGGACGGAATACTGGTGTTATCAATTAGTTACGTGTCGCTGCGGCGCGGTGCGGCTCGGGCCGGCGGGAATTACGTGACGTGCGTCACCCGGCAGGGTCGGCCCGTGGCCCGCAGGCGCGTTCTTTATATATATAGCCTGCGGCGGCGGGCACTGAGGTCTCCCGGAAAGCCCCGGCAAAGGAGAGCCATGCAGGCGAGTCGCTCATCGATCGGACGCATGTTGTTCGGGTTCGCACTGGCGTGCGCGCTCCTTCTGTGTCAAGGCGCGCACGCAGATGCCGTCTCGGCCGTGCAGGTGCTGCGCGCCGGCGGCTGCGGCGGCTTGATGCCGCTCGCGCCGCCGCTGCGACGCAATCCCGCTCTCGACCGGATCGCGAGGGAATGGTCGGGCGGAAATCCGCTCGCCTCGGCTGCGGCGAGTAACGGCTTCGACGCTCATACCACGAGCGGTGTGCACGTTCAGGGTGCGGATCGCTCGCTGCTCGAGTCGATGCGTCGCACCGAGTGCCACGCCCTCATGCAGCCGGGACTGCGCGAGATGGGCGCCTACCAGACGGCCCAGGAGGCGTGGCTCGTGTTGGCCGGGTCTGCGGCCGTCGCGCCCTCGCGCGCGCCCGCCGCGCCCGTGAAACCTCCTGCCGCTCCCACACTCAGTGCGTCGGCGGCCACCCGGATGCCGGAATCACGCGCGCTCGAGCTCGTCAACGAGGTGCGGGCGCGCGGCGCGCACTGCGGCGCTCACAGCTTTGGCCCGGCGCCGCCGCTGCGCCTGTCCGGGACACTCGAGGGGGTCGCATTCGGGCACGCCACCGACATGGCGCAGCACAACTACTTCGAGCACCAGGACCTCTCCGGGCACACGCCCGCAGACCGCGTCCGTGCGACCGGCTACCGCGAGAAGCTCGTCGGCGAGAACATCGCCTACGGACCGAAGTCGACCGAGGAGGTCGTGCAGGGCTGGCTCGACAGTCCCGGGCACTGCGAGAACATCATGGACCCGAGGTTCGCGGAGATGGGCATCGCGTACGCGGCGGGGCAGGGCGCGAAGCACGGGCTGTACTGGGTTCAGCTGCTCGCCGCACCGCAGGCATAGTCCGCGGCGTGCGCCACCGGCCGACGGCCTGCCCGACGCACCGCCGGCCACGCGATTGCGAGCGCGCAGGCCCTGGCACAGAATGCAGCCTCGCCAGGCTGAAGACCTCGAGCTAAGCGCTAACCCGCTCAACACAGTCATGTCAGACCCCGACCCGCACGTCCGCGGCAGCGGCTCGGCGTCCGCGCTGCCGTGGCGCGTCGCGCTGCGGCGCGAGCTCGCCTGGATTCTCCTGCTGAAATTGGTCGCGCTCGCGCTGCTGTGGGCGCTGTTCTTCCGCGGCGGGCACCAGGGGGCGCCCGGTGCCGCTGCGGTCGGTCAGCGCTTCGGCCTGCCCTCGGCAGCGCAGCCGGCACCGGCGCCGCGCGAGGTGCCGGGTGGTTGACCTCGCGGTCGTGCAGGTATCGCGGCTGCAGTTCGCGCTGACTGCGCTCTATCACTTCCTGTTCGTGCCTCTGACTCTCGGTCTGTCGATGATTCTCGTGATCATGGAGGCCGTGTACGTCATGACGGGCCGCGAGATCTGGAAGCGCATGACGCGCTTCTGGGGGCTGCTGTTCGGCATCAACTTCGCCATGGGGGTCGCGACCGGCATCACCATGGAGTTCCAGTTCGGCACGAACTGGGCGTACTACTCCCACTACGTCGGCGACATCTTCGGCGCGCCGCTCGCGATCGAAGGGCTGATGGCCTTCTTCCTCGAAGCCACCTTCGTCGGCCTGTTCTTCTTCGGCTGGGGGCGTCTCAGCAAGGTCGGCCACCTGGTGGTGACGGGGCTCGTTGCCCTGGGATCGAATCTGTCGGCGCTGTGGATCCTGATCGCCAATGCCTGGATGCAGAACCCCGTGGGCGCGACCTTTAACTACCAGACGATGCGCATGGAGCTCGTGTCGTTTCGCGCCCTGCTGCTGAACCCCGTCGCACAGGCTAAGTTCGTGCACACGGTCGCGGCCGGCTATGTGGTCGGTTCGGTGTTCGTGCTGGCGATCAGCGCCTGGTATCTGCTCCAGGAGCGCAACCGCGCCTTCGCGCGCCGCTCCATGGCGGTGGCGGCGAGCTTCGGGCTTGCGTGCGCGCTCTCGGTCGTCGTCCTCGGCGATGAGTCCGGCTACGAGGCGAGCGAGAATCAGAGGATGAAGGTCGCGGCGATCGAGGCCGAATGGCACACCGAGCCCGCACCGGCCGCTTTCACCGCCTTCGGCTTCCCGGACCTCGAGGCGCACCGGACGCGCGATGAGGTGAAGATCCCCTGGCTCCTCGGGCTGATCGCCACGCGCTCCGTCGACAAACCGGTGCCCGGCATCTTCGAGCTGGTCGCGCGCGCACGCGAGCGGGTCAAGAGCGGCATCGAGGCCTACGCGGCGCTGCAGACGCTGCGCGCCAACCCGGACAACGCGGCCGCCCGCGAGCGCTTCGAGCAGCATCAGGGTGATCTCGGCTACGGGTTGCTGCTGCTGCGCGAGGGTGATCCGCTGCGTGCCGGTCCGGCGCAGATCGAGCGCGCCGCCTGGTCCACCGTGCCCGACGTGCTCACACTGTTCTGGTGCTTCCGGATAATGGTGGGACTCGGGCTCTACTTCATCGTGTTGTTCGCGATCGCGTTCTACCTCTCGGCCCGCCATCGCTTCGAGCGCAACCGCTGGTTCCTCAAGCTCGCGTTCTGGAGCCTGCCGCTGCCGTGGCTGGCCGCGGAGCTCGGCTGGGTCGTGGCCGAGTACGGGCGGCAGCCGTGGGCGGTCGACGGACTCCTGCCCACGTTTCTGGGCGTCTCCGTGACGCCGCTCAGCAACGTGTGGTTCTCGCTCACGGGCTTCGTAATCTTCTATTCGGCGCTGGCCGCCGTCGACGTCTATCTAATGGTACGCACCGTACGGCAGGGACCCGAGGGGCTCGGCTACTGGCCGCCCGCGGCGGGACATCCGACGGAGAAACCCCCGAGTCCGGGCGCCGCCCTTACCTCATGAGTCAGATACCGTGCCTCGGGAGTCATCGTGCCGGACTATGACACCCTGCGACTGATCTGGTGGCTGATCCTCGGGGCGCTCCTGATCGGCTTCGCGCTCACCGACGGCTTCGACCTGGGAGTGGGTGCCATCTTCCGCTTCGTCGGCCGCAGCGACGAGGAGCGCCGCGCGCTGCTCGAGTCCATCGAGCCGGTCTGGGAAGGCAACCAGGTCTGGTTTGTGCTCGCCGGCGGCGCCACGTTTGCCGCCTGGCCGCGGTTGTACGCGGCTTCGTTCTCGGGGCTGTACCTGGCGATGTTCGTGCTGCTCGTCGCCCTGATCCTGCGGCCGGTGGCTTTCAATTTCCGCAACAAGCGCGCCGACCGGGGCTGGCGCGAGCTGTGGGACTGGGCGCTGTGCGTGGCCGGCACGGTTCCCGCACTGCTTTTCGGCGTCGCCTTCGGCAATCTCTTCTGCGGCATTCCCTACCAATTCGACGCGCTCGCGCGACCGGTCTACGGCGGCGGATTTTTCAATCTGCTGAGTCCCTTCGCGCTGCTCGCCGGTCTGGTCAGCCTGGCGATGCTCGTCATGCACGGGGCCAGCTACGCGGCGCTCAAGACCGGGGAGCCGATGGCGGCGCGTGCCGCGCGCGTCGCGCGCGTCTCCGCGCTGGTGTATCTCACACTCTTCGTGCTCGCGGGGCTGTGGCTCGCGTTCGCCCTCGTGGGCCAGCGCATCGCACCGGGGTCGCCCGACTCCCTGGCCCGCAGCGTCACGCTGGCGAGCGGAGCGTGGCTCGACAACTACCGCGCGCACCCGCGCCTGTGGCTGGTGCCCATCGCGGCACTCGCCGGCGCCGCGGCCAACTGGGGACTGCTAGGAGCCCGGCGCCCCCTCGCCGCGTTTCTCCTCTCCGGGCTGACGGTAGCCGCCACGATCCTGAGCGCCGGCATCGCTCTCTTTCCGTTTCTGCTCCCGTCCTCCTCGCACCCGCAGGACGGCCTGACGGTGTGGAACGCCGCGAGTAGTCAAAAGACGCTCTTCATCATGCTCGTGACCGTCGCGATCTTCCTGCCGCTGGTGCTCGCCTACACGACGTGGGTCTTCCGCACCCTGAGGGGGCGCATCACACTGGAAGAGCTGCACGGGCACGGGGATCAGTACTGAACAGAGGCGCGGATCCATGTGGTACTTCAGCTGGCTTCTGGGACTTGGGCTGGCGCTCACCTTCGGCGTACTGAACGCCATCTGGTACGAGATCCTCGAGCGCGACACGCCGGCCGATCCCGAGCCCGCGCCGGCGGAACAGGGGCGGCACGACTAGCGACGGCGCGCGCTGCCGGTTAGCGCGGTGCGTGAGCCTCGGCGGCGGAGGGGCTCGCCCGCAGCAGAGCCGAGATCTGCGCCGGATCGACGGGCTTCGTGAAATGATGATCGAAGCCGGCGCGCAGCGCCGCGGCCTTGTGGCTCTGCTGCCCCCAGCCGGTGATCGCGATCAGCGTGAGCGGCGCTGCGCCACTCTCGGCGCGCATTCGTCGCGCGACCTCATAGCCATCGAGGCCGGGCATGCCGATGTCGAGCAGCACGGCATCCGGGCGCTGCGCACCGAAGGCTGCCAGCGCGGTCTCCCCCTCGTGCACGACCTGCACCTCGTGTCCGTCGATCTCCAGGCAGATGGCCAGACTCGCCGCGGCGTCGCGGTTGTCGTCGGCGATCAGCACGCGCTTGCCCGTGCCGGGGCCGATGGCGGCGGAATCCCCGCTCGTCGGGCGCCGCGGCGAGTGTGCGCGCAGCGGCAGCCGCACCGTGAACTCGCTTCCCCGGCCGGCGCCGGCGCTCTGCGCGCCGAGCGTGCCGCCGTGCAGCTCGACCAGGCCCTTGGCGAGCGCCAGACCGATCCCCAGGCCGCCGTCCGAGCGATCCTGGGAAGTCTTGACCTGCGAGAACATGGTGAACACCTCGTCGAGCGCCTCGGCGGGAATGCCGATGCCGTTGTCCGTGACCCGCAGGGTGAGATGCTCGGCTGTATAGACCGCGGACAGGCGGATCCGGCCGTGCGGGTCGGTATATTTGGCGGCGTTGGTCAGGAGGTTGGACAGTACCTGCGCGAGACGCAGCGGGTCGGCGACGAAGCGCCGGGTCTCGGCGGGGAGTGCGACCGTGAGCTCGTGGCCCTTGGCGTCGATGATCGGCCGGGCGGTCTCCACCGCGGCGTCGACCACCGCGGCGAGCTCGGTGATCTCCGTGCGCAGCTCGAGCGAGCCGCGCGTGATACGCGACACGTCCAGCAGGTCATCGAGCAGCAGCGACATGTGCTGCACCTGTCGGGAGATGACGTCATGGCTCCAGCGCTTCTGCGCATCGCTTGCGCCGGGGGCCTTGGAGATCATGGCTGCCTGGCGGATCGGCGCGAGCGGATTGCGCAGCTCGTGGGCGAGCACGGCGAGAAACTCGTCCTTGCGGCGGTCGTTCTCGCGCAGAGCCGCCTCGGCGCGCTCGCGTGTGGCAATCTCGCGCTGCGCGGCCTCGTACAGCTGCGCGTTGTCGATGGCGACGGCTGCGTGGTTCGCGATACCCGTGACGAGCCGCTCGGACATCTCGGTGAACACGCCGGGACTGGCGTGTCCGAGGAACAGGCCGCCGAGCACGCTGCCGGAACGCGAGACCACCGGGACCGCGAGGTAGCTGCGCACCGGCAGGTGGCCGGCGGGCATGCCGCGGTGCGGCTCGAGCAGCCCGTAGCGGGGGTCGGCCGTGATGTCGTCCGAGCGCAGCGCGCCCTGGCCGAGGAAGGTCGGCGCAAACACGGGCGTGTTGCGAGGCACGCCAAACTGGGCGAAGTCCTCGACCGAGGCGCCGGAGAGGGCGAAGAGCTGATAGCCCTCGCCCGCGGGGCCGGTGATGTTGTAGAAGAACGCCCCGTAGCGGGCGCCGCAGAGCGAGGTGGCCGCATCCGTCACCGTCTGCACGAGCGAACGCAGATCAAGCTGTGAGGCGATGGAGGAGGCCGCTGCATTCAGCAGCTCGAGTACACGGGCGTGCTCGACGGCCTCCTTCTCGATGCGCTTTTGCAGGCTGATGTCGCGCGAGATCTTGGAGGCGCCGACCAGCTTGCCCTCACCGTCCCGGATCGGGGAGACGGTGAGGGCGACCTCAAGCAGCGTGCCGTCCTTGCGCATGCGCACCGTCTCGTAGTGATCGATGCGCTCGCCCCGCTTGAGGCGCTCGAGGATCGCCGGCTCCTCGTCCAGGTGATCCGGCGGGATGAGAATCGTAACCGGCTTGCCGAGCACCTCGGAGGCGGTGTAGCCGAAGAGGCGTTCGGCGCCCCGGTTCCAGCTGGTGATGACCCCCTCGAGGGTCTTGCTGATGATCGCGTCGTCGGAGGATTCCACCACCGCCGCCAGGCGGTTGCGCACCTCCTCGCTGAGCTTGCGCGCGCCGACTTCCTCGATGACCCCGATGATCTGTCGCACCTGGCCGTCCGGGTCGCGCAGCGCCGAGGCCGTGGCGCGGCACCAGATGATGCCGCCGTCCTTGCGCACATAGCGCTTCTCGAGGGTGAAGCGCTCGACCTCGCCGGACACCAGGGCGGCCGTACCGACACGGGACGCGGCGCGGTCCTCTTCATGGGTGATCTGCTCGCCGGTCATGCCGCACAGTTCCTGCGCGGAATAGCCGAGGAGCTCACAGACGCGGGGATTGACCTCGTGGATGCGACGGTCGCGATCGGCGACGACGATGCCGACCGCGGCGGTGTCGAATATCGCCCGGTACCATTCGGCACCCGCTCCTGCGGCTGAGGGCTCACTCCCCCGGAGCGCAACGGAACGCAGCCGCTCTGTCTTTTGCTTCGCAGTCACGCGCATCCTCGATGCGAGAGGAGTCGTCCGGCGTTCATTTTAGCGGCTGCCTCGATCCCGGGCCGAATCGGTGTGCGTTTCGCTCAAGCCTCAAGCCGGGACTGAGGCTCGGCCGTTACGGCCAGCGTTAGGTTAGGTCCCCGTGGTAATGCACGACCGGCCCGGCGACCGGCAGGCGGATTTCGGCCGCGAAGCGCAACCGGCCTCCCCGCCGGACTCCACGGCATGCGAACGCGGTGCGCATGCCGGCGGCAGCGGCACGCCGCGGTCCGGGTACCAATTTCGCATATATTGACGCTCGTCCGCGCAGCGCGCGTCAGATCCTCACACCGTGCCAGCGTTGCTCAACTGGCTGCTCGTCGCGATGGCGGTCGTCGCCGTCGTCCTGGCGACGTTCTGGGGCGTGCTCGCCCTCTCGTTCATGCACCGCCGGCACTCACTCGCCGCGACGCTTCTCGCGCTGCTCTTCGCGGCGCTGGGCGTGCTCACCGTGGGCGCGCTGGCCAGCGGCGCGCGAGCGCTGCCGGTGCTCGGCGCCTTCCTCCTCGCGTGTGGATCGGTCTACCTCGCCTTCACGCGCGTGCGCGCCTCCAACGAGCGCGAGTGGAAGCCGTCGGTCGCGATACTTCCGTGGGCTACGTGCGAGGGTGACCGGGTCACGGTGCACAACATACGCAACTTCTCCTATCGCACGAGCGAGGACTACACGGTCGCCTACTACGACCGCATCTTCGACCTGCGCGACCTCGCCTCGCTCGACCTCATCGCCTCCTACTGGACGGGACGCGCCGTCGCGCACATCTTCCTGAGTTTCGGCTTCGGCGATTCCGGGCAGCTCGCGATCTCGATCGAGCGGCGTGACGAGCGCGGCGCGCGCTATTCCGCGCTCCGCGGGCTGTTCAAGAACTACGAACTGATCTACGTGGTCGCCGACGAGCGCGACGTCATCCACCTGCGCACCGGCGTGCGCACCGACCCGTGCGAGGATGTGTACCTGTATCCGGTGCACGCGCAGGCCGACGACATCCGGCGCCTCTTCCTCGATTATCTGCGCGAGATCAACGCACTGCGCGAACAACCCGCGTTCTACAACACCCTGTGCGCGAACTGCACCGCCAACATATGGCTGCACGCGCGGGTCGTCGGCGAGCGCCTGCCTTACTCGTGGAAGATCCTCCTCAGCGGATTCGTTCCCGAATACCTGTACGAGCACGGCGGCCTCGGCGGCCGTCTGCCGTTCGCGCGCCTGAAGGCCGTCAGCCGCATCAACGACATCGCGCGCACCCTGGGCCCGGAGGCGGACTTCTCCCGGGACCTGCGGGCGGCGCTCGCCGCGCGGCGCGCCGCAGCAGAGGGCGCGGCGGCGAGCTAACACCGCGGGCGGCTCTGCGGTAGAGTCCTGCGGCGCATTCGCACCTGCTCGGTGGACTTGCCATGTTGAGTCTCGGCCAGGACGTCCTCATCACGCTGCTCGTCACCGCGGCGACGCTCGGCTTCACTCTGGGCCTCAACCGCGCGTGGCCGGCGGCCAGGCGGCGTATCCACGACGAGCAGGTCGGCTGGCAGCTCAACATTCTCGGCACCACTTACGCGGTCATCCTCGGGTTCATGCTCTATACCGAGTGGTCCAACTTCACCGCGGCGAAGCTGAACGTCGACATGGAGGCGAACGCCGTGCGCAACGTGTTTCGCCTGGCCGAGGGGCTGCCCGCGCCGCAGGCCGGCTTGCTCGCGGCCCAGGCGCGGGCCTACGTGGATGCGGCCCTGAACCAGGACTGGCCGCAGATGGACGAGGGGCAGCTGCCCGAGGCCACGCACGTGATCAACCAGGCCATGTGGCGCACGCTCATGGGGCTGAAGTCGGTGAGCACCGTGGAGGCGCTCGCCGCCGATCACGCCCTGAGCGAGCTGAGCTCGCTCACCCAGCACCGCCGCACCCGCCTCCTGCACAGCTCCTCGCAGCTGCCGCCGATCTTCTGGTGGCTGTTGCTGGTCGGCGGCTTCCTCACGATCGTCGCCGTCTCGATGTTCGGTTCCCTGAACCAGCGCATCCACCTCTTCCAGGTGGGCTCGCTCACGCTGCTCGTCACGCTCGCGATGCTGGCGATCGCCGATCTCGATCGCCCCTTCCAGGGCTGGGTGCACGTCGACGCCGCCGCCTTCGAGCGCGCGCGCAGCGAGCTCTCGGTGCCCTAGCGGGCGCGCAAGCGCGGCGCACGGGCTAACCTCACGATCCGGAGGGTCTCAGTGAAACCAACGCGACTGCCGTTCTTGTTGATGGCGCTCCTCGCCCTGCCGGCGACCGCAGCCCCGGGCGCGACCGCGCCGCTCGCGCAGCCGCCGCCGGATGCCGAGAGCTTCACGATCGTCTCGGCCGCCGGCGTGCACGGGCACTCCTACCGCTGGCAGAGCGCGGACGGATCGCGCATGGGACGCGAGAGCCTGAACCTGCGCGGTCAGCTGTTCGAGCTCGACAGCCGCTCGCGCCTCGGCGCCGATCACATGTTTGCCCACCTCGCGGTGCACGGCAGTACCCCGCGCGGGGATGCGTCCGAGCGCTTCGACGTCGCCGCGGGACGGGCGAGCTGGCAGAGCGCCGTCGATCAGGGTACCAGCGCCTACGCCGGGCCGCGCATGTACGACCCCTTCGGCGGCCCGGCGGACCTGAGCGCCACGTTGTACGAAGCGCTCGCGGCGGCGCCGGGCCACACGCTCGCGCTCCTGCCCGCGGGACAGCTGCAGGGCGAGCCGGTCGGCACACTCACGGTGGGCGAGGGCGCCGCTCGGCAGGAGCTGACGGTCTATGCCGTGAGCGGGCTCGACTTCGCGCCGACGCCGGTGTGGCTCACGGCGCAGGGCCGCTTCTTCGGCGCCGGCGAGGCGCTCTTCTGGGTGCGCAGCGGCTACGAGAGCGAGGTGCCGCGGTTGCTGAACGCGCAGGAGGCGGCGCTCGCCCGCGGATCGCTCGCGGTCGCACGGCGGCTCGGCAAGGCAGCCCCGGCGCCCGTGGCCTTCACGCACGTGCGCGCCTTCATCGACGGCACGCATTTTGAAGCCGAGCAGACCGTCATCGTCAGGGACGGAAAGATCGTGGCCGTCGGGCCGGCCGCGACCACCGCCGTGCCGGTCGGGGCGCAGGTCATAGACGGCCACGGCTATACGCTGGTGCCGGGACTATGGGACTCGCACCAGCACTTTCACGCCGACGCCACCGGACCGCTGCTCCTGTCGCTCGGCATTACTTCGCTGCGCGACCCCGGCAACGTCAACGCCTTCACCCTGTCACGCGCTCAGCGCCGCGCGCGCGGCGAGCTGCTGATGCCGCACGTCTATCCCTCGCTGCTCATCGACGGCAAGGGACCGAATGCGGCGCAGATGGCGAGCGTCGCGACGAGCGAGGCGGACGCGCTCGCGCTCGTGCGCCAGGCGAAGGCGCAGGGTTTCACCGGGATCAAGATCTACGGCAGCTTCAATCCGCGGTGGGTGGCTGCCACCACGGCGGAGGCGCATCGCCTCGGACTGCACGTGCACGGGCACCTCCCGGCCGGAATGCGCTCACTCGAGGCGATCGATGCCGGTTATGACGAGCTCACGCACATCTACTTCGTGATCATGCAGGCGATGCCCGAAGAGGTCGTCGCCCACTCCAACGGGATCGCGCGAGTGCTCGGCCCGGCGCGTTACGCCAAGGATGTCGATCTCAGCGGCGAGCCGATGAGGACCCTGATCGCGACCATGGCGCGCCGTCACATCGTCTCCGATCCCACGCTCGTCGTGGTCGAGGGCCTGCTGATGCCCGGCAAGGGGGAGCTCGCCCCCGCATACCGCGCCTACCAGGGGGCGCTTCCGGCGGCGCTCGAGCGCGGGTACCGCCAGGGAGCGCTCGCCGTACCGGCGGACCTCGGCCCGGATGACTTCCGGCGGGCCTTCGCGAAGCTGCGCGATCTGGTGGGCGCGATGCACCGCGCCGGCGTGCCGATCGTCGCCGGGACCGACGGGTCCGGGCTCGAGCTGGTGCGCGAGCTCGAGCTCTACGTCGACGCCGGATTCACGACCGAGGAGGCGCTCGCGAGTGCCACGCTGGTGCCGGCGCGGGTGATGGGAGTGGATGCCCGCACCGGCTCGATCAGCGTCGGCAAGACGGCGGACCTGGCCCTGGTGCAGGGCGATCCCTCACAGCGTATCGGTGACCTGCGCCACACGCGCATGGTGATGATGGACGGGGAGCTCATCGACACCGCCGCACTGCGCGCCGCGGGCGGGCTCGGCGCGGCCGCGGGACTCTAGCGCGCCCTGGCCGCCTTCAGGGCGGGCCCGGTCGCCCGGAGAGCGCCGCTTCCCTCGCCACCGGGACGCTGCAGGGGCCGCGCTGTGAGTGCAGGTAGCGCGAGGCGCTCTCGGCGCGCCAGCTCGAGGGCGATAGCCCGGTCCAGCGCCGGAATGCGCGCGTGAAGCTGCTGCTGCGCGAGAAGCCGAGCAGGTGGGTGATCTCGGCGACGCTGTGCTGAGCGGCACTCAGGTACTCGAGGGCCAGCGCGTGACGCGTCTCATCGAGTATCTCCTTGAAGCTCGTGTGGCTGTCGCTGAGTTTGCGCTGCAGGGTGCGCGCGCTCATGTTGAGACTCTCCGCGACCTCCTCCTGGGACGGCTCGCTCGTCGACAGGCGCAGCATCAGGACCTTGCGCACGCGCGCGCCGATGTTGCTGCGCTCGATACGCGCGAGGTAGCGCGTGCACACCGCGTCGCTCAGGCGCGCGAGCTCGGGATTGCCGCTGTCGAGCAGCCGCTCGATGCTGTCCGCGTCGAAGGTCAGCCGGTTCTGCTCGGCAGCGAAGCGGATGGGCGCGCGCCACAGCCGCTCGAAGTCCTCGGTGACCGCGGGACGCGTCCGCCGCAGCTCGATCGCGAGCGGGGAGTAGTGTCGGCCCACCAGGCCGCGGCACATGCGCACGTACACCCCGACGAGCGTATCGATCGACTCGGGGGCGACCGCGGTCTGCGGCTCGATGAGGAAGTGGTACTCGCCGCCGTGCCTCACGAAGCGGTACTCCACCGCGTCGCTCACCACGTGGGAGAAACGCTGCACTCGCTCGAAGGCCTCCTTGAGCGTGGAACTCGCGGTCAAGCCGTAGCCGAGGGCATGGAAGGTTGTGTGCTTGAACTGGCGGGCGAGCTTGACCCCGAACGCGGGGTCACGGGTGGCGGCGAGCGCCATGTCCCAGAGCCGCCCGGTATTGGCGAGCGGGCAGCGCGTGTCCGGTCCGTCGAGGTCCTTCAGGTCAAAGCCCGCCTGGGCGAGGAGCGCCGCGCCGTCGCATCCGGCCTCATCGAGCGCCCGGCCGATCGCCTTGACCCAGGTCCCCAGTATGGAGTTCTGAGCAGTCGCGGTCTGTATCCGCATCCGACCCCCCCGAGTCACCCTGCATCAGGCGGACAGCTTAGCGCCAAAGGTACCGGAGCGTCGACGGATCTGCATGAGGTATGCCAGCGACGTCTCCCCCGCGGGACCTGGAAATATGGAGCGGGAACAAGGTTAAGCTGATAGGCGTAGACTGTTGCATGGCCGCCGCAGTCGTCACGGCTCGGGCCCCGGGACTGGATCCTTCGCGCAAGGGGTCCGTCTGGAGATCCCGGTGCCCTTCATGGCGTCCGCGGTCAACAGGTTGGCGCCTCCGGTGCCGCGGTGTGAGGGTTTTTCCGTAAGCTCGCTTCGGTCTGTGCCGGGGAATGCGCGGCGAGGGGGTCGCGGATCTTCAAACAAGAACGTAACGCAGCGTCGCCCGGCGCTGCCCAGGGTGTCGTCAAGAGCCGTATCTGAAACTGCCGAGGGAATGCACGATGGCTTCTACCGCAAACACTGCTGCTGGGAATGAATCCATTCTGGGTCGCCGCGCCGGGGCGTGGGGCGCGGCCTTGGGCGCGCTCGCGGCGCTCATCGCCGGGGCGGCCTGGGCCGCCGACGAGGGTACTCCGCCGACCTCGCTGCAAGAGGTCGTGGTCACGGCGCAGAAACGCCAGCAGAACCTGCAGGACGTGCCGATCGCCGTCATGGCGCTCTCGGGGCAGCAGCTGCAGGACGCCGGCGTCACCGACATCAAGAACATGCAGATCCTGACGCCCGGTCTCACGGTCACCTCGACGACCTCGGAGGCCTCGACCACGGCGCGCATCCGCGGCATCGGCACCGTGGGCGACAACGTCGGTCTCGAATCCTCGGTGGGCGTCGTCATCGACGGCGTCTACCGGCCGCGCAACGGCGTCGGCTTCGGCGATCTCGGTGACCTCGACCGCATCGAGGTGCTCGAGGGCCCGCAGGGCGAGCTGTTCGGCAAGAACAACGACGCGGGCGTCATCAACATCATCACCCGGCGCCCGTCGAGCACCTTCGCGGTGACCGGCGAGATCACCGGCGGCAACTTCAGCGACAAGGAGATCAGAGGCTCGATCACCGGCCCGGTCGGCGACTCGACCGCCTTCCTGCTGTATGCCGGCTATCAGAAGCGCGACGGCTTCCTCAACGTCTTCACCGGCCCGGGGCCGAACACCGACGACCAGGCGAACAACCGTAACTTCTGGACCGTGCGCGGCCAGTTCCAGATGACACCGAGCAAGGACCTGACGGTGCTGTTCATCGGCGACTTCACGCGCCGCATCGAGAGCTGCTGCCAGGCGACGCCGTCGACCTCCGGTCCCTTCGCCGGGATCCTCAACGCCATGGCGACCATCCCGCCGCTCGGCGGCGTGGAGACCCCGGCGCAGGCCTTTCCGGTGACCAACCCGAGCCCGTTCAACGGCCAGTCCTGGGCCAACTGGCCGATCGGGCAGGACATCTGGGACCGCGGCTTCTCGGCACAGGTGGACTGGAATTTCGGCGGCGCGCAGCTCACCTCGATCACCGCCTGGCGCGATAACACCGTGTACGCCGGCAACGACGTGGACTACTCGGAAGTCGCGCTGATCCAGGAGCCGACGAACATCAACAACATGACCGACTTCAAGCAGATGAGTGAGGAGCTGCGCCTCGCGGGCAAGACCGACCGCATGAGCTGGCTCATCGGCGGCTTCTTCGACAAGGAAATCCTCATCACCAATTCCACGATCCTCGCCGACAACGCCTTCGACCTGTACCTGGGGGGCGTGTCCACGGCGGTCATCGGCATCAATCCGCCGAACTTCGCGCTGGTGCCGGAGCTGACCGGCAACGCCCCGGGCGGGACCTTCATTCCCGGGGTCTCGGGCCAGAACGACGCCTATCATCAGACCTCCAAGAGCTTCGCCTTCTTCACCGACGAGACCTTCAACGTCACCGACCAGTTCGCGATCACCGCGGGTCTGCGCTGGACGCACGAGGACAAGGACGTGGCGGCCAACTACGTCGACCCGGACGGCGGCTCGGCGTGCGGGCAGCTCCTGGCTCCGGCGAACCCGGCACCGCCGCCGTATCTGCCGGCGCTCCTGCTCGGCTACGGCTGCTCGACGGTGTTCAACCCGTTCTTCAACGGCATCACCCACGACCAGTCCCTTACCGAGAGCAACGTCAACGGCACGCTGAAGCTCTCCTACCGCTTCAACCCCGACGTCATGGGCTACGTCTCCTGGGCCAACGGCACCAAGGCGGGCGGCTTCAACCTGGCGCGCGTCACCGACCCCGGGGCTCCGAACCCGCTGGCGCCGGTGCTCGACACCTCCTTCCCGCGCGAGACGGTCGAGGCCTATGAGCTCGGCCTGAAGAGCGAGTTCGCCGACCGCACGGTGCGCCTGAATCTCGCGGCGTTCGACCAGAAGTACAACAACTTCCAGCTGAACACCTTCACCGGCATCGTGTTCGTCGTGAGCTCGATCGAGAAAGTCGAGTCCCGCGGCGCGGAGCTCAGCTTCGACTGGCTGACGCCGCTCTCGGGGCTGACCTTCTCGGGCGGTGTCGTGTACGCCGACACCCAGATCAAGGAGTTCGGCGACTCGGCGCCGCTCTTCAGCCCGGTGCGCGAGAACAACCGCCTGTCGTTCGCGCCGCTGTGGTCGGGCGTGCTGTCGGCGGCCTACCAGGTCCCGCTCGGGTCATCCCTGCGCCTGCGCCTGTCGGCGGACGAGAAGTACAACTCCTCCTACAACACCGGCTCCGATCTCGATCCCCTGAAGATCCAGGGCGCGTACGGCATCCTCAACGCGCGCATCG
>DATBBQ010000164.1:0-18390 GCA_036270915.1 Steroidobacteraceae bacterium
AAACGGGCAGTGTCCGGACGGCCAGCCCAACTCCGGATCCTGCGTACCACCCGGCAGCGCCGTAATTAACAACTACAACCTGGCCGCCAACGCGATCAACCCCGTGACCTACCAGGGCATCCGCGGAGAGCTGCTCTACAAGTTCAACGATGACTGGAATCTGCTGATTACGCAGACCTACCAGGACATGGACTCACGGGGCGTGTTCTATCAGCAACCGAACGCCTCGGACGGTGCCGCGCTGAATCCGCTCGAGGTCACCCTCTTCAACAGCTCCTTCGACAAGGACCGCTTCGAGAACACGGCGTGGACTGTCACCGGCAAGTTCGGCCCCATCAATGCGCTGTACACGGGCGGCTACCTGGTACGCAACGTCGAGCAGATCGGCGACTACACCAACTACGCGCGTGGCGTCTACGCCGACTATTACCAGTGCTACGGGCCGGGCAGCGGCTACGACAACTCGCTCAAGTCGACCTGCTTCTCGCCCAGCGCCGTCTGGCGCTCAAGCGAACGAAATACCCACTTCCAGAATGAGCTGCGCTTCAGCACCCCGGACAGCTGGCGCCTGCGCGGAATTGCGGGGGGTTACTGGGAGGACAACAAGCTCTTCGACCAGACGGGCTGGGGGTACAAAAGCATACCGACCTGCACCTCTAATGACCCGCCCGGCTCGCCGGGAAATTCCGGGTGTTTTGCCGATATCGGCACTGTCCCGGGTACCACGGTAGTCAATCCGGGCGTGCATACGGCTCCGACTTCCTTCTATCAGGACACGATGCGTGAGACCAAGCAGCTCGCATTCTTTGCATCGCTGGATTTCGACATCATCCCTCAAGTCCTGACGATCACGGGGGGAACGCGCTGGTTCCGTTTCGACAATTCGTCGGTCGGTAGCGTCACTGGCAGCTTTGGCTGCTTCGAGGGTGGCGTGCCGGACACCGGCTGTCACGTCACGTCTCCGCCGGCAGCGATCCCGTTCGCCTTTAACCTGAATGCCGCGAACCTGCGCGACAGCGAATCCGGCTTCAAGAGCCGGGGTAACCTCACCTGGCACGTCACGCCGGACGTCATGCTGTACTACACCTACTCGCAGGGCTACCGTCCCGGCGGCTTCAATCAGAACGGCGGTACGGCACACGCACCGGGACCCGATGGCGTCGATCAATACCTGGTACCGAGCTCCTATCAGTCCGACAAGCTGACCAACAATGAGATCGGCTGGAAGACGGAACTGTTCAATCACCGACTACAGATCAATGGCGCCCGTTATTGGGAGGAATGGGACAACGTCCAGGTCGCCTTCTTTGATCCCGGCCTCGTCGGCAACATCTTCTACAATACCAACGGTCAGAACTTCAAGATTGACGGACTGGAGATGTCGGTCGCGGCGCGCATCACCAGCGGACTCACCATCCAGGGCGGTGCCAACTGGAATTACAGCCGGCAGACCAACTCGCCGTCGCTGATCGTCAATAACCCCGCGAGCATCAATTACGGCAAGCCGCTCTCCGAGCAGTGTGACGGTAGCGGCCAGAATTGCACCCCGGTTACGAATCCCTTCGGACCGATCGGCTCCCCGGCTGCCAACGCGCCGCCGATTCAGCTGGCCGCACATGCTCGTTACCAGTGGAACATGGGAAGCTATGTGCCCTACGTCCAGGTGGGCTTTACGCACAGCGGCCATTCTTTTACGCAGGCGGGTGCCAATCCGACTATCGCCGACGCCGGAGCGATCACGACCGGTCGCCTGCGCTTCGAGAACCCGGCCTACTCGACCTATGACGCTTCCATCGGCGTTGCCAAAGACAACTGGTACATCAATATATTCGGCGAAAACATCAGTAACTCCAACGCCAGCACCTTTGTGAGCACCGATCAGTTCATCGTGGCCCAGACCCCCCTTCGGCCACGGGTGATCGGGGGGGAGTTCGGCTACAAGTTCTAGGCCGTACCGTACCCGGATCTGCCCGCCTCCTCGGCTGCTGCCGATGGCGGTGATATCGTGTGTTCATTGCGAACGGCTGGCTGAACCCACGATTGCCTGATGAGTCCCCCGTCCACCGTCGAGCTCGAAGTGCGTCGGATCCGCGAGCTAGTGCAGCTTCGCCGGTTCGCCGAGGCGCTGAGCGCCACCCAGGTGCTTCTCGCCACGGTCCCGGAGAATCGCGACGTACTGTACCTGCGAGCGCTCGCGCAGCGCATGCTCGGGGACTCGCCGGCAGCACTCATCACACTCGCAGGACTCGAACAGTTGCATCCGCGGTTCAGCCTCCTGTTTCAGGAGCGCGGGCAGTGCTACGTGGCGCAGAAACTAGCGCCACAGGCCATCGAGGCCTTGCTTCGCGCCGTCCACATCAATCCCGCACTGCCGATCAGCTGGAGCCTGCTTGGGGGTCTGTACCGGATGACCGGGCAGACCGCGAACGCCGCCGAGGCTGCGGCTCACGTTGCGACCCTGAAGAAGCTGCCGCCCGAGGTCGTGACCGCGACCTCACTCTTCTCGGACGGTGACCTCGCCGAGGCCGAGCAACTGATCCGCGGCTTTCTGGTGAAGCATGGGCACCACATCGAGGCCATGCGGCTGCTGGCGCGAATTGGGATCGAGCGGGACGTGCTCGACGACGCCCAGCTGCTGCTCGAAGGCGTACTGGACCTGGCGCCTGACTACGATGCCGCGCGATTCGACTACGCCCAGGTGCTTGTGAAGCGCCATGCCTACCTGCAGGCACAGCAGCAGGCGCAGAAGCTGCTCGACAGGGACTGCGCGAGCCGCAACTACCGCACCCTCTACGCGATGACCTGCGTGGGTCTCGGGCAGCACGACAAGGCGATACGGCTGTACCGTGGACTTCTCGACGGCGCCCCCCAACCCGCAGACCTGCATCTGTCGATCGCGCATTCACTGAAGACGCTCGGGCAGCGCGATGAGGCGATCATCGAGTATCAAACCGCGGCCCGGTGTCGGGACGCCTTCGGGGACGCCTACTGGAGCCTCGCGAACCTGAAGACCTACCGCTTCGCGGACGATGAGTTGACACGGATGCGTGCCGCGGAAGCTGCACACAACACGGCCGCGGTGGACCGATTTCACCTGTGCTTCGCTCTCGGCAAGGCTCTGGAGGACCGGGAACAGTACCCGGAGTCCTTCGAGTACTACGCGCGCGGCAACGGCCTGAAACGCGCGGAGAGCCGCTATCGGCCCGAGGTATTCGAGCTGAACACCCAGCGGCAGAGGGAAGTCTGCACCGCAGAGCTGTTTGCCCGCCATGAGGGCGACGGCGCACCGGCCCGGGATCCGATCTTTGTGGTCGGCCTGCCGCGCTCCGGCTCGACGCTAATCGAACAGATCCTGGCGTCGCACTCTGCGGTCGAAGGTACGCAGGAGCTGGCCGAGCTGCCGCGAATCGTCGTGGATCTGCAGGGACGGGATTGGGCAGCCGACAATCCGCGCTATCCGGCGGTGCTCGGCGAAATGCGGAGCGAGGATCTCCGGCGCCTCGGCGAGAAGTACCTGGACGACACCCGCGTCTACCGCTCCGGCAAGCCGCGCTTCATCGACAAGATGCCAAACAACTTCCGCCACGTCGGGCTCATACACCTGGCCCTGCCCAACGCCAAGGTCATCGACGCTCGGCGCGAACCGATGGCGTGCTGCTTCGGTAACTTTAAGCAGCTGTTCGCCAGCGGGCAGGAGTTCGCCTACAGCCTCGACGATCTGGCGCGCTACTACCGTACCTACCTTGATCTCATGCAGCACTGGGACACGGCTCTCCCGGGCCGGGTTCTGCGTGTGCAGCACGAGGAGCTGGTCGACGATCTCGAGGGCAACGTGCGCCGCATCCTCGACTACTGTGAACTGCCCTTCGAGCAAGCGTGTGTCGAGTTCCACAAGACCGAGCGCAGTGTGCGCACGGCAAGCTCCGAACAGGTGCGACAGCCGATCTATCGGGAGGGGCTGGATCAGTGGCGTCACTACGAGCCGTGGCTGGGACCCTTGCGCGACGCACTCGGCGACGCGCTTACGCGCTACCGCGAGTAGCCAAGACGAGACCCGGCCCAGGCGCCGCGCGGAAGGGGGTTGGGTGCGCGACGGCTCAGCTCACTCCGCCGCGCACCGGGCCACCACCCTCCTCCGCCTGACGCACGTGCATCACAGGTCGCTGCTCTGCCGTATGCTTGTCGCGTCCGCCTGATAGCCAAGCAGCTGATGCTGCGCATCGTAGTTGAGTATCAGAGCCTCCGCGCTGGTCAGCAGCAGGGCTGCCAAGAGGGCTACAAACTTGGACGTGCTGATCGCTTTCATGGAATGTCTCCTCGTGTGATCCTTGGCGTGCAGTCTTGATCCGAGGAGGTCCGACAGCAAACGCGATGCCTGAACGACGCATAAGAAAAACTGAACCGACGGCGCGCAGCTTCGACCGCTTGCCACTCAATGGCTTGCGGGTCTTCGAGGCGGTCGCGACGCGCCTGAGCTTTGCCAGCGCCGCGGACGCGCTGCACGTCACCCCGGCGGCGGTGAGCATGCAGATCCGCACCCTGGAGCAATACCTGCGCGTACCGCTGTTCCGTCGCAGCGGTCGCAAGATAGCGCTGAGCGCTGAGGGCGCGCTCTTGCTGCCCGGCGTGCGCCGGGGACTGAGCGAGTTGCAACAGGCCATGCACCAGCTGCGGCAGGACCGCAACCGCGGAGCGCTCAACATCACCACGATCGCTTCCTTTCTGCAGAAATGGCTGATGCCGCGCCTGCCGCAGTTCTATGACCGCAATCCGGACATCGAACTCAGCATTCACACCTCGCACATTCCGGTGAACTTTGACGAGGGCGATTTCCACGCCGCCCTGCGCATGTCCGCCGGTCCCACTCCCGGTCTTTACAATGAAAAGCTGCTCGACGAGTGGTTTCTACCCGTGTGCAGCCCTGAGCTGTTGGCGCGCCACGGTCCGATACGCACGCCCGCGGACCTGAAGCGCTATCCGCTGCTGCGCTCGTCGGACGAGTCCTGGAGCATGTGGCGACGGCCGAGCCCCGAGAGCGAGTGGCGCGAGCGCGGTACCGCCTTCGACGACTCCCTCACGGTGCTCGCGGCCGCCGAGCACGGACAGGGGCTGGCACTGACGCGCTGGGCGCTGGCGGCTCACGACCTCGCGAGCGGCCGAATCGTGCGTGCGAGCGCCCAGGCCGTGCCGTGCCCGCGCTCGTACTATTTCGTCTGTCCGGAAAGTTACCTGGCGCTGCCGAAGCTGCAGCAACTGCTCAAGTGGCTACGCGAGGTCGCCGCACTCTTTCCCGCGCCAGACTCGGTAGCGGCGGGACATGAGATTCCCGCGCCGAGGAAGCCGCGATTGCGCACGACCGCCGGAGCGGTCTAGCAAGTCAGAAACTGTCCGCGAAGGCCTTGGCCGCCTGGTTCGCTCCCCTAAGAACGCCGCAGGGTCAGACGCGATCTGCGCGGCAAGAATGACCCGCACACCAGGGCCAGCATGGCGACGCTGACGATCCACAGTCTGGTTTTTTTGGCGGAGGCCGGTAACGATGCGGCCGCAATGATGTTAGACATCGGCACGAGGGCCGTGATCGAAGGGAAACACATGCTTACATTTCGCAATCTGCAGGCGGTCACGGTGCGCGTGGCCGCACTTGGCCTGTATCTGGCGCTTGGGTGCGCACTGACCGCCTCGCCGAGCGCCGCGCAGCCTTCGGCCGAGGCTGAGAAGGCGGCGATTCGCGCCGTCATTCAGCGCATGCAGGACGCGTGGAACCGCGGCGACTTTCGCGGTTACATGGAAGGCTTCAAGAACCCGGACGTTACTTTCGTGTCCGGTGGTCGTTTCCAGAACGGCTGGCAGGGCACGCTGGAGCACTACATCCGCGATTACGGGTCCTCGGCGGAGGCGCGCGGACAGCTGCGTTTCTATGACATCCGCATCGAGATCCTCGCCCCAGACGCCGCGCAGCTCATCAGCCGCTACGAGCTCCTGCGTCCGGAGCACCCGCAGTACGGCATCAATACCCGACTGATGCGCAAGGTCGCAGGTCGCTGGGTCATCGCGCTCAATCACGTCTCGAGCACCGAGACGCCACCGACCGACGCCCCGGCGCCCGCGAAGTGACCCGGATCGCGCGCGACCGCGTGCCGCGACGGCTGTGGGATACTCCGTGGCCATCGCCGCGGGAGCGGCCATTGAGTCTCTTCATCCGATGGCACGACCCATTCGCCGCCGGACCTTTCTGTCGATGACGGCGCTGAGCGCAGCCTCGCCGCTTCTGCCGCGCCTCGCACTGCCAACCCCTTCTGCCCCCGTTCCACCGCCCCGCGGCGCGCGGCTACAACCCTTCGAGCTGAGCGCCGTGCGTCTGCGTCCGGGTACGGCGCTTGACGCGCTCACCGTGAATCGTCGCTACCTGATGGGACTCGACCCGGACCGCCTGCTGCACATGTTCCGGGTGACCGCCGGCCTGCCGAGTTCGGCCCCGCCGCTCGGCGGCTGGGAGGCGCCCGACAACGAGCTGCGCGGGCACTTTACGGGCCACTATCTGTCGGCCTGCGCCATGCTCGCGGCGCACACGGGTGACGACGCGGTCCGCGCGCGCGGCCTGCATATGAGCGCGGAGCTGGCAAGGTGCCAGGCAGCGATCGGTAACGGCTATCTGAGCGCCTTCCCGGAGGAGCTTTTTGATCGCTTGCGCGCGGGGCAGCCGGCCTGGGCGCCCTTCTACACCCTGCACAAGATCATGGCCGGGCTCCTTGATACACACACGCTCAGCGGGGACGGGCAGTCGCTCGAGACGCTCCTTGCAATGGCCCAGTGGACCCAGCGCTGGGTCCAGCCACTCAACGATGACCACATGGCACGCGTGCTCGAGCGTGAGTACGGCGGAATGAACGAAGTGCTCTACAACCTGGCCGCGGTGACGGGCGATGCGCGCTGGCAGGAACTCGCGCACCGGTTCGATCGCGAGCGGATCTTCGGGCCACTGGCACTCGGGCGCGACGAGCTCCAGGGCCTGCATGCCAACACCACGATCCCGCAGATCGTCGGTGCGGCGCGCGGCTATGAGCTCACGGGCAGCGCACATCTGCACGACGTGGCACAGAACTTCTGGCACACCGTCGCCGAGCGACGCGCTTACTGCACCGGTGGCACCAGTAACGGGGAGTCCTGGAACAGCCCGCCCGGCCTGCTCGCCCACGAGCTGTCCGGGTACACCGAGGAATCCTGCGTCACCTACAACATGCGCAAGCTGACGCGGCACGTATACGGCTGGAGCGCCGATGCGCGCATGGCCGACTATCTCGAGCGCACCTTCTATAACGGCATTCTGGGTGTGCAGCACCCGGCCGACGGCGACAAGCTCTACTACCTGCCGCTTCAGGGCGGGTACTGGAAGCTCTTCGGTACGCCGTTGCAGGACTTCTGGTGCTGCACGGGCAGCATGGCCGAGTCCTTCGCCTCGCTAGGAGAGGGTATCTACTTCCGCGACGCCGAGGGCATCTACGTGAACCTCTTCGTGCCCTCCGAGCTCAACTGGTCGGAACGTGGTGTGCGAATGGTCCAGCTGACGCGTTTCCCGGAGGAGGACACGACCCTGATAAGCGTCCACGTCCGGCAGCCCACCCGTATCGCGCTGCGAATCCGCGTGCCCTACTGGGCGAGTGGCGGCCGGGCCTGGCTGAACGACAAGCCGCTGGAGAGTTTCGCGGAACCGTCCAGCTACTTCACTCTGACGCGCACTTGGTCCGAGGGTGATCGCGTGCGCATCCGGCTGCCAATGCGGCTGCACGCGGCGCCGATGCCGGATGACGAGACGGTTCAGGCGGTCATGTACGGTCCGCTGGTGCTGGCCGGACGCCTCGGGACCGCGGGGCTGGACTCCGCAAATTTGCGCGCCCCACCCACGAAGCCGCGCACCGTCCCGGAATATCCGGCCGAACCGGTGCTCGTGCCGGAGATCGTGGCCGGCCCGGGCGATCCGGCGAGCTGGCTCGCGCCGGTACCGGGCCGCACGCTCGAGTTCCGCACCCGGGGCCAGCCGCGGGAGCTTACCCTCGTGCCGCTCTACCGCGTCATGGACGAGCGCTTCGCGGTCTACTGGCGCGTGAGGGGGCCTGCAACAAAAGCCTGACGGGCACCCGGGGCCCCGGCTCACCCGCAGTCTGGGTTCTCGCAGTCGGTGTGCTCGATCTGCACGGTCGCGTGCTGAACCCCGAAACGCTGGCGCAGCACGGCCTGAATCTCGATCAGTACCCGCTCGCGATCGGCTCCCTCGCGCAGCACCGCGTGCAGAGTCATGACCGGCCTCTCATCCGTCAGCGACCAGACGTGCAGGTGATGCACCCCGGTCAGCTCTGTCACGCTGATGCGCAACTCGCGCTCGACCTGGACCGGGTCGCAGTCGACCGGTGCACCCTCGAGAAGAATGTGCGCAGACTCGCGGCAGATGCGCCAGCCGCTGACAATCATCAGGACCGCGACCAGCGCCGAAAGCAGTGCATCGATCGGCATCCAGCCGGTGAGCACGATAACCGCACCCGCGATCAGGGCCGCGACGCTGCCCAGAATGTCGCCGACGACGTGCGCGAGCGCCCCACGGACGTTCAGCGTGCGCTCACCGCGCGCCAGTACCGCAAAAGCCGCGAAATTCACCGCCAGACCGAGGGCCGCGACCGCCGCCACCGTGGCACCTGCGACGCTGGCGCCGGCGCGCAGGCGCAGCAGCGCCTCCGCCACGATCCACACGGCGAGCACTATCAGTGCCAGACCATTGACGAACGCGGCGAGCACCTGCCAGCGGTGATGGCCGTAACTCATGGTCTTGGTCGCCGGGCGGCTGGCGGCCAGTACCGCCGCGTAGCTCATAGCCAGCGAGGCGCAGTCGGTCAGCATGTGCGCCGAATCGGCGAGCAGCGCCAGGGAGCCGGCGATCCACCCGCCCACCGCTTCGATGACCATGCAACCGCCGGTCAGCAGCAAGGCCCAGAACAGCTGCCGCCCGCTGCTCGGAGCCGCGTGCCGGTGCGCGTGTCCTGCGTCCCCGCGGGGTCCGTCTCCGTGGGAATGACCCGGACCGTGGTCGTGCAGATGGCCGCGGGACTCGTCGTGCCCGTGGCCGTGTGCGTGCGTCCCGCTCATCGGTCACCTGAGATATGCGTGCACGACTTCGATCAGGTGCTTGGCGCCACGGGCGCGGTCGCGGTCGCGCTCGCTCTCCGGGTCCGACACGTGCATGCGGATATGGTCCTCGAGCAGCTCCGCCATGAGACTGTTCGCGGCCCCGCGCACCGCGACGGTGAGCTGCATGACCTCGGCGCAGTCGGCGTCGCCCTCAAGCGCGCGCTCGATCGCCATGATCTGGCCCCGCAGGCGGCGCACGCGCTGCACAAGCTTCGTCTTCTCATGAATGGTGTGTGCCACGGAACGCATTCCTGTCAAAACACTGTGCTATCGTATATACCCCCTGGGGTATCCGTAAAGAGGTACGCGATGCGTGGCGGCACGCTTCGTCTGCCGATGCTGCTCGTGCCGGCACTGCTCGCGCTCGTCCCTGCACAGGCCGAGGACGCGCCCGCGACCGCGCCGCAGCGCTTTGCGCTGCACTGGCAGGCGACCTACGTGGAACAGGAAACCTCGGACTTCCATGCCCCCTACCGGGGGACCAACAGCCTGACGCCCGACCAGGGCGCGCAAACCGCGGACCTCACGCTCTATATGGGTGCGCGCCTGTGGTCCGGGGCGGAGGCCTGGATCAACCCGGAGGTCGATCAGGGCTTCGGGCTCGACAATACGCTCGGGCTCGCGGGCTTCCCGAGCGGCGAGGCGTACAAGGTCGGAAAGGATCAGCCGTACCTGCGTCTGCAGCGCCTGTTCGTGCGCCAGACGATCGACCTCGCCGGCGCCACCGAGAGCGTCGACGGCGGCGCGAATCAGCTCGCTGCGGTGCGTGGCGTCAACCGCCTCGTTTTCACCGTTGGCAAGTTCAGCGTCGTGGACGTGTTCGACACCAACCAGTACGCACACGACCCGCGCGGGGATTTTCTCAACTGGTCCGCGATCGAGGCCGGAACTCTCGACTACGCGGCGGACGCCTGGGGATACACGGTGGGCGCCGCGGGCGAGTGGTACCAGGGACGCTGGACGCTGCGGGCCGGGCTGTTCGACCTGTCCGACGTGCCCAACAGCCCGCACCTTGAGCCGGGATTTGACGAATTCGAGATGATCGCAGAGCTCGAGCGGCGGCACGAAAACTCGGCCGGCCCCGGCCGGGTGCTGCTCACCGTTTGGGAGAACCGGGCGCGCATGGGCCTGCTCGATGAGGCCGTGGCGCTCGCCGAGGAGACGGGAAACCCGGTCGACATCGCCGCCGTGCGCGCCTATCGCAGCCGCTGCGGTGCCAGCGTCGGTCTGGAGCAGCAGCTGACGGGCGACCTCGGTATGTTTGCCCGTGCCGGCGGCGCCGGCGGCAACGTGGAGGTCTACGAGTTCACGGACATCGACCGTACGTTATCGACGGGCCTCGCCCTGAAGGGCGCGCGGTGGAAGCGGCCCGACGATGTCCTCGGCGTGGCGGCGATCGTCAACGACATCTCCGGGTCGCGCCAGGGCTACCTGAATGCCGGCGGTCTCGGCATTCTCATCGGCGACGGCAAGCTGCCGCATCCCGGGACCGAGCGTATCTTCGAGACCTACTACAATTTCGCCACTCTGGATCAGCACCTGCATCTGACGCTCGACTATCAGTGGGTCGGCAATCCGGCTTACAACCAGGATCGCGGACCGGTCTCGATCTTCACCTTCCGCTTCCACGTCCAGTTCTGAGACGGTGGTTCAGCCGTCCTCGACTCAAGCCTGCGGCGGCGGGCGCCGGTGCCTGACACGTCCCACGTAGTAACCCGCCGCGAACGGCACTCCGAGTATGACGACGAACAGCAGCAGCGAGAGCAGGATCATCTCACGCGCGAGGATGCGCACTTGCTCGCCCGAGGACTGCACGATTTCGTGCGCGAGCCTGCCCGCGTCGGCCGCGATCGCCTGACGCTGGGAGTTGATGGCGGCCACCGCGGCCTCCCGCTCACCGCGTACGTCCTCGGCCAGCGCGGCGCGCTCGACACTGAGCTCCCTGATCAACGCTCCCGAGACGGCGTCCAGCCGAGCGACGATCTCGTCGACGCTCTCGCGCACGTCGGCGACCGCTCCGTGCACGAGCTCCGGAGCATCCTGCGCCACCGCCGACAGCCGCCCGAGCCGCTGGTCGAGCTGCGCGAGCGCGGCGTGCACGTCGCCCTTGGAATACCCGGCCTCGCGCAGCGCGAGCTCGGCCTTCCACATGGTCAGCGGCGGCACGTTCTCGGCAAAGATCTTCATGGTGTCGCCCGCATTGCCCATCGCTTCCGGGATGGTGCCGAGCGTATCGACGAGCTTCACGTCCGCCCCGGTATCGCGGCTCCAGAGTACGACGACCGACGGACGTACGAACGACAGCGACTGCAGCGGGTGCTCGCGCACGTATTGCTGCGCGAAGTTGTTGTAGCGTTCGAACTCTGCGGCGGGAATGACCTTGCGGGCCAGGGCGTCCGCGTCTTCCGCGAGTCCCAGCGCGGCCAGCTGAGCCTTGTCCTGCTGGATGCCGAACAACGCGGCCCCGGGAGCGCCCGCGGCGAGGAAGTCGCGCATCTGCAGAGAGAACGTCCAGGTGTCGAGCAGGCTCATCATCGGTGACATCTGAGTCGCGGCCCGCTCACTCTCGGACACGGCCGCGATCTTCCAGCGCAGGGCATTGCTCGCCGCCTGCTCATCCTCCGCGCTGATCGCATCCGCGCATCTCTCGACCGTGACGATGAAGTACGACGAGTACTGTCGTGTGAGGACCCGGGCATTGGCGTCGCGCGTGGACAACGGCCGTTCCGGACTCTTCAACGAGATGAGCGAGCAACCCGCCAGGCCGATGAGCAGCCCGACGCCCACGAGCCCCCGGGCGCGAGCGAGGAACGTCCCCTTCATGAAGGCATCTTGTTGTTGCACACCACGGCCGATCTGCGCGGGCAGCCTCGTACAGTTAGCATCGCATGGACTCAGCAGTACGTGCCAAGTTATTGATTCCACTGATGCCGGACAATCTCGCTCCAGCGGGGCAGGACGAGGTCCCCGTCGCCCTCGGGTGCGGCCCGCATCGCCGGTCCGCGACTTCGCCCGCCGGGTGGGACTTTCCCTACGGCGGCACCTCGTTTCAGGAGGGCCGCAAACGGAGTAACGTCCCGCCATCCGGCGTCATGGAATCGGCCCGCGCACAGCGGTCCACTCGGTTGCCAAGGCGGGCACACCTGTGAATGAAAAAATAAGTCCCCTGGCCGGCAAGCCGGCCCCGAAATCACTGCTCGTCGACGTCGCCAAGCTGGTCGGCGACTACTTTGCCCTCAAGCCCGATCCCACGAATCCGGCGCAGCAGGTCGTGTTCGGCACTTCCGGGCACCGCGGCAGCTCCTTTGAGCGCAGCTTCAACGAAACCCACATTCTCGCGATCACGCAAGCCATCTGCGAACACCGCGCGCGCCACGGAATCGACGGCCCCTTGTTTCTGGGTGCCGACACGCACGCGCTGTCGGCGCCCGCTTCGGGCAGCGCTCTGGAGGTGCTCGCCGCCAACGGCGTCACGACCATGGTGTCGGCGCGCGGGGAGTACACGCCGACTCCCGCCGTCTCGCACGCCATCCTGACCTACAACCGCGACCACGGCGGCGGCCGTGCCGACGGCATCGTCGTCACGCCCTCGCACAACCCCCCCGACAGTGGCGGCTTCAAGTACAACCCGCCGAACGGCGGCCCGGCAGACACCGACGTGACCGGCTGGATCGAGCGGCGCGCGAACGAACTGATCAGCGGCGGGCTCGCGGGTGTGCGCCGCGCGCAGCGGGCCACGCAGTCGGCGACGATCCGCGAGCACGACTTCCGCGAGGCGTACGTGGCGGACCTCGCCGCGGTGATCGACTTTGCGGCGATACGCGAGAAGGGAGTGCGCATCGGCATCGATCCGCTCGGGGGAGCGGGTGTGCACTACTGGGGACCGATCGCCGAACGTTATCGCATCGACCTCACGGTGGTAAGCGAGACCGTCGATCCCCAGTTCGCTTTCATGAGCGTCGACTGGGACGGCAAGATCCGCATGGACCCCTCCTCCCCGTACGCGATGCAGCGTCTGCTCGCGCTCAAGGACCGCTTCGACATCTCCGCGGGCTGCGATACGGATCACGACCGGCACGGCGTGGTCACCCGCGGTGCGGGGCTCGTGCCGGCAAATCACTATCTCGCCGCGATGATCGCCTATCTCTACCGGCACCGACCCCGGTGGTCGGCGAAGGCCGGTGTCGGCAAGACGGTGGTGTGCAGCTCGGTGATCGACCGCGTGGCCGCGCAGCTCTCGCGGCCGCTGTTTGACGCGCCGGTAGGCTTCAAGTGGTTCTCGGCGGCGCTGCTGGACGGCACGCTCGGCTTCGCCGGCGAGGAGAGTGCAGGTGCCGCCCTGCTGCGAATGGACGGGTCGGTCTGGACCACCGATAAGGACGGAATCGCGCCGGCGCTACTGGCGGCGGAGATCACGGCGCGTCTCGGCAAGGACCCGGCCGCTCTCTACGAGCAGATCACCGAGGAAGTGGGCGTGAGCTATTCGGAGCGCCGCGAGGCGCCGGCGACGCCGGAACAGAAGAAGAAGCTGGCGCAGCTCGGCCCCAAGGGGCTTCGTTCGGACACCTTGGCGGGCGAGAAGATCACGGCAGTGCTCGATCGCGCGCCGGCGAACAACGCCCCGATCGGCGGCATCAAGGTGGTGACCGAGGGGGGCTGGTTTGCGGCGCGGCCCTCGGGCACCGAGTCCCTCTACAAGGTGTACGCCGAGAGCTTCCGCAGCGAGGCGCACCTGCGCCGCCTGCTCGCGGACGCGACCGCCTTCGTCGACGCCGCGATCAAGTAGCTGCCCTCAGAACCCCGGGGGCGACTCGCCGACGACGTTCAGACTCTCTTCGAGCGCGAGACCGACGCGTACGAGGGTGCCTTCGTCGAACAGTCTGCCGATCAGCGTCACGCCGTGCGGCACGCGCCGCGGGGGCTTGAAGGTCGGCAGCGGGCGGCTGGGATCCGGGGCCCAGTCACTGCGCGCCTCACTGATCTCGATGAACCCGGCCCGCAGCGTGAGCGAAGGATGACCGGTGAAGTTGCCGATGGTGAGCGTCTCATCGCGCAGCGACGGCACGAGCAACAGGTCGACCTCGGACAGCAGCCGCTGCATCTGCTGCGCGACCGCGCGGCGCATGCGGTCCGCCTGTACATAGTCGACGGCGGAGATGAAGCGCGACTGGCGGAAGGTGTTCGGCCAGGCGTCGGGGGTCTGCACGCGCAGCGTGTCGATCTGCCGGGACAGGGTGAGCTCCTCGAAGGCTGCGGCCGCCTCGGCGAACAGGATCGCGTTGAGATCATCGTACGGCCAGTCAGGAAGGGTGACCTGGGTCGGCCGCAGCCCGAGCTGTTCGAGCCGCTCGAGCGCCTGGCGGTCGACCACGGTCGCAGGCTCCTCTCGCATCCAGCCGGGAAAATAACCGACGCGCAGCCCGCCGACGGCGGCGCGGGCATCGTACGAGAGCGGCCGGGCGACGCTCGCGAGGTCCCCGGGGTCGTGCCCCGAGATCGCCTGCAGCACGAGCATGGTGTCCTCGACGCTGCGGGTCATCGGCCCGAGCTTGTCGAGCGACCAGCACAGCGTCATGGCCCCGCTGCGCGGCACGCGGCCGAACGTCGGGCGCAGGCCCGTCACGCCGCAGCGCATGCTGGGACCGACGATGCTGCCCTCGGTCTCGCTGCCGATCGCAAATCCCACGAACCCCGCGGCGGTCGCCGCCCCTGGCCCCGCGCTCGAGCCCGACGCGCCCTCCTGCGGCACCCACGGGTTCATCGTCTGGCCGCCGAACCAGACGTCATTGAGAGCCAGAGCGCCGAGGCTGAGTTTGGCGAGCAGCACCGCCCCGGCCGCATTCAGCCGCTTCACGACCGCGGCGTCCTCTGCGGGCACCCGGTTGCGGTACGGCTCGGCGCCGTAGGTAGTCGCGATGCCGGCGGTGTCGAGCAGGTCCTTGGCACCCCAGGGGATGCCGTGCAGTGGACCGCGGTACCGGCCGGCGGCGATCTCGCGGTCCGCCTGTCGCGCCTGCTTCAGGGCGGGCTCGTCCGTCAGCGTGATGACGCTGCGCAGCGGCCCGTCGTAGCGGGCGATGCGCGCGAGATAAATCCGGGTCAGCTGCTCGGAAGTCAGCTGGCGCGTCCTCACCCACTGCGCCAGCTTCCACAGCGGCGCGAGCGCGACGTCCCGCTCGTTTGCGGGCAGGGGCCCGGCGGTGCGGGCGCTCGTGACAAAGCGCGCCTGCGCTGCCGCGGGCTGGGTTCCGGGGATGGCCGGGTTCCACAGCAGTGCGGGGGCGATCTCGGGCGGCAACGGTACCTTGCGCGGCCCCGTGCGCCGCTCGTAGAGCGCCGCCATGCTGTTGCGCCAGTTCTGCGCGGCCTGCGCCCGCTCGGGTGCGGTGAGCTCGACCTGCGCCAGCTTCTCCGCCGCGGCGAAGACCTCGGGGCCGACCTCCGGGCCTACGGGTGCAGCGGTGCCGAAGGCCGGCGGTGATCCCGGCGCCGGCTCCGGGGGCTTGGCCGCGGGAGCCGGCGGAGTCTGGGAGCGACCCACGACGGGGGCTCCGACCAGCGCAGCGGCGGACGTCAGGAGAAAGGCGCGACGCGAGTTGGGCACAGCTAACACCTCCGGGCAGCGGCGCTGACTTTACCGCCACCCGGCGCCTCGCGCTCGTTCCCGATTCGGCACCCGACACCGCGTGTCAGGTCAGCGGGCGCTCGTGTTCTCGGCTTTCAAGTACTTGGCCATCCAGGCGTGCACCTCGTCGTAGAAGTGCCGACTGTCCTCGGGCTTCAGTATCCAGTGCCACGCGTCCGGCCATACCAGGAGGCGGCTCGGCACCTGCATGCGCTGCAGGGTGCTCCAGTTCTCGAGCGTGTTGCCGAGCGGAACCCGATAGTCCCGCTCGCCGATGCTCAGAAGGATCGGCGTCTTCCAGTTCTGCGCGTAAGTGATCGGGCTCTGCTCACGCCAGATGGGGCTGCCGCCCCAGGGCGGTCCGTTGTTGGTGAGCTCGCGTCCGTATATCGAGTCGCTCTCGCCCCATTGCGTGGTCAGATCCACCTCGCCCGCGTGACTTACGATGCAGCGGTATCGCGTCGTAGTCGCCTCGATCCAGTTGGACAGGTGACCGCCGTAACTGGCACCCGCGGCGCACATTCTCGTGCCATCGATGTAGGCGTAGCGCCTGAGCGCCTCGTCGACCGCCTGATTGATCTCCTCGCCGGGTCCCTTGAGCGGATCGAGCTTGATGGCCTGCGCGAACTTCTCGCCGAAGCCCGTCGAGCCGGTGTAGTCCGTCATCAGCACGACGTACCCGGGCGCGGCGAGCAGGTGATAGTTCCAGCGCAGACCGATCTGGTCCGGGTTGCTCGAGGCGGGGCCGCCGTGGATGAGCACGAGCAGCGGGTACTTCTTCGCGGAATCAAAGGCCGGCGGCAGGACGATCATGTTGTGGATGCTGCGTCCGCTGGCGCTCGTGAAGTAAAACTCCTCCGGTGCGCGCCAGTCGATCGCCGCGGCGGCCGCGGTGTCGACGTGGGTCAGGTTCGCGTGGCTGCGGGCGCCGGTATCGATGCGCACGACCTCGGCGGGATTGACCGCGCTGCCATAGGTGGCGATCAGGACCGGTTTGGGCGCCTTCTGCGCGCTGACGAGCGCGGTGTAGCCGCCGACCCGGGGCGTGATCAGCTGAGCGGGTTTACCGCCCGCGGCGCTCACCTGGTAGAGGTTCTCGTGGGCCCCTTCGGGAACCAGCAGATACAGGTTGCGGCTGTCCGGCGTGAGCACATAGGCGGCGACCTCCCGGTCGAGCCCGGGTGTGATCTCGGCGCCGTCTCCGCCGGCCGGCCACGCCGCGCGCTTGAGACGATCGAGGTGATAAACCTCCTCGTCCTGCTTGGCGTACTTGAAAAAGAGCGCCTTGCCATCGGGGCTGAAGGAGGCATCGCGATAGACGCCCGGCGTCGGGGTGATGACCCGGGGCTCGCCGCCGGCCGCGTCCACGCGATAGAGCCGATAGCCGACGTGCGCGTAGGCCGCCTGCCAGTGCTGCGTGGTGGCGGCAAACACGATCTCCTTGCCGTCCGGACTCCAGACCGGATCAAGCGAGACCGAGGTCTCGCCCTCCACGCCCGAGAAGCCCGGGGTGCGCGCGAGCGCGGTGCCCGAAAGTATGTCCCGGGCGGTCGAGCCCGGTGCCACCGACTGCACCAGGACGGTCGGCTGCCGCTCGTCGAGCCACTGGTTCCAGTAGCGGATCGGGAAGTGCTCGTAAGTGCGTACGCTGTACTTGCG
This sequence comes from Steroidobacteraceae bacterium, assembly GCA_036270915.1. GTDB lineage: Bacteria > Pseudomonadota > Gammaproteobacteria > Steroidobacterales > Steroidobacteraceae > 13-2-20CM-66-19. The sequence continues at coordinate 17,462 of DATBBQ010000164.1, forward strand.
CGCCTTGTGCTCGGCGACGACTTTCTTGTTCGCCTCGTCATCGAGCGCCCCCGGGTAGACCGAGGACTCGAAGAGGACGGCGCCCCCGTCCGGGCGCCACTTGGGATGCGCGGCGCCGGTCACGAGCGTGGTGAGCCGGCGCGCCTCCCCGCCGCTGTTGAGATCGAGGATGTAGATCTGCTCGGCCTCGTCCCCCTCGCGCTTGGTAGCGAACGCAAGGCTGTGGCTGTCGGGCGACCAGGCGACACCGCTCTCGGCGGCCCTCGTGTTGGTGAGGCGGCGGGGAGCGGCGCTGCCGTCGGCCGCGACGAGCCACAGATCGCTGACCTCTTTGTCCGGCTCATAGGAGGGCTCGACGATCGTGAACACCACCCACTTACCGTCGGGGCTCACCACCGGTGTACCGACGCGTTTCATCATCCACAGACTTTCGTGCGTGATGACCGACTTGCCCGTGGGCGCTTCGGCGGGTGTCGGCGGGGAGGCGATCACGAAGATGGTGGCGAGTACGCAGCAAGTCAGGCGAGCGAGGTGCGTCATGTCCGGGGTCTTCTCCGCGCGAAGGGTGGCGCAGGATAACAGGCGGACCTCGCCGCGCGCGCGCGCGGCCGGCGCCGATGCGGCGGCCGTGAAGAAATCTTAAGCCCGCGAAGGATTGCCCGAGTGTCTGGAGGCGCAGCTAGACGGCGCGAATCAGGACGGCGACGAATGCGAAGAGGCCGATCACGAGCAGTACGAGTCCCGCGGCGATCGTGGGCGACTGCTTGACGACAGGCCGCTCGTGGGCTTCCTTCACCCCGAAGCCGGCCACGGGTTTGAAGATGTCGCTCCACAGGTATTTGACGATCGACCGATACTGCAGGAGCGAAATGATCAGCGTCAGAATCCCCGCTCCGATCAGCATGAGGCCGAGGTTGCGGGCCGCGTGC
>DATBBQ010000165.1:0-2789 GCA_036270915.1 Steroidobacteraceae bacterium
TAGAGCACGGTGTCGCCGTCGGCGAAGCGCACGCTGACGTCGTAGCGCTGCGCGCTCGCCTGGTGCGCCGCGAGCTCGTGTGCCTCGAAGAACGGCACCGGCACGGCGATCGCCGGCGGCGCGGGATCCGGGGTGGGGGTCACCTGCACCTCGTAGCCCGGGCCGAGCGCGCCGTGCAGCTGCGTGCCGAGCGTGCGCTCGAAGTCGGTCAGCAGCGGCAGCCGCACGAAAGCCGAATCGGGCGGGGGTGCGTTGCGCATCATCTCGGCGTGGCGCATGAGGCGCGCGTGGTGCTCGTGCGGCAACGACAGCTCGCCTACCGCGTCGGAGCGCTCGGCGGGCGACAGCGGCTGCAGCATCAGGGTCGTCTCGACGATGCGTCGCGTCCACTCGCGCGCGCTGCCCTGCAGCACGAAGCGCTCGCGCTCTTGGGCGATGAGAAACAGCACCACCGCCTGCGCGAGCAGCACGGCTATCACCGAGGCCGCGAGCAGCCTTCCGAACAGTGAGTGGGGCCAGAGGGTGACGCGCATCGCTCACGGCGCGCAGCGCGCGCTAGTCGCTCACGACATTCACGCCGACGACGTAGCCCTCACCGTAGACGGTCTTGATGATCTGCGGAGCGCGCGCGTCATCGCCCAGGATCTGCCGCAGCCGGCTGACGCGTACGTCGATGCTGCGATCGAAGGGATCGGCCTCGCGGCCGCGCAGCAGCTCGGTGAGCTGGGCGCGCGTCAGGACGCGGTTCGCCGCGCCGAGCAGCACCGCGAGCAGACGGTACTCGGCGCCCGACAGGGCCACCTCCTTGCCGGCGGTGTCGGTGAGGGTGCGGGTTACCGTGTCGAGGCGCCAGCCGCCGAAGCTGAAGCCGCGCACGCTGTCCGGGCTCGGGTCACGCGGTGCGTGCGCGGCGCGCCGCAGGATCGCGCGGATGCGCCCGAGGAGCTCGCGCGGGTTGAAGGGCTTGGCGACGTAGTCATCGGCACCGAGCTCCAGGCCGATGATGCGGTCGACGTCCTCGCCGCGCGCGGTGAGCATGATGATCGGCATCTGCGAGCGGCCGCGCAGTTCGCGGCACAGCGACAGGCCGTCCTCGCCAGGCAACATGAGGTCGAGCACCACGAGGTCGACGTGCGAGCGCTCGAGGACGCGCCGCATCTCCTTGCCGTCGGGCACGGCCGTGGTGCGAAAGTCGTGCTTGTCCAGATACTGGGCGAGCAGGCCGCGGATCTCGCGATCGTCGTCCACGATCAATAAGTGCGGTCGGTCGGTCATGTGGTCCTTCGCTGGCTGACAACGCTGAGGATACCCACACAGGAGACAGCTGGCAGCTGATTTGGTGCCGTCCGCTGCCTTACGTTCACTCGCGCGGCGCGTCGCGAGTTGTAAGAAACTGTTCCCTAACTTGCGCGTGCCACGAGCGGGCCGGAGTGAAAGCGCACGAGGCGCTCGGGCAGCCTTACCAACTCTGCCTCGCGGCGGGCGAGCTCGGCGAGACGCGCCGCCCACTCGCTGGGCGCCGCGGCGCGCGCGAACCCGACGTACAGCTCGAAGTGCCGCGCCTCGGACACCCCGAGCTCGCCGTACAGCGCCGCGAGCGGCGGCGACAGGTGCGGCGCCAGCAGGCGAAAGCGCTCGGCCGAGCGCGCCTCGATCAGTGCATTGGCGAGCAGCAGATCGAGCTTGCGGTGCGGCTCGCCGCGGCGCAGCTCGGTGCGCAGCGCCTGCGCGTAGCGGCCCGGGCGCTGGCGCGTGAAGGCGACCCCGAGGGTGGCCATCACCCGCGTCACCTGCTCGTAGTGGCGCAGCTCCTCGCGCGCCAGACGCGCGAGCGCCACGCTCAAGCGCGCGTCCTCGGGGTAAGCGAACATGAGCGCGAGCGCGCTCGATGCGGCTTTCTTCTCGCAGTTGGCGTGATCGATGAGGAGGTCCTGCCAGTGCGCGAGTGCCCCGCTGAGCCACTCGGGCGGGGTGGGGGCCGCGAGGATCGACTCGGCCCCCGTCACGGCTGCGCCGCGCGCGCACGCCAGGCGGCGAGCGTCTCCTCGAGCGCCTCGGCGGCGAGCCGGGCCTCCGGGAAGCGATCGGCGGGCGACTTGGCGAGCAGCCGCTCGAGCACCGGCTGCACCACGGCGAAGGCCTCGGGCAACTGCGGGATCGCCTCCTTGCGGTGCTTGTAGACGATCGCCATCGGGTTCTCGGCGCGGTACGGCTTCTCGCCGGCGAGCATCTCGAAGACGATCACGCCGAGGCTGTAGAGGTCGCTGCGCGCATCGACGGCTTCCGCGTGTCCCTGCTCCGGGCTCATGTAGTGCGGCGTGCCGAAGATGGTTCCGGTCTCGGTGATGTCGAGCGCGAGCGCGGCGTCCTTGGAGAGGCCGAAGTCGATGAGCGCGATGCTGCCGTCGCCGCGCAGCATGACGTTACCGGGCTTCAGATCCCGGTGCAGCACGCCGGCGGCGTGCACCGCCTGCAGGGCGCGGGCGATCGCCGCCGCGTACGCGAGCGCCTCGCGCGGGGCGAGCGGCGCGCGCATGCGCCGGCGCAGGTCCCCGAGGGAGAAGTACTCCATGACGAGCCAGGCGTGCTCGTCGCTCACGCCGAGGTCGTGCAGGCGCACGACCGCCGGGTTGTCGATGCGCTGCGCGATCTCGTACTCCTGCAGGAAACGGCGAAAGGCGTCCAGCTGCTGTTCGCTCTCGTCGCGCCGGTCGCGCGCCACCTTGAGCGCCACGAGGGTCCCGGCGCGCTCGCTCTCGGCGAGGTAGAGGTCGGTGGTCGCACCGCTC
>DATBBQ010000166.1:0-34211 GCA_036270915.1 Steroidobacteraceae bacterium
GAGATCTGGCGCATCGGCAAGCGCACCCCGTTCGCCGGCTATCACTACGTCGTCTACATCGGCGGCCTGTCGCTCGTGCTGCACCTGGTAAAGATGCTGAGCGCGCTGCTGCTGCTCGTGAGCCTCATCGGCGGCTTCGACAGCCTGTTTCTCGTACGCCTCCTGCCGCAGAACGTCTGGACGAATCCCGCCTACTTCGTCGGGGCGGTCGGCAGCTACCTCGCGCTCGGCGTGCTCGCCCTCTTCACGGTCGTGCCACGCAACGAGCGCGCCTATGTCGCCCCGGTGGTACCCCTCTACCTGCTGTACGCGCTCACGCATCTGGTGCCGATGACCCTCGGCTTCTGCAACTGCATCGCGCTGCAGCTCGGCCGGCGCCGGTTGTACCGCGACCACTACGAGAGCGAGCCCGCGACGGCGGACGATGCCGCGACGGACGTGCTGCGAAGGCCCTTCTCATGACGGAGCCCGGCACGCTCAACCCCGCCGCCCCGCTGCCCTACTGGGAGGCCCGGGCGCGACGGTTCGCCGGCGAGGGCGCGGGGCTCGCCGCGGTGTGCTCCTACGGCATGCCCGGGTTCTACAACCGCCTGATCCACGCGACGCAGCGCCTCGCGCTGCGGCGCTGGCTGAAGGTCGCCCCGGGCAGCCGCGTGCTCGACGTCGGATGCGGCGTCGGGCGCTGGAGCCGGCTGCTCGCCGAGCGCGGCGCCTCGGTGACCGGCATCGACGTCAGCCCGACGATGGTCCAGGAGGCGAGGCGCCGCAGCGACGCCCGCGGTCTCGCCGCGCGTTGCCGCTTCCTGGTGCAGGACGTCTCGGCGCTCGAGGCGCACGAGCGCTTCGACCTCATCCTCAGCGTGACGGTGCTGCAGCACATCCTCGACCCCGCCGCGCTGCGCGCGGCGCTCGAGCGCATGGGCGCGCATCTCGCCGACGGCGGCACCCTGATCCTGCTCGAGGCGGCACCGCAGCGCGAGGTGAGCAGCTGCGATAGCCCGGTGTTCGCGGCGCGTCCGCGCGCGAGCTACCTGCGCCTGTTCCGCGAGTGCGGCCTCGAGCTGCGCGCCGTCACGGGCGTCGACCCGGCGCCGTTTCGCACCTGGCTCCTGCCACGGCTGCCGCGCCTGAATTCCCGCGTACGCCTCGCGGCCCTCGCGGGCGTCACCGCCCTCTCGCTGCCGGTCGACCTGCTCTTCGGCCGCCACGCGGTGTCCTCCTCCTGGCACGCGGTATTCGTCCTGTCGCGCGCGCGGGGGCCCCATGCGCACTAGCACGCGCATCGCCATCGCCGTCCTCGTGCTCCTGTTCCTCGGGGCACTGGCCGCCGGCGGCTGGTGGTACCAGACGCGCCAGCGCGCCGCATCGACCACCGCCTCGACCCTCACCGTCAACGTGACGAGCGCCGCCGACCGCGGGCCCGGCACGCTGCGCGAGGCGCTGTTCATCGTGGCCGCCGCGACCGGCAAGGCGGACGTGCTGCTGAAGGTGCCGGCCATCTCGCTCGAGACCGCGCTGCCGCCGCTGGTGAACCCGCACGGGGTGCGCATCGTCGGCCTGCAGGGCGGCACGCAGATCGACGCTCATGCCCTGAGCGGCGCCCCGGTGTTCGACGTCGCGGGCGACAACACCGCGCTCGAGGGCCTGCAGCTCAAGAACTGCAGCGGCGGCGCCGTGCTCCTGCGGGCCACCCAGTTTCACATGCGCGGCACCGCGCTCGAGGGCTGCGACGTCGGCGTCGACGTCGCGGAGAACGCCCGCGACGTGCTCATCGAGCACAACCGATTCACCGGCGGGCGCATTGGAGTGCGCTTCGCGGCCTCGGCTGCCAATACGGTGATCGCCGGCAACGTATTCACGCAGCAGAAGGACGCGGGACTGTGGGCGGTGCGCGCCGAGCCCGACGCGCGCGGCAGCGCCATCACGGTGCGCGACAACCACTTCGAAGGCGACCGCAGCGGCATCGTCGCCGCGAACGTCGCCATCCTCATCGAGCGCAACGAGTTCGCCGACAACCCGGAGGGCGCGATCCACCTGCTGGGCGCCGGGGCCGTGGTGCGCGCCAACCACATCGGCGGCGGACCCGGCATGGGCATCATCGCCGAGAACGCGAGCGAGGCCCTGATCGAGGACAACGAGCTCGATCACCTCGTCGCCTACGGCATCATGGTGCGCGGCTCGGCCAACGTGCTGCTGCGCGGCAACCGCGTGCACAACTGTGGCTACGGGCTCGCGTTCGTGCTCGGCGACCCGCGCCGCCCGAGCACCGCGCAGGACAACACGATCATCGAGCCGCAGTTCAACGGCATCGACGTCATAGGCGACTCGCCGATCCTGCGCCACAACCAGGTGCTGCAGCCGCGCGCGTTCGCGCTGCACGTGACCGACTTCCAGCAGCCCGACGGCCGCAAGGTCGCCTCGCGCCCCTTCCTCGAGAACAACAACTTCCGCGCCGAGTCGACCGCCGTGGCCTCCGGCGCCGCACCCACGGCGGTGCGCCAGCCATGACGGACGGCGGCGAGACCCAGGTTCTGCCGGCGCTCGTGCTGCGCGACCCGCGGCTGCACCTGCTCGATGACACCTGGCTCCTGACGATCTTCGCCGTTCTGTTCGCGACCGCGGTGCCCTGGCTGGTCTCCGGGCTCGCGATCGACTTCATCGCCGCCGCGCTCGGCCTCATCGTGCTCGGCGCCATCCACGTCACGCTCGCGGTGCTCAGCCGCGGCGAGGAGTCGGGACTGCGGCGCGGGCGCGGCCTCGCGGCGCTGCATGCACTCGGCATCATCGCCATCGCCTACATCTGGCAGCACGCCGGCGCGCTGCAGAATCCGCTGTTCCTGCTGGTGTTCGTGCTGCCGGTCATCGGCTCGATATTTCTCTCGCGCTGGCAGCCGTACGTCATGGCCGCGCTCGCCGCGCTCGCCGTGGTGCTGGTCGCGGCGCTGCAGGCGCCGGAGCTGCGCTGGTACGCGCCGGGCCTCGGCGCACTCGTCGGCTACCTCGACACGCTCCTCGGCCGCGCGCCGCAGGGGAGCGTGCAGCCCTTCGCGGGCTTCTACGCGCCGAGTGAGTACTTCGTCGTCCTGCTGGAGGTGTTCGTGATCGTGCTGTTCGCGTGCGCGATCGCCGCGGACTATCTCGGCACGGTCTTCGAGCGGCTGCACACCCAGGTGAGCGCCGCGCGCGCCGAGGCCGAGCGCGGCCAGCAGCTGTGGTCCGGGCTCCTGGAGCAGCTGCCGCTGCCTGCCTTCCTGGTCGATGCGGGCACCTTCGAGCTGTGCCTCGCGAGCGCGACCGCCCAGAAGGCCTTCGCGAACGACGCCGGCTTCCTGGGCCGCAGCCTCTTCGACGTACTGTCCTTCTCCTACCCCGAGGTCGTGCACGAGCTGATCAGCGGCGCGGGGGGCGTCGCGCCCGTGTGCATGCTGCGTCACGGGTCACGCCTGCTCGCCACCGAGGTGCGCGTGCAGCACCTCGCCCAGCGCGGCCGGCGCTTCGCGCTCGTCATGGTCACCGACCTCACCGAGGCGTTCTGCGTGCGCGCCGCGCTCGACGCCTCCGAGCACGCCGCGCTCGTGCTCGACGCGCACGCCGAGGTGCTCGCCTGCAACAAGCCCGCCGTCGCGCTCTTCCCGGACGCGGCCCCCGGGGCGCAGCTCGAGGTGCTCCTGCCGCAGCCGGAGCGAGGGGAGCGTTGGTGGGAGCCGGGCCTGTCCGGGCGGCGCAAGATGCACGTGACCATCCGCCAGCGCGTCTACCAGATGACCGCCTCGGCGGTCACGCTGTCGGGCGAGAGGGAGCAGATCTTCGTGCTCGCCTTCCTGCCGGCCACGCAGGTCGCGGCGGCCACCGACCAGAGCGGCCGCTACACGACGCTGGTCAGCCGCCCGTGAGGACCTGCCTGCGCTCGCTCGCCGCCGTGGCGGCCGTACTCGGCGCCACGCTCGCCCGTGCCGATCCGCCGTCCGCGACCTCCACCTCGCCCGCCTCCCAGGAGCAGAGCGCCGCGAATGCGGCGTCCACCGCGGACCCGCGCCTGGTGTTCAGCGGCCAGGGCTCGTGGCTCTCGGAGGATCACGGCGGCGGCGGCGGCTCGGTGACCTGGCTGCGCAATTTCGGGGCCGGCGACGTGCTCGGCCTGGGCGCCGAGTACCAGACGATCGCCAACTCGCACTGGACGCTCGGCAACTTCAACGGCAGCCTCGCGGCCGGCCAGGGAGCGCTGAAGTCGATCCTGTACGCGGAGGCTCACGAGGGGCGCGGCGACACGGCCGGCAGTCCGTTCCACTACAACGTGGTCGCGGGCGGGCTCATCAACTCCCCGTCCTCGTGGTTCACCTGGCAGCTCGAGTACCGTTACATCGACATCCAGCCGAGCCACGGCAACCTGCCGAAGCTCGCCCTGTCATTCCGCCTCGGGACGCCGCTGCTCGCCTCGGTCGCGTACGCGCAGTCCTTCGGCGGCAATCTCGGCACCAAGCTCGGCACCGCGCGCCTCGACTACGTCGGCAAGCGCTTCAACTGGCTGATCGGCGCCGCCTACGGCCCGGTATCGCCCGCGGTGCTCAACATCATCGGCCAGCAGGTCGCCGCCGCGCGGACCCTGAAGGAGGGCTTCATCGGCGCGGGCAAGACCCTGGGTCGCGCCGACTGGCAGCTGGTCGCGGACTACCAGGATCTGGAGGGGTTCAAGCGCACCACGCTGACCCTGAACTGCACCTGGCATCTCTCGGGGCACTGACCGTGCGGCCCTCGTTCCTGCGCCGCTACTCGCACTGGCTGCTGCCGTTCCTCGCGGCCGCGACGGTGCTCGTCATCGGCGCGCGCCTGATCACGGTGGGCGTGACCGAGCGTTCGCGCGAGCTGCACCGCGCCGCCCAGACCGCGGTCGTGAGCCACGCGCGCCTCATCGACGCGCAGCTGCTCACGCTCCTGGATCAGGCCCGGCGCGATGCCGACCAGGTGCCCGCCACGGGCATCGCCGCCACGAGCGCGCCGGCCGTCTCCGGCAAGCCTGACACGGGCGCCTTCTGGATGAGCTCCGCCGGAACCGTCGTCGCCGGCTCCACGGGCACTCCCGAGGTCGCCGGCGCCATCGCCCAGGAGTGGGCGGGCGCGGACGGTGCTGCGCGCGGCGGTGGCGGCGCGCTCTTCGGGCCGGTGCGTTACGGCAGCCAGTGGCTCGTGGCCGCGCGCGCGCAGGTCCCGGCGCGGGCCGGGGAGAGCCAGGCGTCGGCGGCCTACTGGACGGTGAGCTACGTGAGCCTGGATGCGCTCCTGCAGCGCGCGGACTTCGGCTCGCTGGTCAAGGAGGGCTACGACTTCCAGCTCTCACAGCCCGACCCGCTCGCCCGCGTGCCGCGCGTGTTCCTGAGCTCACGCGCAGCGCCGCTCGAGCAGCCCTCGCTCGCCACCGTGTTCGCCCCGCCCGCCGTGGCCGGTACGCCCGGGCGCGCCTTCCTCACCCTCGCCGTGCGCCCGAAGAGCGGCTGGTACCCGGCGCGCGAGCTCAGCGGGGAGATCGGGCTCCTCGCGCTCCTGGCCTGGGCGCTCGCCTTCGGCGCCTACGACCTCACGCACAGTCTCAAGCGCACCCAGTCGGTGCTCGCGACGACCCGCGAGCGGCTGCACGATGCCAACGAGCGCCTGGCCGGGGAGATCGAGCAGCGCGAGAACCTGCAGAAGAGCTTCGAGCACGCGCGCTATCACGACGCCTTCACCGGGCTGCCGAACCGCCGCTACTTCATGGACCAGCTCGACCGGACGCTGCGCGACCTGCGCCGGCGGCGAAGGCGGCGTATCGCGATCGCGCTCATCGACATCGAGCGGCTGCGCCTGATCTCGGACACGCTCGGGCACACGGCGGGCGATGAGCTGCTGCTGCAGGCCGCGCAGCGCTGCGCGGCCGCGCTCGTCGGCACCGAGCACGTCCTCGCGCGCTTCGGCGTGAGCCAGCTCGCCGTCCTCGCCTCCGAGGTCGACTCCCCGGCGGCCGCGCAGGCGCTCGCCGATCGCCTGCAGCAGGCGCGCCAGGAGCCCTTCGAGCTGCGCCAGCACCGCCTGAGCATCACCTCGCGCGTCGGCTTCACGTGCCTCGAGTCCGGGGTGCAGCGCGCCGAGGACGCGCTGCGCGAGGCGGACCTCGCGCTCTCGGTCGCCAAGCAGCAGCAGAGCCAGCGCGCCGTGGCCTACGTCGCCGGCATGGGCGGGGCGGCGGTGAGCCTCGTGTCCCTCGAGGCGGACCTGCACGTGGCGCTCGACCGGCGCGAGTTCCGGCTCCTCTACCAGCCGATCGTGGATCTGCGCGCGCAGCGGGCCGTCGGGGTCGAGGCACTGCTGCGCTGGTGGCATCCCGTGGAGGGACTGCTCACCCCCGACCGCTTCCTCGCGATCGCCGAGGAGTCGGGCGTCATCGTCCCGGTGACGCGCTGGATCATCACGCGCGTGTGCCGGCTCGCCGCCGAGTGGCGCACGCGGCTGCCGCAGGGAGACGACTTCTACATCAGCGTGAACCTCTCCGCCGCGGTGCTGCGCGCGCCGGGCCTGAGCGAGTACGTGGCGCAGGCGCTCGCGGAAGCGCACCTGCCGGCGCACACCCTCAAGTTCGAGCTCTCCGAGGGCGGCCTCATCAGCAACGTCACCACGGCGCGCGCGGTGCTCGACGCCTTCCACGACATGGGGATCGAGCTGATGCTCGATGACTTCGGCACCGGCTACTCCTCGCTGAGCTACCTGCAGCTCTTCCCGTTCGACTACGTGAAGGTCGACCGCCCGTTCGTCAGCCGCACCGGCTCAGAGCGCGCCAACCAGGCGATCACCTCGGCGATCCTGCAGATGGCCTCGAACCTCGGCCTGCGTGCGGTCGCGGAGATCGTGGAGACCCAGGCGGCCGCGCAGACCCTCATGCAGATGGGCTGCGAGTACGGGCAGGGCTACTTCTTCTCCCCGCCGGTGGAGGCGGAGGAAGCGTTCCGGCAGCTGCGCAGCGCGGGTGGCTTCCAGGCGCAGACCGCCGGCCAGGAGCACGAGCCGCTGCCGGAGGACTCACCGACCGTGATGCTGCCGGCGGGCATGATCATCGAGAGCCGCATCACGGACACGGAGTCGGACGCGGAGCACTCGGCCGGCTGAAGACGCGCGACGCCGCCTCAGCGGCCGCTGCCGCTGAAGACGCGCAGGCGAAAGCCGCTCTGGCGCAGGTAGTCGACCTCCTGCTGCAGGTCCGCGGAGGTGAGCGGATGCTCCTTCAGCCACCGGGCGGGGAAGCGCACCTCGAGTGACTTCGGGGTGGCGGCGAGCTCGATCGGCGGCAGCGCGGTGGAGCTGCGGCCGCGGTGCAGGAGCACCGCGAGGCGCAGCAGCACGATGAGGTGCAAGGCGCTGCGGTCCCAGGGCGGCACCAGTTCCTCGACGCGATCCAGGGTGAGCTTGCGGCGGTGCGCGCCGACCAGGCGCGCGAGCAGGCGCTGCTCCTCGCGCGGGAAGCCGGGCATGTCGGCGTTCTCGAGCAGGTACGCCCCGTGGCGGTGGTAGCCGGAGTGCGAGACGTCGAGGCCGATCTCGTGCAGCCGCGCGGCCCACTTCAGCGCCAGGTCCGCGAGCGGCTCCTCGAGCTTCCAGGTCTCGCGCGTCCGGGCGAGGAAGTCGAGCACAGTCGCCTCCACGCGCTCGGCCTGCTCGGCGTCGACGTGGTAGCGCTGCTGCGTGGCACGCACGGTGCGCTCGCGCGCGTCCTCGCGCTTGTAGCGGCCGAGCATGTCGTAGAGCAGGCCCTCGCGCATCGCCCCGTCGGCGACCTGCATCTCCTTGATGTCGAGCACGCTGAATACTTCCGCGAGGATCGCCAGACCGCCCGGGAACACCGGGCGGCGGTCCTCGGTGATCGGCTCGAGGTTCAGCTCACGGATGTGCCCGGCCTCGATCGAGTACTCGACCGCGCGGGCGATCCCGGCGGGCGTGATGAGGAGCGACTGGGGATCGAGCGCGTGGATGGCGTCCCCGATCGCGCGCACGGTGCCGGAGCTGCCGGCCGCCTGGTCCCAGCCGCGGCGGCGGAACGCGGCCTGCACCGGCTCGAGCTCCAGGCGCGCGGCGAGCCGCGCGCGCTCCATGCGCTTGGCGGAGATCTTACCGTCACGGAAGAAGCGCTCGGAGAGCGCGACGCAACCCATCTGCAGGCTCTCGAGCTCGAGCGGGGTGAGCGCCTCGCCGATGACGAGCTCGGTGCTGCCGCCGCCGATGTCGACCACGAGCCGCTTGCCGGGCACGCTCGGCATGCTGTGCGCCACGCCGGAGTAGATGAGGCGCGCCTCCTCCATGCCGGCGATGATCTCGATCGGGTGCCCGAGTGCCTCGCGCGCGCGCTCGAGGAACACCTGCTTGCGGTGCGCGAGGCGCAGCGCGTTGGTGCCGACGACGCGCACGCTGTCGGCGTGCATGTCGCGCAGGCGCTGCCCGAAGCGCTCCAGGCACGCGATCGCGCGCGCCGCCACGTCCTTGTCGATGCGGCCGTTCTCGGCGACGCCGGCGGCGAGGCGCACCATCTCGCGCAGCCGGTCGATGATGACCAGCTGGCCGTGCGAATAGCGCGCGACCACCATGTGGAAGCTGTTGGAGCCCAGGTCCACCGCCGCGAGAACGTCGGGGACCGGGCGGGGTGCGGTGCGGGTGGCGGCGGGGCGATTCTCGGCGGGGCGGGCGCTGGCTGCCGTAGGCACGATGCGCGTCAGGCGGCCGTGAAACTGGAGCCGCAGCCGCAGGTGGTGGCGGCGTTCGGGTTGCGGATCACGAACTGGGCTCCCTCGAGGCCCTCGCGGTAGTCGATCTGCGCGCCGCTCAGGTACTGCACGCTCATCGGGTCGACGATGAGCTTCACGCCCTGGTTCTCGACGCAGGTGTCACCGTCCTGCATCTGTTCGTCGAACTCGAACCCGTACTGCAGGCCCGAGCACCCGCCGCCCTGCACGAATACGCGCAGCATCAGCTTCGGGTTGCCCTCGCCGCGGATCAGGTCGCCGACCTTCTTGGCCGCGGCGTCGGTGAACAGGAGCGCGGGGGCGTCCTGCAGCGCTTCGGTGGTGCTCATTTGATGTCCTCTCGGAGCCGAGTCTAGAAGGCGCCCGGGGACCGGGTCAAAGCCGATGTCCCAAGCCCTTGATTCGGATCAGGTGGCGGCCGCCGTCTCCGGCTCAAGCCGCACCAGCTTACCGATGATCTGGGCGCCGAGCGTCATTTCAATGATCCCGTAGTAGACGTTGCCCTCGACGCGAGCGCTCGCCCCGAGCACGACGCGCTCGCGCGCGTGGATGTCGCCCCGCACGACCCCGTTCAGGAGCACGTTCGGCACGCGCACCGGGCCGTCGATCGAGCCGGTCTCGCTCACCGAGAGGCTGGAATCGCGGGAGTCGTCGGAGCGCACCGCCCCCTGGATCTGCCCGTCGAGGTGCAGCCCGCCCTCGAAATCGACGTCGCCCTGCACGCGCGCCGCCCGGCCGAGGAGCGTGTCGATGCGGGGGGCACGGGAATCGCGGTTGAACATGCGGGCTCCGGATGGGTAGACGGCGCCCTGACATCATCCGGCAGGCGGCGGCGAAAAACTCTGAAGCGCCTCCTATTCGGACGAGCGTGCGCCGCCCTGAGAGTCCCCCGGCGGGCCTTGCCGGCAGGTCGCGCCCCGCTTCGTGAAGTGCGTCTCAGAATGAGACGTTGCGCTCACGCGCACCAGGGGCGCGCGCCAGGGCTCGCGCGGGGGGCAGGCACCGGTGCCACCGCGGTCCGCGCTCCTCAGGGCGGCGTCTCGACCGTCCACAGGAAGGTCTGCGAGAGCGGCGGCACGTCCCGCTTGACCGAGTGCACTTCGACGGACAGCTGCTCGGGCTTGAAGGTCAGCGGCACCTTCAGCTCCTGGTCGAAGTCCTGGAAGTAGCGGAAGGTGTAGCGCACCTCGCGCACGCGCCCGCCGGTGAGTGCGGCGAGATCGAGCGTCTTCGCGGCCCCGTCGGCACTGCCGTCGAGCGTCACGATGAGCGTGCCCGAGGCGTCGCCCTCGGCGCGCCCCGAGCGCACCAGGGAGAGGTGCAGGCTGAAGAGCCCGGGCCGGCCCTCCACCGCCGTGATCTTCAGCTGCTCGATCTTCAGGCCGATGACCGCCGCGCCCTGCTGCACGACGCCGCGGTAGAAGGCGAGCTCCTGCGACTTCTGCGCGACCTGCGCCTGCAGCTCCCCGATGGTGCGCGCGACCTCGGCCTGCTCGCGCGCGCGCCCGACGCGGAACGTATCGAGCTCGGCGAGCTGCGTGCGCATCTCGCGGTTGGATTTCTCGAGCTTCTCGATCCGCACCTCGAGCTCGGTGCGCTGCTGCGCGACCCTCTGGCGGTCGTAGCCGGCGTCGTAGCGGCCGAGCTCGTAGACGACGTAGAGCGCGAAGACCCCGACGAGCAGCTCCGCGACCAGGAGCGCGGTGCGCAGCCCGAGCGCCCGGCGCCGCACGACGTGCACCGCGCCGTCGTTCTTTCCCAGCCGGGACGCGAGCCAAGCCCAGGGCACGTCAGTCCGTCGCTTCGCCCGCGAGCGCGCGGCGCTCGCGCGCCGTGACTTCCTTCCACCACTCCGGAAACGGCGGCTGCTTGCCGCGCGGGAAGGCGAGCGGGGCGAGCTCGGTGAGCGCGCGGATGTACACCGGGCGCTTGAAGTAGATGACCTCGCGCACCGGCTCCCAGAAGCTCACCCAGCGACCCTCGTCGAACTCCGGATCGCTCGTGCGCTTGAAGTCGAAGCTGGCCTCGGCCTTCAAGCGCAGCAGGAACCAGCGCTGCTTCTGCCCCGTGCACACCGGCTGCTGGTTGCGCCGCACGTAGCGCGCCGGCAGGCGGTAGCGCAGCCAGCGCTCGGTCTGGCCGACGAGCTGCACCTGCTTCTCCTGAATGCCGATCTCCTCCTCGAGCTCGCGGTACAGCGCCTGCTCGAGGGACTCACCGCTCCTCAAGCCCCCCTGCGGGAACTGCCAGCCCCCGCCGGTACGCCGGCCGAGGAACACCTCGGCATCCTTCATGAGCACGATACCGACGTTGGCTCGGAAGCCGTCCGGGTCGATGATGTCGTTCATCTTGGGTGTCAGAGTCTGCCACAAGGCGCGACAGCCATCAGCGTGTCACGTCTGCGTCACGGGAGTGGCGTTTTCCAACAATTTCGATGAGGCTAGCCGTCCCGGCCTCAAGGCCCTTCCCCGGACCCGAGCGATGCGCGCAGCGAGGCCGGCCACCGGCGCGCCCCTGACGGGCCTCATCATCCTCGTCGTTCTCGCCGCCGGGGTGTTTGCCGGCGCGCTGCTCACGGGCAGCTCCGGCATCGGCCTTAAACAGGGTCTAGCGGCGCTCATGGGCTCGGGCGACGAGGCGACGCGCAACATCATCGTCGCGGTGCGCCTGCCGCGCGTGCTCGCCGCCTTCGGCGTCGGCAGTCTCCTGGCGCTGTGCGGGGTGCTGCTGCAGGCGCTGTTCCGCAACGCGCTCGCCGACCCGTACGTGCTCGGCGTGTCGGGCGGGGCCGCGGTCGGGGCCCTGCTCGCCATGATCGCCGGCGCCGCCGTGCTCACCGTGCAGTCGGCGGCGGTCGCGGGCGCCCTCGCCGCGGTCGCGATCGTCTACCTCCTCGCCCGCAGCGGCGGCACGCCGCGCCTGCTCCTGACCGGGGTGGTGCTCGCTTCCGCCTGCGGCGCGCTGGTGAGCGTCCTGCTCGCGCTCGCCGACTCCTCGCGCGTGCGCGGCATGGTGTTCTGGCTCGCGGGCGACCTCGAGTGGGCCGTGCGTCCCTGGCTGTCCGCGGGAGCCGCGCTCGCGGCGGTCGCGCTCGCGGTGTTCTTCGCGCGCCCGCTCAACGTGCTCGCCGCGGGCGAGCTGCGCGCGCGCACGGTGGGGCTCGCGCTCGAGGCCTGGCGCACGCTGCTGTTCCTCGCCTGCGCCGTGCTCACCGCGATCGCGGTGGTGAGCGCCGGCACCGTCGGGTTCGTGGGTCTCATCACCCCGCACGCCGTGCGCCTCACCTTCCGCACCTCGGACCACCGGATCGTCGCCCCGGCCGCGGCGCTCGCCGGCGGGATGCTGCTCGCCGCGGCCGACCTCGCCGCGCGCACGGTGGCCGCTCCACGGCAGCTGCCGGTGGGGGCGATCATGGCGTTGGTCGGCGCGCCGGTGTTCGTCGCGCTCCTGCGGCGGCGCTAGCCGACGACGTTCGGGGAGGCGGCGATGCGGTTGCGGCCGGCGCTCTTGGCCCGGTAGAGCGCGGCGTCGGCCTCCGCGATCAGCCGCTCGGCGAGCACCTTGTAGTCGCGCGCCCCGGGGCCGGGGTTGGCCGCGGCGACGCCGATCGAGAGCGTCACGGTCTCCGCGGTGTCCTTGGAGATCGCGATCGGGTGGTGGCGCACGGTGTGCAGCACGCGCGCAGCGACCTTCTCCCCGTCCGCCATCCCCGCCTCCGAGAGCACGATCGCGAACTCGTCCCCGCCGAAGCGCGCGCCGGTGTCGCTGATGCGCATCTCGGCGTCGATGCGCTGCGCCACCTCGCGCAGCACCGCGTCCCCCGCCAGGTGCCCGTACTGGTCGTTGATGCGCTTGAAGTGATCGACGTCGATCATGAGACACACGAGGGACTGGCGCGCGCGCTGCGCGCGCGCCAGCTCCTCGCGCAGTCGCGCGTGCAGGTAGCGGCGGTTGTGAAAGCCGGTGAGGAAGTCGGTGAAGCCGCTGCGCAGCAGGCGCGCGCGGTTGACGGCGTTCTCGATGCACAGCGCCGCGACCACGCCCAGGTGCGAGAGGAAGTCGCTCGCGAGGTCCTGGGTGAAGCGGAACTGGTCGTTGCTCGAGAAGACCAGCACCCCGTCGAGTTGCTCGTGGCGGCGCAGCGGAATCAGCGCCAGGCTCGCCGGGCGCCCGCCGGGGGCGAGGAGGAGCTCGTGGTCGGCCTTGCGGAAGGGGCCGAGCCAGGGGCGCTCGAGGTGCGCCAGCTGCGGCGCGACCGTGATGAGGGCGTCGACGAAGGCGACGCCCGAGAGGTGCTCGAGCGCCATCCCGTCGCCCGAGAGCAGGTGGCGGATCTCGTGCTGCGGGTCGTTGATCATGAGCGCGACCCCGTCGAGCTGGTACGAGGTACGCAGTCCCACGATGAGCCGCTCGAACAGCTGCGTGAGCGAGCCCGCGCGCAGCAGTTCTAGCTCGCGCTCCTGGGTCTTCTTCAGGAGCGCGTCGTTGCGGCTCACTTCCTCGGTGAGCGCCTCGAGCCGCGCCTTCAGTACGCGGTGCTCGTCCTCGAGCGCGCTCGCGGCGGCCGCCGGCGCCTCAGCCAGCGGCTCGGATTGTGCTCGGCGCATGCGGCGCGATCCCTCTCCATAGCGGCTCTTAAGCGCGGCGCTCCGCCACGCTGCGCCGGTCCTCCAGATAATCGCGTCCGCGGCGCATCAACGCAACAAATGTCGCCTGATCCTGCGAGAGCACGGCCGCGCGGATGCGCTCGATGGCCTGGGAGAGGGCCTCGAGCGACTCCGCTCCGTAGTCGTTCAGGCTCTGTATTTCATAATACAGCTCGGGGCTCTCCTGGGCGACGCGGCTCGCGACGTCCAGCTGCGCGTCGAAGGTGGTGCTCGACATGCGCGCGAGCCGCGGCGCTGCCTCGCCGCTCTCGGCGAGAGCGGTGAAAAACGCGATATTCAGCGCGTGCGAGAGCCCGAGCACGTAGGCGATGAGGCGATCGTGATCGTCGAGGCTCATCACCACCTGCTCGGCCATCGTCGGCGCGAACAGCTCGCGCGCGGACGCGAGCGCCTGAGCGTTTCCCAAGTCGACGAACACCACGTGCCGCCCGGAGAGCAGCTCCGTGTCCGGGCCGAACATGGGATGCACCGACGTGACCTTGCAGCCCAGGGACTTCAGCGCGAGGAGCCCGGCGCGCAGCGGCGACTTGAGCGAGCCCACGTCGAATACCACGCCCGCGGGACGGCGCAGCGCCAGATCCTTCAGGATCGCGTCCGTCACCCCGAGCGGGGTCGCGAGCACGATGAAGTCGTGCTTGAGGTCGGTCGTACGCCAATCTGTGACGTGCGTCACACCTTCGGCGGCGGCCGGGTCCGCCACCTCCACCGCGAAGCCCTGGGAGGCGAGGAAGGAGACGAACCAGCGGCCCATCTTGCCCGCCCCGCCGACGACCAGCGCCCGGCGCCCGCTGCCCGCGCCGTGGGCGACGACACTCGCCTGCTCCTGGGTCGTGAGCGAGGAGCGGATGAGGAGCCGTAGCAGCTGCTCGGCGAGTTCCCCCGACACGCCCTTCTCGGCGGCGGCCGCACGCACACCGAGGATCACCTCGCGCTCGCGCTCGTAGTCGCGCGTCGGACGGCCCGTGGCGCGCTTGACGCGCGCCACCTCCTCGCTCAGGTGCTTGCGCTCGGCCACGAGCTCGATCAGCTGCCGGTCGATGGCGTTGAGTCGCTGGCGCAGCTCCTCCAGCGTCACGGTCTCGTGCGTCATGGGACGTCGGCTCCTTGCGGTCGACCCCCCTTTCTATCGGGGTCGCACCGGGGCCGCAAGCTCAGGCGGCCGGGCCGCGCCACACGGGAATGGCGTAGCGGCGCTGCTGCCCGGAGGTCTGCTTCCCGAGCGGGTGCATGCGCAGCTCGTGCTTCGCAGCGTCGTACTCGAAGGCCCGCCCGTCCCCCGGATGGGTCGCGATCTCGGGGTGCGCCCGTATGAAGGCGGCAATACCGTCCGGGGCAATCCGCTGGTGGCGGATCTCGTAGGCGAGGCGCACGAGGCGCTGCAGGGCGGCACCATCCCAGGCGCGCGGCAGGTAGTCGTTCCACGCGGGCGCAGCGATCACCTCCAATGCATGCCCGACCGGGTTGAACAGGTGCGCAAACGCCGAGTAGCCGTACTCGCGCCGTTGCTCGCCTTCGAGGGAGATGAGCGCAGCGTAGTGCTCCGGATCGGGTGCGGCGAGCTTCATCAGCGCCGCCACGCGCGCAGCGTGCAGGTTCGTGGTGGCGTTCAGCTGGAAGTAGCGGGTCTTGTCCTTCGCCCGCTCCGACTCAACGGTCAAGTGGAGGTCCTTCACGAAGAACCGCAGCTCGACCGGAAACACGTCGCCGATATCCCACGCCGCGAGCTCGAAGAGCGGCGCGACCTCGTTGGGATCGTTGACTTCGGGCAACACGAACGCGGGGTCGGCGAGCGCATCCGCAAGGACCAGATAGTCGGCGTGCAGGTAGCCGATCGGCAGCATTTTCGAGACGAGGCCCCCGTCGCCGGTGAGCATCGTGCGCCATACGAGGATGTCCCGGGTAAGGGCGCCGAGCGCCTGCGCGCGCACGGCGGACGAGGCGCTCCTCAGGCGCAGTGTGACGTCCGCGAGAAAGAGGCACCGCAGGCCTGTGCTTGTGAAGAACACCGTCAGCGCGCTTCCGGCCGTGAAGTCATAGAAGCCGCGCTGCCGCGGCAGGTCGAGGTAGCGGCCGTAGAGCTCGGCGTTGTCGATGCTCAGGCTCGCGAGGTCGGCCTCGTGCGCCGGAGCGTCTGTCCAGACTGACCCGTCGCGCATCGCGCAGAACTGTGCCGCGCCCACGAAATTCAGAGCCGTCGGATCCGGCTCGGTGAGATGCTTCAACTCCTCATAGTCAGGCGGGGAGCTCGCGTACACGCGCTCATAGCGGGCGGCGAGGGCGAGCCCCGCCGCGGTCGTCGATCCGCCGCTCGGGGCGGACAGGCCCGCGAGCTGGACGAACAGGTTGTCCTCAGGCTTGAGGTCATTCGGCGGCGCCACCAGGAACGCTCTGGCCTGGGACGAGAGCTGCTCGTCGTGTGCGTTGAGTACGTAGGCGGCGACGGCGATCCCGGCCACGAGCAGCGCCAGGGCCGACAGGCCGATCGCGAAGAAGGCGAGGACCCTCTTCAGCCAGCGAGGCATGGCCTCGACGACCTTGTTTGACAGTCAGATGGCGTCATTTCCGTAGGTGTCCACTTTAGTCCAGGCGGCGGCGGCCGTGGAAACGCTCTAACATGGCGCGATGGCCGCGACCGAATTCCTGCCCGACCCGCTGCCGGCCGAGCCGCTCGTCACCGTCAAGGAATGGCTCACGGAGGCCTTCGCCGCCCGGTCGCAGCCGAACCCAAACGCCATGGTGCTCGCCACCAGCAGCGCGGACGGCAGGCCCGCCGCGCGCGTCGTGCTCGCCAAGGACATCGTGCCCTCGCCCGGCTTCGTCGTCTTCTACACCAACTACCAGTCCGCCAAGGGCATGCAGCTCAGGGCCAACCCGCGCGCGGCGGCGGTCATCCACTGGGACGCGGTGCACCGCCAGGTGCGCATCGAGGGCCCGGTGACGCTCGCCCCCGAGGCCGACAGCGACCGCTACTTCGCCTCGCGCACCTGGACGAAGCGGATCGCCGCCTGGGCGAGCGCGCAGAGCCAGCCGCTCGCCTCGCGCGCGGTGCTGCTCGAGTCCGTCGCCGACACGGCGCGGCGCTTCGGCACGCCGCTCCCCGGCGCGCCCGGCGCCGACGAGTCGCGCGATCACGCGGTACCGCGGCCGCCGCACTGGGGCGGTTACCGGCTGTGGGCGGAAGCGGTGGAACTGTGGGTCGAAGGCGACGCGCGCGTGCACGACCGGGCGCGCTGGGTGCGCGCCCTCACCGCCGACGGGCACGGCGCCTTCACGGCCGGCGCCTGGACGGTGACGCGCCTGCAGCCCTAGAGAGCGCCGCCGATCCGTGTGGAAAAGTCTGCGCATCGGCGTCCTGCTCCTGGTGCTGCTGCTCGTGGCCACACAGCAGTGGCTGGACCGCATCGCCACCCAGAGCTGGCGCGATCCGCTGTGGGTCGGGATCTTCCCGGTGAGCGCCGAGGACTCGGCGACGGCGCGCGACTACGTCGCCGGTCTCACCGCGAAGGACTTCGCGGACATCGAGGAGTTCTTCTCCCGCGAGGGGCAGCGTTACCGGCTTCCCGTCACGCAGCCGGTGCACCTCGAGCTCTACCCGCCGGGCAGCGAGTCCCCGCCGCAGCTGCCGGCCGACGCCGGCCTCGTCGCGCGCATGTGGTGGTCGCTGAAGCTGCGCTACTTCGCCGCGGGCCACACGAGCTTCCCCGGCCGGGCGCCGGCGACCGTGCGCCTCTTCGTCCTCTACCATGACCCCGCGCACCTCGAGCGCGTGCCCGACTCGCACGGCCTGCAGAAGGGCCTGGTCGGCATCGTGCACGCCTTCGCCGACCCCGCGATGGCCGGCAGCAACGACCTCGTGATCGCACACGAGCTGCTGCACACCGTGGGAGCGAGCGACAAGTACGACCCCGCGAGCGGCGCGCCCCTCGTGCCGGCCGGCCTCGGGGATCCGGATCAGCGGCCGCTCTATCCGCAGCAGGACACGGAGATCATGGCCGGACGGCGCGCCCTCTCGCCCACCGAATCGGAGATGCCGCGCAGTCTGCGCCACGTGGTCGTGGGAGATGCGACCGCGCTCGAGATCCGCTGGAGCCGTCCGTGACGCACGCCAACGGCGCGCACAGCGCGGGACTTGCCGCCGCCGGGGTGAGTGTGCGCGCGGGTGCGCGCGAGCTGGTGAATGCGCTGTCGCTCGAGATCGCGCGCGGCGAGTTCCTCGCGATCCTGGGCCGCAACGGCTCCGGCAAGACCCTGACGCTGCATACGCTCGCGGGACTGCGGTCCGCCGACGCGGGCACCGTGCTCCTCGACGGCGCCCCGATCGCGGAGCTCTCGCGCCGCGCCGTCGCGCTGCGCCTCGGGCTACTGCCCCAGGACCTCGAGGAGGGGTTCGTGACCACCGCGCTCGAGACGGTCCTGATCGGCCGCCATCCGCACCTGTCACTTTGGCAGTGGGAGAGCGCGCACGATGAGCGTCTGGCGCGCGAGGCCTTGGCGCGCGTCGATCTCGCGGGCTTTGCCGCGCGCCGCACGGACACGCTCTCGGGCGGGGAGCAGCGGCGCGTCGCGGTCGCCGCGCTGCTCGCGCAGCAGCCGGGAGTCTTCCTCCTGGACGAGCCCACCAATCACCTCGATCCGCACCACCAGCTCGCCGTTCTCGGGCTCTTCCGCGAGCTGGCCGACGCCGGCAAGAGTGTCGTGACGACGCTGCACGATCCGACGCTCGCCGCGCGCTTCGCCGACCGGGCACTGCTGCTGTTCGGGGACGGACGCTGGGCGCTGGGACCGGCAGCGACTACCCTCAGCGCCCGCGCGCTGAGTGAGCTCTACGTCGCGCCGATGATCGAGGTCGACGCACAGGGGCGCCGGGTGTTCGTCAGCGCGTAAACACCCCGAGCACCGCCTGGTGCAGGCCGCCGTTGGTCGCGAGCACGCTCTCGGTGTCCAGTGCGACTGCCCTGCCCGCGAGGTCCGTGAACGTGCCGCCCGCCTCGCGCACGATGACCACGAGTGCGGCGATGTCCAGGATGTTGACGTCGGTCTCGATGACGACGTCGAGCGAGCCGCGCGCCAGCAGGTGATAGTGCACGAAGTCCCCGTAGCCGCGGATACGCTCGCTCGCGCGGATGAGATCCGCGAGGCGCTGCCAGCGCGGCGCCTCGGTGAGGCTCATGAGGTTGCCGGTGGAGACGAACGCCTGGTTCAGCTGCGCCACCTGACTGACGCGGATGGCGCGCTCGTTGAGAAAGGCCCCGCTGCCCTTCTCAGCCCAGGCGATCTCGTCGTAGACCGGCGCGTTCGATACGCCGAGCACGAGCTCGCCCGCCCTCATGAGCGCGATCTGGGTCGAGAAGAACGGCGCCTCGCGCACGAAGGACTTGGTGCCGTCGATCGGATCGACGATCCACAGACTCTCCGCGTCCATGGCGTGCTGACCGGTCTCCTCGCCGTAGAAGCCGTAGCCGGGGAACTCACGCTCGAGGGTCTCGCGGATGACCTCCTCGGCGCGCACGTCGGCCTCGGTCACCGGAGACAGGTCGGGCTTGAGCCTGACGCGCGGATTCTTCAGGTAGTAGGCGCGTATCACGTCCTCGGCGGCGCGTGCGGCGGCGATGGCGGCGGTGAGTTCTCTTGAGGCCATATGCCTTAGGATACGTCCATGGGAAACCGCCTGAGCAAGATCTACACGCGCACCGGGGATGACGGCAGCACGGGCCTGGGCGACGGCAGTCGCGTCGCGAAGGACAGTCTGCGCGTCGAGGCCTACGGCACCGTGGACGAGCTCAACAGCGCCATCGGCGTGCTGCTCGCCATCGCCGAGCTCCCCGCCGACGTGTCGGGCTGCCTCACCGAAGTGCAGCACGAGCTCTTCGACATGGGCGGCGAGCTGTGCATCCCCGGGCACGTCGCCATCAAGGCGGCGCAGACCACACGCCTCGAGGAGGAGCTGGATGCCTTCAACGAGCAGCTGCCGCCGCTGAAAGAGTTCATCCTGCCGGGCGGTGGGCCTGCGGCGGCTGCCTGCCACCTGGCGCGCACGGTGGCGCGCCGCGCCGAGCGGCGCGTGTGGACGCTGGCCAAGGCGGAGGGTGTCAGCCGCGAAGTGCCGAAGTACCTCAACCGCCTCTCCGACCTGCTGTTCGTGATCGCGCGCGTGCTCGCCCGCCACGAGCGCGGCACCGAGATGCTCTGGCGGCACGAGCGCGGCAAGTAGCCGCACAGCCGCCGCCGGCCCGCACGCTCGCCGTGTCGTACTGCCGCGCTCGGCGCGCGACGCCCTCGCGCGCAGCGCGCATCCAATCCTCTCGCACTGCAGTCCCCTCACCGCCGCGCGCCGCGCACGCGTGCCCGACCGGCCCGAGGGCACGATTGCGGCTGCAGACCCGCGGGCATAAGACCAATGGACCATTGTCCGGGTCAATCACCACACGGCCGGCATGGGCGGAATCACCGAGATCGCCAGCGGCTCGCCCGGTCATTGCTCGGTTTTGCCGAACACCTGCGCCCTGCTCGCCCGCACCCTCAAGCTCAACGGGAATGCGACGGCGCAGTTTGGCAAATCTCACGAGGTGCCGGTCTGGGAGACCAGTCCGGCGGGCCCCATCGACGCGTGGCCGACCGGGGGCGACGGATTCGAATACTTCTACGGCTTCATCGGCGGGGAGGCCCACCAGTGGTACCCCTCGCTGTACGAGGGGGAGGCACGGCCACCCAGTACGTGAATGGCAAGAAGGTCGGCGAAGGGAAAGCGCCCGCCACGGCCGCCATGGTGTTCTCCGCCGATGACGGCTGCGATGTGGGGTGGACACCGGCTCTCCGGTCTCGCCGGACTACGGCTCACGCGGCAACGAGTTTTCCGGTCACGTGAACGGCGTTCAACTGGCCATCGCCGAGGCCGCCGAGAGCGCCGAGAGCGCCGATCATCTCGTCTCGCCGGAGCAAGCCATCCGCATCGCGAGGGCGCGTCAGTAGCTCAGCCGTCGCCGACCGGCACAGGCGGCGGGGTGCGCGCGGCTCGCAGTGAGCCGCGCGACCGCTGCTCTTCCTGGACCTGCGCGAGCGTCAGTCCGGTGGAGATCGCGATGACGTCGAGGACCGGATGGCTGGGGTCGCCCGGCAGGCGCAGCGCGTGCAGCTTCTCCCAGGCACGGATGCGCACATCGGGGGGATTGAGGTCCGAGCGCTGTTCCGCCAGATCGAGCAGCCGCCTTTGCGCGCGCTCCTCCGCTTCCATCGCCAAGCGTTGGGCGTGGGTTCTGATGAGCTCGGCCATGTGGGGAGACGCTGAAAACTTGTCGTTCATGATGGGCAGCTCGGTGGCGAATGCGGGGCAGATCGTTTGCGGCTCGGCAGCAGAGTGCGGCGCCTGCGTGTGAATGTCGAGCGCGGCTGCCAACCCATCGGGCCGGGACAAACCCTGACAGGGGCCGCCATGACTAGCGGGTCGGCCTGCCGCGGGGCCGGCGATCCGTGGAAGACGGGACCCGGTCGGGGCCGCGCGTCCTTGCCGCGAAAGCGCGCAGACAGTCGCGGGAGCAGATGATCACGACGGGTTCCTGATCGTCGATTGCGCCGGGGTTGGGATGCCGGCTGACGCGAAAGTGCTCTCGCGGGCGGCCGCCGTCCTCGTAGCCGATGTCACGTTCACAGACATCACATGTCAGGACGAGGATTTCCTCGGCCGGGTGAAAGAGCCCTGACTTGCGCCACGTCATGTTGTTCCTCAGGGAGCCCCGGGCGAGGCAGCCCTCGCGGCCGTGAAGCACGAGCGCAAGGGCTGTCCGTCTGGATGCGGCGCTCAGTAGCGGCGCGGCCTGCCCCCGGAGCCGGCCGAACGATCGCGATCCTGAGCTTCGTTGACCTTCAGGGCACGCCCGTCGAAGTCGGTGCCGTTCAGGGCCTGCATCGCGGTGGCTGCGTCGGCGCTCGACATCTCCACGAAGCCGAATCCACGCGGGCGACCCGTGTCGCGGTCGTTGATCAGGGAGAGCGTCTCAACGGTGCCGTGGCGGGAGAACAGCGCACGCACGGCCTCGTCGGTCGCGGTAAAGGGAAGATTTCCAACATATAGTTTAGTCACTGAAGAATACTCACAGATAAATGAATGCAACCGGCAGGACAGACCTGCCTCCTGGTTCGTCAAGCTTACGAGGTGAGAGTGGCTGAAGAGAACGCGCCGACGGGCGCATTACGGCCAACGCAGACAAGCCGGAAGGTTACGAGCCACGTACAGCCTACAGGGTCTGCCGCACCGCTGCCGAACTATTCGCCACCAACCCCCGCGGTGCCACGCGTGGCTCGCCGCGGCGCTGCGCCGTGGGCCGGCGTACGAACGTTGCGCGCTCCGGCGGAAAGGCGCAACCTGATCCGGCTGCCCGCCGACGCGCAGCATCCGCGTGACCCCCGTCCGGGTCGTCAGCAATCTCTCACCTGGGCCCGGGGTTCGCAGGGCGTGGACTCGGCGCCGCGAGTGATCGCGGCCGGTCGGGTTTCATCGCACATGCTGGCCGATCTGGCAGCATGACCGCCCGGATCCCTGCCCGGGCCTGACGGAAAACGGGCCTGCGCATGTTGTAGTCGCGCGCCGGCGCGGGAGCACGAACCATGAACCTCAGCCTGCGTGATGCCTTCGCGAAATTCGACGCGAAGCCCAGCAATCGACTGCGCGGCCTTTCCGCGCTGGCCGGCGACGGGGCCCTGGTGCTCAACTGCTCGCTCGCGTACTTCGGACGTCCGGGCCGCGGCGTGCTTCGCTACGAGGACAGGCTCTCGAGACAGGCGCCCGGCAACAGCGACGCGGAGCTTCTGGGTCGCCACCTCACGCTTGCGCATGCGGGCGCCCTGCCGGTGCGCATGGTGGTGTCCTCGCGCACGCCTGAGAGCAGCGAGAACAGCAGCCCGAGCTGCCACGTGCGCCCCGACCTGATCGGCAAGGTGGCATCGTTCGACGGAGACCATTTCATCGTCGACTTCAGGCGCGCTGACCTGCCGCGTCCGGCCGCCGAGCCTTCGCGCCGCAGGTAGGTGCCTTCGGGCCCCGCATCCTGCGCTGCCTCTGTTCTGTCGCCGTCGATTCTCGTCCGCGGCGGTGACGCCCGACACGGCTTTGCGCGACTAGGTGACGAGGAGCGCGCGCAGCCGGGGCCAATCGAACGCGGTACCCGGATCGGTCTTGCGTCCCGGCGCGATGTCGTTGTGTCCGACTACGCGCTCGGCGGAAAGCGACGGGTAGGCGACGAGGAGTGCCCGGATGAGACACGCGAGCGTCTCGTACTGTGCATCCGTGTAAGGTGTGTCGTCGCTCCCCTCGAGCTCGATGCCAACGGAAAAGTCGTTGCAGCCGGAACGTGAGCCGTACTGCGAGACGCCCGCGTGCCAGGCGCGCTCGCTCAGGGGCACGTACTGGGTCACGACCCCATCGCGGCGGATGACGGCGTGCGCGGAGGCCTGAAGTCCCCTGATCTGCCGAAAATAAGCATGTGCATCCCAGTCGAGCGTACCCGTGAACAGCTGATCGATCCCGGGGCCACCGAACTCCCCGGGCGGCAGGCTGATCCCGTGCACCACGATGAGATCGGGCAGCACCCCCGAGGGGCGCGCATTCATGTGCGGCGAGAGCACCTGGCGGACCCCTTGCAGGAGTCCCGTCGCGGGATCGACCCTGAGGGCCCGCCCGGACGCCGACGTCGCCGATGCCGTGTGGCCGGTTGAGGGCACGGTTGAAATCTACCACGGGGTGATCTGCTTCTCACTCCGCAAACACCCGAGCGAATAACCTCCGTGGGATCGCCGGCGTACGGAAAACGCGCCGTCGGCTCGCGCCGCACGACCCGCGAGGTTAAGTCATGAAACGCACCGCCCTTACCTTCGGTCTCGGATCATTCTTCGCTCTCACGGGCGGCTGCGCGACTCAGCACGATCCGCATGCCCTCTCCGGTGACGAGCAGGCGATCCTCGGTTCGGCCCAGGACGAACGGGCCGGGCACTTTGCGGCGGCCAGGCAGTGCGGCGAGGAACTGACGACCTCCGAGTCCTTCGCAGCCATCCGGGGCAAGGTGGAGCTGGTCAGGGGCGCGGACGAGTCGGTGCCGGCCGATATCGCGGCAAACGACAGCTACCCCACTCCCGCGGAGGGGGAGGCGATCGCCGCCTGGGCGCGTGCCCGGCAGCAGTGCCAGGCGCTCTCGCGCGCGACCGAGACCGTCCTGCCGTTCACGAGCCGCAGCGTGACGCTCTACTGGTCGCAGGTCTGGGACATCAACCGCGGCGTCGCCGCGAGCGTCGATGCGCTCGTGCTCGCGCTCTCCCAGGGCAGGCTGACCTACGGCGAGTTCGGCCAGAGGCGCTGCGAGATCGGCCGGGAGAGCCAGCAGATCAAGATGGACCTCTACCAGGCCGCGGCGGCGGCCGACAACCGCCGCGACGAGGCGGGCCAGCGCGCGGCGCTCGCCGCGGCCCGGGACGCCTACCAGGCACGGCTGCGGGCGTGGTCCTCCTACCTGGATACGGTCAATTCGCGACCCATCGCGGTGCCGCAGCAGGCTGTCGTCGAGCGCTGAAGCCCGCGCTTTGCCGCGGCATTCCCGGCAAGTCGCGCGCGGCGATCATGCGACAATCCGCCGCATGAGCCACAACGCCGCCTATGTCGCGCGCGATCTGCAGCACGTCTGGCACCCGTGCACGCAGATGAAGGACCACGAGGGCGCGCTGCCGCTCATTCCCATCGCCCGCGGCGCGGGCGCGTGGCTCTACGATTTCGACGGCCGCCGCTACCTGGATGCGGTGAGCTCCTGGTGGGTGAACCTCTTCGGGCACGCCAACCCGCGCATCAACGCCGCCGTGCACGCGCAGCTGGACGCGCTCGAGCAGGTGCTGCTCGCGGGCTTCACGCACGAGCCGGTGATCGCACTCTCCGAGGAGCTCACGCGCCTTGCACCCGCGGGACTGACGCGCTGCTTCTACGCCGACAACGGCTCCTCCGCGGTCGAGGTCGCCGTGAAGATGAGCTTCCACTACTGGCGCAACAGCGGGCGCAGCGCCAAGCGGCGCTTCATCACCCTGAGCAACAGCTACCACGGGGAGACCCTGGGCGCGCTCGCGGTCGGCAACGTCGCCCTCTACAAGGACATCTACCAGCCCCTGCTCATGGACGTGATCACCGTGCCCTCACCCGACTGCTACGAGCGCGAGAGCGGCGTCAGCTGGGAGGCGCACAGTCGCGCACGTTTCGCGCTCATGGAGGCGGCGCTCGCACGGCACGCGGGCGAGACCTGCGCCGTCATCGTCGAGCCGCTCGTACAGTGCGCGAGCGGGATGCGCATGTACGACGCGGTGTACCTCGGCCTGCTGCGCGAGGCGTGCGACCGGCACGGCGTGCACCTGATCGCCGACGAGATCGCGGTGGGTTTCGGGCGCACGGGCACGATGTTCGCCTGCGAGCAGGCGGGGATACGGCCGGACTTCCTGTGTCTGTCCAAGGGGCTCACGGCCGGCTACCTGCCCCTGTCCACGGTGCTGACCACGGAAGGCGTGTACGCGGCCTTCTACGACGAGTACCGCAAGCTCAGCGCCTTCCTGCACTCGCACAGCTTCACCGGTAACCCGCTCGCCTGCGCCGCCGCGTGCGCCAGTCTCGCGCTCTTTCGCGAGGACGCCGTGCTCGAGAGTAACCGCGCGCTCGCGCGTCATCTCGGGGCGCGCGCCGCCGAGCTCGCCGATCTGCCACACGTCGCCGAGGTGCGCCAGAAGGGGCTGATCGTGGCCGCCGAGCTCGCCCAGGACAAGGCGACGCGCACGCCCTACCCCTGGCAGGAACGCCGCGGGCTCGCCGTGTACCGTCACGCGCTCTCGCGCGAGGTGCTGCTGCGCCCGATCGGCAACGTGGTGTACTTCATGCCACCCTACGTCGTGACCGAAGAGGAGATCGATCTGATGGTGGACGTCGCCCGCGAAGGCATCGGGATCGCCACGTGCGACTGACGCGGATCTACCTGGACGACCCGCTCGAGCCCGGGAGCGAGGTCACGCTGAAGGGCAGCGCCGCCTCGCACGTGACCCGTGTATTGCGCCTGCGGGTGAGCGATGCGCTCACTCTGTTTAATGGCTCGGGCGGGGAGTTCGCCGGCACCATCCTCTCCTCCAAGGGAGGAACCGTCAGTGTCGCCGTGGGCCAGCCGGACAATCCCGTGCGCGAGTCCCCGCTGCGCACCGTCCTCGCGCAGGGCGTCTCGCGCGGTGAGCGCATGGACCTCACCGTGCAGAAGGCGACCGAGCTCGGGGTCTCGCAGATCCTGCCGGTGCTCGCCGAGCGCAGCGTGGTGCGACTGGATGCCCAGCAGACCGCGCGCAAGCTCGCCCACTGGCGCAAGATCGCGATCGCCGCGTGCGAGCAGTGCGGCCGCAACACCGTGCCCGACATCGCCGCGCCGGTGTCGCTGAAGGAGATGCTGCGCACGGACCTGAAGGCGGCCACCAACCTGCTGCTCTCGCCGCAGGCAACGCTGCGCATCGCGGAGCTGCCGCGCCCGACCGGGGCGGTGACGGTGCTGATCGGACCTGAGGGCGGGCTCACGGACGAGGAGCAGGAGAGCGTGCGTGCCGCGGGCTTCCTCGCCGTGCGCCTCGGTCCGCGCGTGCTGCGCACCGAGACCGCGGCGCTCGCGGTGCTCACGCTCCTGCAGCGTCAGTTCGGGGACCTCTGAGGGCCGGCGCGTGCAGGACGGCGAGTCGGCCAAAGCCGCGAGCCCGCTGCGGGAGGCCCTGAGGGGGCGCTTCTATCCGTTCGCCGCCGCGCAGGGGTTCGTGCGCGCCAAGTCGACCCATCCGCATTTCACGCTGTTCCGGCGCACCACCGCGAGCGCCGTGCAGGTGCTCGAGCTGCAGTGGGACAGGTACCACCGGCCGGCCTTCGTGGTGAACTTCGCCGAGGCTCCCGTCGCCGGCGTCACCATCCACGGCACGCACATACGCGCCCAGGACGTCGAACCCTACCAGTGTCCGAGCCTCGGCCGGCTTACGCCGAGAAACTGTGCGTCCGTACGCTGCTGGTTCCGGCTGAGGAAGCCGCTCCTGGATTTTCTCAGGTCGGGGCAGCGCTGGTATCAGCCGGATGAAGTGGTCGAACAGTTCATCGCGCTGTTCCCCGAGCTCGAGGCGTGGTGGACGCACCGACAGCAGGGACCGCATCTGCGCTTCTCCCGCCTCGCTTCCTGAGGAAGTCGCGCATCGACGTCCCGCGGCGCCCGCACATCCGCGGGCGAGATGAGCGGCTGCCGCGCCACCGGGCGGGGGCCGGTGGCTCCCCGGGAATCCTTACCGGCGATTGCGCGCGCGCCGCTCCCTGGCGATGAGCGCGCTCTCACAGTCGGCGAACGTCGGGCAGCGGCACTGGAAGTTGCCGGTCAGCAGCGCCCGCATACGTTCCAGCTGGCGCGTGCGCTCGTCGATCTCGGCGAGTTTGCGTTCTGCGAGGGCACGCCAGCGCGTCGCCGGCGGTGTCGCCTGTGAGAACCCCGAGAGGAGCGTGCGCGTCTCGGCCACCGTGAACCCCGCATCGCGCGCGAGACGGATGATCCGCAGGCGTGCGAGCGCCCGCGCGTCATAGCGACGGCGGCCGGATTCACGCGCGGGCGCGCTGAGCAGTCCCGCCGACTCGTAGTAGCGCAGCGCCGAGGGCTTAAGTCCCGCGAGCTCAGCGAGCTTCCCGATCGCAAGTCCGGCCATGACGTACTCCTTGACCTCGAGTGCACTTTAACTCGTAGTCTTGGGCGCGGTGACGGTCACGAGGCACGGCAGCGTTCCGTGCCAGGAGCACTGCGATGAAATCACTGTGGATCCTGAGTCTGGTCGGGCTCGCGACGCTCGCAGCCGCCGCGGCGAACGAGACAGTCCCCACCCCGGCCGCCGCGCTCGCCGACCCGGCGCGCCCCGCGCAGGAGGTCGCGCTCGATGCGCTGCGCAAGCCCGCGGACGTGATCGCGTTCGCGGGCGTAAGGCGCGGCGACCGCGTCGCCGACTTCATGTCCGGCAACGGCTACTTCACCCGCATCCTGAGCGGCGTCGTCGGTCCGACGGGGCGGGTGTATGCGTTCCTGCCGGCCGAGGAGCTCGCCAACTGCTCCCCGGACGAGACGGCGGGCACGAAGGCGCTCGCGCTCGATCGGCACTACGGCAACGTCACGGTCCTCGTCGACGCGGCCGACGGGTTCGCGGCGCCCGAGCCGCTGGATCTGGTGTGGACCGCGCAGAACTACCACGACCTGCACGACAAGTTCATGGCGCCGACCGACGTCGCGCGGGTGAACGCGGCGATCTTCCGGGCCCTGAAGCCCGGCGGGGCCTACCTCGTCATCGACCACGTCGCGCAGGGCGGCTCGGGGCTGCGCGACACGGAGACGCTGCACCGCATCGACCCGCAGGTGATCCGCGACGAGGTCGCGGCGGCGGGCTTCGTGCTCGAGCGCGAGAGCTCGCTGCTCGCGAACCCCGGCGACACGCATGCGCTCAGGGTGTTCGACCCCGCGATCCGCCACCGCACCGACCAGGTGGTGCTGCTCTTCAGGAAGCCAGTGAGTGCCGCGCCCTGATCCGCTGGTGCGCAGGACAGGACGGGCGCGGGCGGTGTGTCAGCCCGGAGCGATGCTGGTCTCTTCCGCGATCATCTCTTCGAGGCGCTGCAGGTCGGGCACCAGCGGCGTCTCGTTCACCATGCGGATCTGGCAGATGACCGGGGCGCGCTCGGGGAAGACGCGCGAGTTGTCCGGCCGCACGACGTCCGAGCTCACGCGTACCAGCTGCGGGAAGCCCTGCGAGACCAGCGCGAAGTTGCCGCCCTCCACCGCCGCGCCGAGCGCGTGCAGGACGACGATGCGCGTGCGCCCCGAGGCCGGCGGGATCGTCTGCCCGCAGGCACCCTCGAAGGACACGAGCGGCACCGCCTTGCCGTTCCAGGGCACGGTGCCGATGTACCAGGGCGGCGCGCCGGTCATCTCGGAGGGGGTCTGGAACCCGATCACCTCGGCGACGCAGGAGCGCGGGACGATGAGCCGGCCGTCGACCAGCGGGATGAGGAGGCTGTAGATCTCGGCGACGCGCTCGGCCATCGCTTCTCCTTAGGAGCCGGCGGCGTAGCGCGACGCGGCCCGGCGCCGCTCCACGAGCGGTGCGATCGCATCCAACAGCTGCGCCTCCTGGTAGGGCTTGCCGAGGTAGTCGTCCACGCCGAGCTCGATGGCACGCGCGCGGTGCTTCTCCCCGACGCGCGAGGTCACCATGATGATCGGCACGTCCCGCAGACGCGGGTCGTTGCGCACGTGCGCGGCCACCTCGTAGCCGTCCATGCGCGGCATCTCGATGTCGAGCAGGATCACGTCCGGGACGTTGTCCTGCAGCAGCGCCACCGCGTCCATGCCGTCGCGCGCGGTGATGACGCGCATGCCGTTTCGCTCCAGCAGACGCTGGGTCACGCGCCGCACGGTGATCGAGTCATCGACCACCATGGCGAAGGTGCGCCGGTCGCCGACCTTCTCGCGCGGCGGGGCGGCCTGCTGCGCGCGGGTGCGCCACTCGGCGCGCACGAGCGCGCCGATGTCCAGGATGATGACGATGCGGCCGTCGCCGAGGATGGTGGCCCCGGAGATGCCGCGGATGCCCGAGATCTGCGGGCCGACCGACTTCACGACGATCTCGCGACTGCCGACCAGCTCGTCGGCGACGAGGCCGGTCGAGTGCTCGCCGGCACGCACCAGCACCACCGGGATCGTGACGTCCTGCCCGGGCAGCTCCGAGGGGGTGAGCCCGACGAAGCTCGCGAGGTGCTGGAAGCGGTACTTCTGCCCGCCGTAGTCGAACACGGCGGCGTCCTTGCCCAGGTGCGCGAGCACCTCGGGCTTGGAGAGGCGCAGCACGCCCTCGACCGTCGGCAGCGGCAGCGCGTAGTACTCCTCGTCGGTGCGCACCACGAGTGCGTGGCTGATCGCGAGCGTGAGCGGCAGGCGGATGGTGAACACCGTACCCTCGCCCGGGCGCGTCTCCATGTGCAGCGCGCCGCCCAGGCGCTTGATCTCGGTCGCGACGACGTCCATGCCGACGCCGCGGCCGGCCTGCTGGGTGATCGCCCCCGCGGTCGAGAAGCCCGGCTCGAGGATGAGCTGCATGGCGTCCTCGTCGCTGAGCGTCTGGCCGGGGGCGATGAGCCCGAGCGTCTGCGCCTTGTCGCGGATCGCCTTGAGGTTCATGCCGCCGCCGTCATCCGTGAGGCGCACCATGACTTCGGCGCCCTCGCGGTGCAGCTCGAGGACGATGCGCCCGGTGTCGGACTTGCCGCGCTTGACGCGCTCCTCGGGCTTCTCGATGCCGTGCACGACGGCGTTGCGCAGCATGTGCTCGAACGGCGGCAGCATGCGCTCGAGAACCTGGCGGTCGAGCTCGCCGGAGGCGCCTTCGACGGAAAGCTCGGCGCGCTTGCCGGTGTCGGAGGCCGCCTGGCGGACGATGCGCGCGAGGCGCTGCACGTGGCGCTGGAACGGCACCATGCGCGTGCGCATGAGACCGTTCTGCAGCTCGGTGATGGTGCGTGCCTGCTGCTGCAGGAGGTTCTGCGTGTCCTTGGCGAGGTTCTCGAGCAGCTGCTGGATGCTCGCCACGTCGTTGGCGGTCTCGGCGAGCGCACGCGAGTACTGCTGGATGGCGGAGTAGCGGTCGAGCTCGAGCGGGTCGAACTCGCTGCGGTGCGGCTGCTCCTCCTCGTGCTTGTGCAGGATCTGCGCCTCGGTCTCGATCTCGAGGCTGCGCAGCTGCTCCTTGAGACGCGTCACGGTGCGCGACAGCTCGCCCAGGTTGAAGTCGAAGGACCCGAGCTGCTGCTCCAGGCGCGCACGCGCGATGCTCGCTTCGCCGGAGACGTTCAGCAGCTGGTCGAGGAGCTCGGCATCGACCCGCGCCATCTCCTTCGGCTCCGCGCCCGCGACCGGCTCGCGGCCCGGCGGCACGGGCGCAGGGGGCGCGAGTGCCTCGTCGGGCTCCCCGAGGCGGGTGCGCGCGCTGCTCGCGGGTGCGCCTTCCTGTCCGAGGGCGAACGGCGCGACCCGCGCGGCGACGGTCGCCGGCAGCGGCTCGGGCTTTGCCGGCGGTACCGCCGGCTCCGCCTCGTCTGTCTCTTCTTCTATCCCGACCCGCCGCAGCTCCGCGTTCAGCTTCGCCAGCATCGTATCCGCCCCCGGCTCGACCGGCTCAGCGGCCGGCGCGCTCGGGGGCAGCGAAGGGAGCGGTGGCGGTGGAGGCGTTGGCTCGCGGCGCGCAGGCGCAGCGGCAGCCGGGGCCGGTGCGCTCGCGGCGGCGGCGTTGCCGCCTGACTTGGTAAGGGTCTTCAGGCGCTCGAGCACCGCGCTCGCCGGGGCGACGCGGCGGCCGTTCGCGACGTGCTCGCGCATGCGCGCGAGCTCGTCGAGGCTCGTCTGGATCGCATCGAACATCGCCGCGTCGGCGGTGACCGTACCGTTGTCGACCAGCATGACGAGGTTCTCGAGCTCGTGGCTCAGGTCCCCCATCGGCATGATGCCCGCCATGCGCGCACCGCCCTTGAGCGTGTGCAGCGGGCGCTTCAGGCCGAGGCGCAGGTCCGGGCTGTTCGGCTGCGCGCGCCAGTCGGCGAGCGCGCGCTCAGAGGCCTCGATGAGCTCGGTTGCCTCGTCGGTGAAGATCGCGGCGACCTCGGGGTCGAAGTCCACCGCCTCGGCGGCGGGCGGCTCCTCGGCGGCCTCGCCGGCCTCCCCCGCGAGCACCGCGGCGGCCTGCGCCTCCTGCGCGGTGATCCTCGCCTCGGTGCTCTTGTCGGCCTGCTCGATGCGCTCGAGCAGCTTCCAGTGATTGACGAAGTAGCCGGTCGACTCGTCGAGATGCGTCGCGACCGACTCCATCGCGCTCATGCAGTCGGCGAGGAGCTTGAGGTCGTCCGCCGAGAGCCCGAATCCACCGCCGGAGGCGCGCCCCAGCCAGTGATCGAGCGGCTCGGCGAGGCGGATACCGTGGCGCGCCTGCGCCATCTTCGAGCTCCCCGAGAGGGTGTGGCACGCGCGGTAGATCTCCTCGGGCAGCGCGTGCGGCTCGGGCAGCTTCGCCTCGCGCGTCAGGTACGCGCGCACGGTGGCGATGTGCGTCGCGGTCTCGCGCGTGTAGATGTCACGCAGCGTGTCATCGGGTACCGCCGCCTTGGGTGCTGCGGCCGCCGAGGCGGCGGCGCGACTGCGCAGGATCGCCGAGGCGGTCGCGGGGGCCTCCATGGTCTCCTCGTCGAGCACCTTCGGCGCGCCCTGGGGCTTGCCGGCGGCGAGGGCGTGCGCGCGCGAGGAGATCGCCGCGACGTCGCTCTTAAGCGCGCCCCCGGCCTCCAGCTGCTGGATGAGCTCGGGAAGCGCGGCGACCGCCGAGCGCAGCGTCTCGAGGATCGCCGGCGAGCGGGTGAGCGTGTTGTCGAGGACGCGGTTGACGAGATTCTCGATCGACCAGGCGAACTCGCCGAGCTCGCGTGCGCCGACCATGCGGCCGCTGCCCTTCAGGGTGTGGAACGAGCGGCGCACGGTGACGAGCGCGTCGCGCTCGAGCGGGTTCTCGTCCCAGACGGGGAAGTTGTGCTTGATCTTCGCGAGCTCCTCGTGCGCCTCCTCGATGAAGAGCTTCACGAGCTCGGGGTCGGAGTGCTCGGCGAGCGCGCTGACGCGCGGCTGCGGCGAGGCGGCGAGCGTCGGCGCGGCGGCGTCGAGGCTGGCGACGCTCGGGGGCACCATGGTCGTGGTGCGCCCGCCGAGCTGCACGGTCTTGGCGTACGCGCCCTCGTCGAGCGGCGGCACCACCGGCACCGACGGCGTCGGCTGCTGCTCGAGTGCCTGCACGCACACCTGGGCATTGTCGAGCATGTACCAGGGATCGGAGCGCCCGGCCTGCAGCGTCTCCATGTAGTACTCGACGCTCACGATCGCGTCCGCGAGGCGGTCGACGAAGCCCGGTGGCAGCACGTGCACGCCCGGCTGCATGACGCGCTTCAGCTGCGTCGTGATCCCGTCGATGAGGTCCACGGCGCGCGCCTTGCCGAGCAGCAGCAGGCCCGCCTTCATCCCGCGCATCAGGTCCTGCCAGGAGTCCATTCCGGCCGCATCGAGCGTGCCCCCCACCGACTGGGTGACGGCCTCCTTGATGCGCTGCAGGTTGACGATGCACTCGCGCAGCACTGCCGACTGCACCTGCTGGAACTCGCTGTCCTCGCTCGGCTGCTCGACGGTCGGATCCCTGGGCAGGATCATCCCGACCAGGCCGTCGTCGAGCCGGTCCTCGACCCCGATCAGGGTCGCGGCGATCTCCACCAGCGTCGCCTCGTCGGCCTTCAGCGACCCGTCGACGATCTTGCCGAGCCGCTCGGTCTCGGCCTGCACGCGCGCGCGCAGGTCGCCGAGGCCCAGCACCCCGAGCGTGTCGCCGATCTTGCGCAGCAGCTCGACCTGCGAGGCGAGCTCCTGCGGCTGGCCCGCGCCACGGCGCACGAAGATGTCGAGGACGTCCTTTACCTTGGCCAGGTCCTCGCGGATCGCCGCGGCGACCGTCTGCATGAGCTTGATCGAGGGCGCGGAGAGGTTCTCGCGCTCCTGCTCGATGCTCTCATCGACCGGCAACAGCTCCGAGAGGCGGAACGAGCTGCGCACCGCGGAGACGCGCGGACCTGCGGAGTCGGCGCGGCCGACGTAATAGAGGAGGTTGTTCAGGAGCTCGACCGCGGGAGCCTGCGCGTAGCGCGCCTCGCCCTGCTCGTACAGGCGGCGGATCTCGCGGTCGCCGAGGCCGAGCAGGCGCTTCACCGACTGTCCGCCCTCGAGGCCGTTCTCGCGCAGGGCCTCGATGACGGCGCCGATCACCCACCACAGCTGAAATACCGGCTGGCGGGTGGCGATCTGTTCGAGCTTCTTGGCGACCGAGCCGAGCGTCTCCAGGTGCTGATCGATGCGCTCGCCGCGGATCCAGCCGATGAGGCCCACCTGGTAGCGCGCGCGCAGGCGCCGGGCCCACTGCTCGACGGTGAGCGGCGGCTCCCCGGGTGTCTGGGTGATCGGCTGGGCCTGCTGGTCGGACTTGAGGTTGAGAACGAGGAGCGTGCCTTCCGAGAGCAGCGAGCTGCCGCGCACGGCACGCAGGTCGTTGAGCAGCGGCAGCAGCACGAGCGCGAGGTCGCGGCCGCCGGCGAGCACGCGCTCGAGGTAGCCGGGCAGCTGCACCATGGCGCGCATGAGCGCGTCCAGGCTCTCCGCCTGGCTCTTGCGCTCGCTGTGCGTCGCCGTGAGGTAATGCGCGACGTGCTCCATCTCCTCGGCGAGCAGCGCGGCGCCGTAGATCTCCAGCATGCGCAGCACGCCCTGCACCTGATGCAGGTCGGCGGCGCACTTCTCGAGCAGCTGCACGTTGTCGGGCTGCTCGACGTAGGCCTCGAGCGCCGTGCGCGCCTCGGCGAGGGTGCTGTTGACCTCACGACCTACGAGATCGAATGTCTGGGAGACGACTTCAGGCATGCACTGGCTTTCTCAACGGATCAGGAGCCGCCGAGGGCGGAGATCTGCCGCACCTTGGCGGTGGTCAGCGGCGCCTCCTCGACCTTCTTCGCGCTGCCGGCCGCGCGCTCGGCGCCGGCGCTGCCGGGCAGGCGGAAGCCCGCGGCGGACTTGCGCAGGCCCGCCGACAGCTCGGCGAGCTTCGCGATCGCGGTCGAGGTGGCGTGGGTCGAATCGGCGGTCTGGGCGCTGATCTCCTTGAG
>DATBBQ010000167.1:0-8618 GCA_036270915.1 Steroidobacteraceae bacterium
CGCCTAGCCCTCTTGCTCTTCCTTCCTCTTCCGGCGCTCGCTCAGGAGTATCAGCTGGACCTCACGGGGACGGTGTCTACGGCGAGTAATCCGTTCGCCTCGAGTCCCTTCGTCGCTCAGTGGGACATGAATCTGGGAGCAGCTCAGTTCAGTATTCTCTCCGGCTCGTCCAATTGCGTACTCGCTTGGACAGCACGGGCCCCCGTAAGTAACTTTTCCCTGACGGTCAGCGGTCAGGTTGTGACCACCATGTCTGCCCCGTCGATGGGCATGGGAGGATCCGGCGCTAGTAACGCCTGCGGCAGCATTCTCTTTGACGGCATGACCCTTAGCCAGAACGGGCAAACATTCGGGTTCGATTTCGATACGCCGGGTCTGACGGATGTTGGCAGCAATCCCACCCTCACGATGCTTGAGTCCTGGGCATCAAATGGGACTGCGAGCGGGGGCATCGGGTTGGGATTCATGTCGACGAGCTACAGGCTGAGCGTCACGCCCGTATCTGCACTGGAGCCCGGGACACTTGGCCTTCTCGCTCTCGGTCTAACGGGATTGGCTGTGACGCGAAAGCGGGCGTCCCCTGGCACGCGCCGTGCGCGCTCCCCGACGCGCTAACCGCGCCGCGCCAATGCCTCGAGCTTAAGCGGCAGCCGGCCGCGCAACTCAGGGAGCCCCGAGCGACAGCTGCATGTGGCACTCCGCGAGCGAGCGCCCGTCCCAGCGGATCGCGTCAGGCTCGACACCCCAGGGCCTGAAGCCGCAGCGCTCGTAGAGCCGCCGCGCGCCGACGGCCGACTCACTCACGCCGAGACGCACGGCGCTCACCCCCGCGAGCGTGCGGGCGTGCGCCACGGCCGCCTGCACCAGCCCCGCACCGACGCCGCGACCGCGCCAGGCTGCCGTCACATACAGGCCCCAGAGATTGGCCTTGTGCGTGGCCTTGCGCGCGGTGCCACGATGCAGCCCCACCATGCCGACGAGCTCACCGGAGCGCGCGCCGAACACGACGGCCTCCGGCGCGCGCGCCAGCATGGCGTGCACCGCATCCTCGGTCGCGGCCAGGTCGTCCTCGGGGGAGGCGAGAAACGCGAGAGGCTCGGCGAGCAGCGACTCACGGCGCAGCCTGAAGAGCGCGGCGGCATCGCCGGGCTCGAGGAGACGGATTTCGAAGCTCATGTCGGGGCGGCGGCCCGCGCCCCGCGGTGGTGGCGCTGCCGGGACGCCGCGCCGAAGACTATAGCGTGTGGTGGCGAGCGCTAGCGGACGCTGTAGCCGCGGCCCTGCAGGCACGCCTTCATCGCCCGCTGGTACTCGCTGCGCGCGGCGGCGGCCTGCTCGGGAGGCACTCCGCCGCCGCTCTGCGTGGGATCAAAGCCGGTCTGACTCGTGGCCCACTTGTGGCACTCGTACTTGTCGCTCGCCTGCTGGTCCTCGGACTGACCCTGCTGCGGATAGATGAACAGGTCGTCGCTCGGCGGGGCCTGGGTGCTCGCGCTGCCGGCGTCATCGGCGCCGGCCGGGGGCGTGACGACTTCGTAGCCGTTCTGGTCGGCACGCCACTGGTAGTAGGTATCGTTCGCGTAATAGTACGGAATGCCGCCGAACCACACGGTCGTGTAGAGCGCCGGCAGCACCGGAACGAACACGCCAACCGGGGCGGCGACCACGACGTAGTGCGGTCCGCGCGGTGCGTACCACACGCCGCCACTGTAGTAGTAACGGCCGCCGACCGGGTGGCTGACGGTGACCGCGGTATGCGGCACCGCGTTTACCGACATGCCGTGGACCGGGTAGTACTGGTTGTGGTTGAAGTGCGTGTCGTAGTGCTGCGCGTGCGGCGGCACGGTGCCGCCGTGGTAGTGCTCCTGCGCCTGCGCGCCCGCGACGGCGAGCGCGAGGGCTGCGAACGCAAGACTCATCCGGACGACGCTCTTCATGGTCCTCACTTCACGCTGTAGCCGCGCGCATCCAGACAGGCGCCCAGAGCGCGGCGGTAGTTGGCGGCCTTCTGCTCCTGGATCGCCATCGCACGGCGGTCCTGAACCATCACGGTGTGCGTCTGCTGCGCGTTGGCGGCGTCCGTGGCGCTGCCGATTGCACCGCCCACCACGGCGCCGGCGAGCGCCGCGGGAGCGGCGTTCCACGGGCGGGCCACGGTCGCGCCGATGATCGCACCGGTGACGGCGCCGATCGCCGTGTTGGTACCCGGGGGCGGACCCGAGTTCACGACCACGCGCTCGTGCGGTGGCACGCCGGGCGCGCTCGGATCAAAGCCGGTCTGCGAGCTCGCCCAGGTGCTGCACTCGTAGTGATCGCGGTCCTGCTGCTCGGGCGGCTGACCGTGCAGCGGATAGGCATAGACCTCGACCGGTGGCGCCGGGGGTGGTGGCGGCGGCGGTGCCGGACGCGGCGGCGGCGCGGTAACGCAGGCACTGAGTGCCAGCGCGACTGTTAGGGCGCCCAGGGCGCTGCGGAGAATCGTTCGGCTACGGTTCATATTCACAAGCATTCCAGTCAAATGAGCGCAAACCTGACGCTAAAACGCGCATCTGCCGGCGGCCGTTGACGCCCGCGCGGGTACTGCGCACACACCTACATTTGGACGCGCCGGCGCGCTATCAAGTTCCGGGGTGCCTTCCCTGAGGGCAACCGGTTGTCAGCAATTGTGAAAGCTACGCTTGACCGCTCCCACAGAAGTCAAATTCTAGCTCCTCAGCGCAGATCCCGGGCTACGAGCGCGGCAGCGCGTTCCAGATCTGCGAGCGTGTTCACGTCCGGGCCGGGCCGCTCGAGCGCGTCGGCCACCTGGATCGTCATGCCGTTCTCGAGCGCACGCAGCTGCTCGAGCTTCTCGCGCTCCTCGAGTGCGCCCACCGGCAGGCGCGCGAGCTCGAGCAGCGCGCCGACGCGGTAGGCGTACAGGCCGATGTGCCGGCGTGCGCCGCCGAAATCGCGCTGACTGGCGAGCCCGCCCGCGGCGCCGTCGCGGTTGAACGGCAGCGGCGCGCGCGAGAAATACAGTGCCCGGCCGGTGGCGTCGCACACCACCTTTACGGCGTTCGGGTCGAGCAGTTCCTCGAGCGACTCCACCGGCGCGGCGAGCGTCGCGATCTGTGCGCGCGGATGCGCCGCGAGGAGCGCTGCGACCTGACCGATGAGCGCCGGCGGCATCAGTGGCTCATCCCCCTGGACGTTGACGACGATGTCCTCGGCCGGCCAGGCGCGCGCGCGCGCGACGTGCGCGATGCGATCCGTGCCCGAGGCGCATCCGGCGGGCGTCATCTGCGTGGGCGCGCCGAAGGAGCGCGCGGCACTGGCGATGCGCTCATCGTCGGTGGCGACCAATACCTCGGTGGCACCGGCGGCGGCTGCACGCTCGTACACCCAGCGCACCATCGGCTTGCCGGCGATGTCGCGAAGGGCCTTGCCGGGCAAGCGTGCCGAGGCGTAGCGCGCTGGGATGACGACGCGGAACACGCGCCGCGCCTCAACGATCGAGCAACGGATCGTCGGCCGCCAGCTGGCGCGCCTCTTCCTCGAGCATGACCGGAACGGCGTCGCGGATCGGATAGGCCAGGCGGTCCAGCCGACATACGAGCACCTGAGCGTCGCGCTGGTACTTGAGCGTGCCCTTGCACACCGGGCAGGCGAGTATCTCGAGCAGGCGCGGATCCATCACGAAGGTCCTCCAGTCGCGCGGTCGCCGATCCTGGCGAGCACCCGCGACAGCAGAATCTGCCGGTCGGTGGCGCTGAACTCGGCCGTGACCGGAACGTACCACATTCGCGACGTCGCGAACGCCGCGCATTTTACGGCATCTTTCTCGGTCATGAGCACGGGCAGCTCGTCGCCGAAGTTGAGATCGGCCGCGCTGAAGGCGTGGTGATCGGCAAAGGGATGCTCGCGCACCTCAAGGCCGTAGGCCCGCAGCTCGCGGAAGAAGCGTCCCGGATTGCCGATGCCCGCGACCGCGTGCACGGGCGTGGCGGCGAACTCAGCGAGCGCGCGCGGGCCGCCACCGCCGTCGACGTGCACGGCGCCCGTCGCCCGCAGGGTCATCGCGAGCGGCTGATGCAGGCGCCCGAGCGAGGCGTGTTCGCGGGCACCGTTTACGACCACGAGATCGGCCCGCGCGAGCGCGCTCAGCGGTTCGCGCAGCGGTCCCACGGGCAGCAGGCGCTCGTTGCCGAAGCCGCGCGCGCCGTCCACGACGACGATCTCGCACTCGCGGGCGAGGCGCAGGTGCTGCAGGCCGTCGTCGGCGACGATCACCCGCGCACCGCGCCCGACGAGCAGCCGCGCGCCCGCGAGGCGGTCCGCCGCGACGACCGTGTCACAGCCGCTGCGGCGCGCGAGGATCAGGGGCTCATCTCCCACCGCGCTCCAGTCAGAGTCGGCACTCACCACCCGCGGGGCACCCTCGCTGCGCCCGTAGCCCCGCGACAGCAGTCCCACCCGGAGGCCGCGCGCGCGCAGCTCGGCGGCGAGCCACACCGTCAGGGGCGTCTTGCCCGTGCCGCCGACGGTGAGATTGCCGACGACGATGACCGGCACGCCGGGTGAGGCGCGCGCGAGCCAGCCGGCGGCGTAGGCGCGGCGCCGGGCGGCGACGGCGGCGGCGTACAGCCAGCCGAACGGCGCGAGCAGTGCGAGCGGCGCGCGGGCGCCGTACCAGAGCTGGTTGAGGCGCTGTTGCATCGACCCGGCGCGATTCAGTCGGAGAATTGCAGCTGGTGCAGCTGCGCGTACAGGCCGCCGCGGTCTATGAGCTCGGTGTGCGTGCCGCTCTCGACGATCCGGCCGCGATCGAGGACGATGATGCGGTCGGCCTGCTCCACCGTGGACAGGCGGTGCGCGATGATGAACGTGG
Source organism: Steroidobacteraceae bacterium (assembly GCA_036270915.1). Classification (GTDB taxonomy): domain Bacteria; phylum Pseudomonadota; class Gammaproteobacteria; order Steroidobacterales; family Steroidobacteraceae; genus 13-2-20CM-66-19. The sequence goes on from DATBBQ010000167.1 coordinate 4,871, forward strand.
TGCGATTGCGCAGCAGCTGCGCCAGCGCCGCCTGAATGTGGCGCTCGGCCTCGGTGTCGAGAGCTGAGGTCGCCTCGTCCAGGATCAGAATGGGCGCGTCCTTCAGCAGCGCCCGCGCGATGGCGATGCGCTGGCGCTGGCCGCCCGAGAGCAGCACGCCGCGGTCGCCCACCACGGCGTCGAGGCCGCCGGGCTGCTCGCGCACGAACTCGAGCACGTGTGCGGCCTCGGCCGCCCGCTCGATGGCGCCCTCCGGTACCTCGCGGCCGAAGGCGATGTTGTTGCGGATAGTATCGTCAAACAATACGACGTCCTGGCTGACGACCGCGATCTGCTCACGCAGATTCTGCAGCTCGTAGTTGCGGACGTCGGCCCCGTCGATGCGCACGTGTCCCTCGAGCACGTCGTAGAAGCGCGGCAGGAGATTGACCAGCGTCGACTTGCCGCTGCCGGAGCGCCCGACGATGGCCACGCTCTCACCGGCGGCGACCTTGAGCGAGACCTCGCTCAGCGCCGCGGCGCGCCGCGGCCCGCTGACCGGCGCTGCGTCCCCGGGCGTGTCAGCGTGGGTCACCGCCTGATAGGCGAACGATACGCCCTCGAACTCGACGTCCCCACGCACGCGCAGGCTGGTAAGACTACCGCCGGGGGGCTCGGGACGGTCGTCGAGGATCTCGAACAGGCTCTGCCCCGCGGCGATCCCCTGTTGCAGCGGGCCGGCGACCGAGACCAGCTCGCGCAGGGGCTGCGCGATGCTCACCAGCGCGGTGATAAAGGCAAGGAGCGCGCCGATACTCATGCGGTGCTGGACGGTGTCATTGATCGCGATGGCGATCACGACCGCCGCGCCGCCGGCGGTGACGAGCTGCACCACCGGGTTGCTGACCGCCTTGGTGAGCACCAACTTCATGTTGGAGCGCAGGTTGTGATCGTTCACCTCGTCGAACTGGCGTCCCAGGTGCGCCTCGGCGTTGTACACCTTGAGCAGCCGGGGTGCCTCGAAGCTCTCCTTGGCGACGCGGGTCACGTCGCCCATGGAGTCCTGGATGCGGCGACTGTAGCGGCGGAAGTAGCGGTTGATGACCGACACCATCCAGCCGACGAGCGGGCCGACGACGAGCGCGATGGCGGTCAGCCGCGCATTCAGGTACAGCAGCACGCCGAGCGAGCCGATGATGGTGAGCGTCGTGCGCACCAGCACGTTGATGGAGTCGGTCGTCGCCTGGCCGACCTGCTCGGTGTTGTAGGTCAGGCGCGACAGCAGCGTCGCCGAGGAATTGTGGTCGAAGTAACCGATCGGCAGCCTGAGGATGTGGCGGTAGACGTCCCGGCGCATCTGCCGCACCAGGTGCCGCCCGACGTAGCCCATGAAGTAGGTCTGGGCGAAGTCGCCGATACCGCGCAGGCAGAACAGGCCGATGAGCGCCAGCGGCACCCAGTAGACGCTCTTCGGGTCGAGGTCGCGGAGCGTGCGATTGCCGAGCTCCCTGGCGAAGAACGCAAAGCTCGTCATGGTCGCCGAGAACAGGACGCCGCCGAGGAGCGCGAGGGTGAAGTGCCCGCGGTAGGGCTTCACGTAGCCGAGGAGGCGCTTGTACGTCTGCCACGAGGTCGGCGTCGGGCGCTGGCCGTCCGGGCGCTCGCCGCGCGCGCTGCCCGCGTCGTTCACGGCTTGCCCGCCGGCTCTTCCTTGACGGTGGCGATGTTGACCTCGGCGAAGCCGAGGCGCCCGAGCACGTCCATGGCGGTGATCACCGACTGATGCGTGGCGCGCGCGTCCGCGCGCAGCGTGACGCGGATGCTGCGGTTGGTACCGGTCTCCTTCAGCAGCGCCGCGCGCAGCGTCTCGGGGCTCGAGTTGATCAGCTCGCGCCCGTTGACCAGGTAGCCACCCTGCTGGGTGACACTCACCACCAGCGGCTCGCCGCTCGACTTCTCGCTCGGCACGGCGCTCGCCTGCGGCAGGTGCACGCGCAGCCGGCCCTCGTCGCTGAACTTCGCCGAGAGGATGAAGAACACCACGAGCAGCAGCACCACGTCGATGAGCGAGACGACGTTGATCTCGGGCTCTTCGTGGCGGCGCGAGGGCTTGAGATTCATTGCGTCCCGGCGGGCCTAGGCGGCAGCGGCCGCGCCGCCCGGTCGCTCGCGCAGGCGCGCGGCCTCGAGCGCATCAGCCATGCGGATCGCGTGCTTCTCCATCTCCATCACGATCCCCTCGACGCGTCCGCGCAGGTAACGGTAGGCGATGAGCGCCGGGATGGCGACGCACAGGCCCGCCGCGGTCGCGATCAGCGCCTCGGCGATGCCGCCGGAGAGCGCGCGCGGATCCCCCATGCCGCCCGCCTGGATGGCGTTGAAGGCGCGGATGATGCCGGTCACGGTGCCGAGCAGTCCGAGGAGGGGCGAGACGCCGGCGATGGTACCGAGGGTATTGAGGAAGCGCTCGAGCTCGTAGACCACGTGGCGGCCGGTGTCCTCGAGGCGCTCCATGAGGATCTCGCGCGGCCGGTGACGGTTGGCGAGCCCGGTCGCAAGCAGCCGTCCGAGCGGGGAATTCTGCTCGAGGGCCGCGATCACCTTGTCGTTGATCTGGTTGGTCTCGATGAGCTGCCAGACGCGCTGCGGCAGCTCCTGGGGCAGGACGCGCTTGTCCTGCAGCGTCCACAGGCGCTCAAGGATGATCGCCGCCGCCGTGATGGAGCAGAGAATGATCGGCCACATTAGCGGGCCGCCGGCCCGCACTATTTCCCACATTCGAAGCGACCCCAAGGACCAAAGTACAAAGGCGGCATCATACCGGAGGGCGGGGGGGTCTCAAGGCGACTTACCGCACAGCAGCGCAGGCCACATCGCCGTCCGGGCTCATCTGCTAGAGTCATCGGCCCGATGCCGCGCCGGCTGCTGAAAAGAATCATTCCCGACCCGCAGACCCTGCGGGGCCGCTGGTTCCTGCGGCCCTTCGGCGAGCGGCTGTCGGACCCGCAGCTGTGGACGCTGCACCGCCGCGGCGTCACGTACGCCTTCGGGGCGGGACTGATGATCTGCTTCGTGCCACTGCCCATACACCTCTTGCTCGCGTGCACCGTGGGGGTGCTGTGGCGGCTCAACGTCCCGGTCGTGTGCACCACCACGCTGTTCGTCAATCCCTTCAGCATCGCGCCGCTCTACTACCTGGCCTATCGCACCGGTGCGGCGCTCCTGCACACGCCCCGGCAGCACTTCCACTTCATACCGAGCTGGCACTGGCTGACCCACGGCCTCGCGCTGGTGTGGCAGCCGTTCCTGCTCGGGTGCCTGGTGTGCGGGATCGCCTTCGGCGTCACCGGGTGGCTGACGCTCGAGCTCGTCTGGCGCTGGCAGGTGACGAGCCGCTACCGCGCGCGTCACACGGCGGCGCTCAACTAGGCAGGGTGCGCAGGTGCGCTCGTACCGGAGACTCGCCCTCCTGCCCTGCCTCGCGTACGTCGTGTCCGCCGCGGCCCAGGACGAGCCACCGCGGCAACCGTGTCTCACGCTCGGCAGCGTGCACTTTGGCGCGCATGCCTACGTGCGACAGCAGACACAGAGCGGCGAAGCAGGCTACGCGGCCGAGTACTACCGTGCGAAGGAGCGAGCGGGCTCCTGGAGCGCGCGCCTGGAGCTGCGCGGCTACCCGCGCGAGGCCGGCCACACGCCGCTCGAGGTCGCCGCGGGCGTCGTGTCTCTCGAGCGCAGCAGCAACCCCGCGCTGCGCGCGACCCCCATC
>DATBBQ010000168.1:0-21289 GCA_036270915.1 Steroidobacteraceae bacterium
ATGGCGCGCGCCCAGTCACGGGCCACCTCGGGAGTCGGCCCCTTCACCGCGAGCTTCACAAACTCGGTGCGTCGGTCGACGCTGACCGCGCGCAGCCGGTCGAAGCCGCGGACCGCGTCGTCGGGCAACGGACCCGGGGCCGGTGTTGCCGTGTCCGGTTCCACCGGTATGCCGAGACCGGCCAGAAGGGGCAACAGTCCGGACCTGCTGCGGGGCCTCCAGCTTTGCGTCTTGTCATCCCAAAGGCTCGGAAACATATAACGATCCACGCCATGCGTGCGCATGAAGCGCAGGGCGAAGTCGCGCGATTGCAATACCGCCACCGACTCGTTGACGCTGGTGGCGCCGAGGTTCAGTCCGGCGAGGCCGGCGACCTGACCGATGATCCCGCTCACGCCCCCACCCAGCTGCAGGTTCTCGTCCTTCACTCCGGCGAGCAACGCGACTGACTCGTAGACCGGCTTGCGCGTGACGGCGTACAGAGCGCTCGCCACCGCAAATACCATGACGAATCCGGCGAGCAGCAGCTTGCGCCCCCACAGCAGTCGCAAGAGCGGCATCAGCCGCACAGGCGTGCGGCTCAGATGTTTGCTGGTGGCGGCTTGGTCCACACACGCTCCTCGGTTTCAGACGGCACCGCTCTGGCCAGGAAGCGTTGCGCGAAGATCAACAATATCAGGGTCGCGAGCCACCAACGATAGCCGTAGGCCACGACAAATACTCCCACCAGGCCGGCCTGACTCAGGTAGTAGCAAACCGCCACGGCGCCAATGTACCCGGAGAATACCAGCGGGTTGGTGGCGGCCGAACGCAGGGCCCCGGTAAACGCAATCCAAACGCCCACCAGCGCCATGGTAATGGTCGCCCAGATGAATCCCCCTTCGGCGTACGCCATGACGTGTGCCGCCGCGGGCGCCGCGCCCTGCACGTAATGCTCCTTCGGCCACATGAAGTTCGATACCACTTCGTTGGCAGGCACTGTCGGGCCGATCCCGAAGCCGCCGAGTCCCAGGTCGAGACCCACGAAGGGTATCTGGCTGGGGAACACGGCGAGATAGAACGGGATGTCGGAAGCCTCGCGAAAGACGATGTTGTAGCCGCTCAAGAGTACGTCCAGCGGGCTCGTGCCGGCCAACAGATACGACAGAGCGGACAGGATCAGGGTACCGGCGCCTGCGGCCGCGAGCGCCCCGCGGATGCGAATCAACCTCAGCGCCTGCGCGGCGACGGTGAGCTCGAGTCCGTAGATGAGGACGTTGGACTTGGTGAGCGCGGACAGATAAAAGAACACGAGCGCCGCCGAGAGCAGCGCAAAGCCAAGCCACCAGTGGTAGTCCCTGCGGCGTACCGCCTGATAGAACGCGATCACCGCGAGCGCCGGCAGGCACGTGTAGATGGCGGCAAAGTACAGGGTACCGAGCTCGCGGAACATGGCGGCGCGCTGCTGAATGTTGAGCTTGTAGAGACCGGTGTTTTCGCTGCTCAGGAGGCTGGTGCCGAGGTAGCCGTGCTGCGCCAGTATGAAGACGCAGTAGGCGCACATCGCACCACCCACGAGCATCGTCGGGAGAATGTCGACCCGCTCGCGAAAGTACCCGCTCACGCGGAACGCCGCACGCCGCAGCGCCGCGTAGCTCGCGCGTGCCACGAGGGTGCTGACGAGGAGCGGCCCCCAGACCATGAACCAGTAGCCGAAGGTGTTGCCGAAGTCCATCCACCTCTCGTCCAGCCCGGGATACATAAGCGACCAGAGCAGACGGATATCGCGGAAGGCGAGCGCGGTGGCCCCCACGACGCTGGTCGCGAGGTAGAAGCCCAGGTACACGATCAGCGGCGCCAGCAGTGGGCGCGGGGACGTCCACACTACCCACACCGCTACGGCGAGCGATAGGACGGCGAAGCAGATCCCGGCGATCACGCGCGAGCTCCCGCCCCGTGCAGGACGCCGGGATTATCGAGCGAGCGTACGCGTTCAAGGCCCGCGAGAATGGCCGCGACATGGTGCGACCAGGTATAGCGCTCGAGCGCCAGGCGACGCGCATTCTCTCCGAGCGCCGCCCGTCGCTCCGGTTGCGCCGCGAGCCACAGCATCGCCTCCATAAGAGCGGCCTCGTCTCCCGGGGGCACCAGAACTGCGACCGCCCCCTGGGAGACCCCAGCCCCCGCCGCCGGAAAGCGCACGGCAGGTTGCAGTACCTGGCCGATCTGGTCGAGGTCCGAGGCAATGATCCCGCGCGCCATGGCCATATATTCGAAGAGCTTCGTGGGTGAGCCGAAAAAGCGCGTGCCGTCTGTGTTGGCGACGTGCGGCGACAGCAGCATGTCGGACGCGGCGAGGTAGCGTGGCGCCTCACGCTGCGGCACGAGCCCCGTGAGGCGCACGTAAGGCGCTGCGTCCACGCCGGCGAGCGCGGCGCGCACCAACGGCATCTTCTGCCCGTCACCCACGAGCAGGAACTTCAGCCGCAGGGCATCGAGCTGCGCACGTCGCTCGGCGATTAGGCGAGCGATCGCGCGAGCCAGAACGTCCACGCCGTGCCACTGGCCGAAGGTGCCGATGAAGGTTGCGACCACATCCTCGTCGGCAAAGCCGAGTCCCTCGCGCAACGCGTGACGTTGCGCGGCGGAAAACAGGCGCGGGTCGAAGGTCTTCGGATCGATGCAGTTGGGGTAGGTAACGATGCGCTCCGGCTCAACACCGCGCTCGAGCAGCTCCTCGCGCAGCACGTCCGAGACCGTAACGATCAGATGCGCGTGTTGGATACAAACCGCCTCTACCAACGCCGCGGTGTCGTGAAAACGCAGTGCGCGGCCCCAGTTCTTCGCGACCCACGACTCCGAGCCATTGTACTCCAGCACCAGCGGGATCCCGAGTTCACGCGAGAGCTGCACACCGCAGAAATTTCCGAGCGAAAGCCGCTGATAGATGAACTCAACCGGCGAGCGGCGCAGCTCCGCCCGGATCTGCGCAAAGCAATGGTGATTGAAGCGGTAGTAGGTAGTCTCGAGGGGTACGGCGAGGATGCGCGGCGCGCGCAGCGGGACGTAGCGCGCGCGCTCGTCGACCAGGAGACGTCCGCCGGCTGCGAACAGCGTCAGTGCCAGACCACGGTCCATCAGGGCGTTGGCGACACCGGAGATGTGCCCGACCGAGCCCCCGGCCTTAACTCCGAACCACAGGTTGCAGTTCAGGTAGACGACCGCGCCGCGGGTGGACGCAGTAGGCGGCTGTCGTGGCGTGCGCGCGAGCTTGCGAACCTGTGCCCGCGAGATCAGGAAGTCACCGGCGGCGCGCAGCGATTCGGCTGCGAGCATGGCCCCATGCCCCAGGGCACGGCAGCGCGAAAAGACACGCATCTGAAAGTCGGCGTCGACGGAACGCAGAGTGCGGGCGCGCGTGAGGGCGGCCAACAGTTCCATGACCGGCAGCAGCGCCGCGCCGGCGCTGTCCTCCGTCGCCACCAGCACGTGGCTCGCCTCCAGGCTCACGAGACCCCGCAACAGCGCGGTCATCGAGACCTGGCGCAGATCGGCAACGTTGATGAAGCGTAGTGGGCCACCGCAGAGCCGCTCGAGCCTCTCGCGATAGTCGCGCGACAGGGGATAGTTCGAGAGGACCGCGGACTCGGAGGGATCCGCCGCCGGCGGCTGTGCTCCGGGGCGCGCGGCCGTCCGCCGCCGCACGATGCCAAAGACCACCGCGCAGACCAACACGGCACCCAGGGACTGCGCCGCCGCGGCACCCGCAGCGCCGTAGCGCGCCGTCAGAGCCGGCCCAGTCAGGAGGACGGTCACGAGCCCCCCCGCCCACGCGAGTATCAGGGACACAGGATAGTCGCGCACGACCAGATATTGCGCGAGGACGCTGCTCAAGGAATAGGCCAGCACGCCGGGCAGGAGCCACCACAGCGGCACGACCGCGGCGCTGAAGCGCGCGCCAAACAGCGCCGGGATCAGCCACGGGGCGAGGACCGCAGCCAGCAGACACAACAGCGTCATGATGGCCACGGTGCTCCGCGCCGTGCGCCGGACCTGCGGCCACGTATCGTGCCTCTCGCGGCGCACCAGGGAGGGATAGAGCACCAGACTCACCGAACCGGGTACGACGAGCAGCACGTCGAAGACCTGAGACGCGATCGAATACGGACCGAGCTCGGCGGGCCCGGACGCCACGGCGACCAGGGTGGCACCGGAGCGCTGCAGGAAGTAGGCAAACACCAGGGTGCCATAAGCCCTGAGCGAAAAGCTGATGCCAACGCGTGCGAGCCCCAGGGAAAAGGAGTAGCCGCCCCGCTCAGTGCCACGGGCAACGATAAGACAGGCGGCAACGGCGAGCAGGACGCCCGTGAAGGCGATCGCGTAGGCGAATTGCCCCGAATTGGCGCCGAGGAGCGCGCAGGCTACCAGCGCCAGCAGGCTGAGCGCGGCGTTGAGAGTCTGCCAGGAGTTGAGGGCCGCGAAACGCTCACAGGCGACGAGAAGACTGGCGGCAAGATTCCACAACAGGGTCCCCGCGCTCAGAAGACCGATCGACCAGAGCATGGACTCTGGCACCTGCAGCAGGCGGCTGAGCCCCGGCCCCGCGGCCGCGATCAGCGCGAACCCGAACACGGCGGCCGCGAGGCTGAGCCAGACGCTGTTCACCAGCAGCGGCCAGATCGTCGCGCGCTCGCGCGCGCCGAGGAAGACATTGCTCGAGGTCAGGCCGAGGTTCAGCACCTGGGCGATGAGCGTCGCCGCCGTGACGACCGCGAAGTACTGACCGCGGCCGGTCGGACCGAGTGCACGGGCGGTGACGATGCCGCCGATCGCGCCGCCTGCGATGACGCAGACGCGCGCGATCAGGGTGCTCGCCACGCTCGAGGTGCGAAAACCCTCGTCGGCCATCGCGTCTCAGGCCGAGGCTTTGGTGGCGCGCACCATGAGGTACCACCCACCGAAGCCGAGCCAGCGCTCCAAGCGGCCGCGAGGCACGCCGCGCAGCACATACGAGAGCGGTGGCGGAAAGTTGCCCGCCTCGACGTGATGCACCCGGACGGTCACCTGCGCGAAGTCGCGGAACAGCTGCCGGACCTGCGCGCGCGAGTACACCTTCACGAGAGGCAGCGCACTGTTGCCCTCGCTGCGGTACTCGATCTCCGACAGCAACCGACGCCAGCCCTTACGGAACAATCCCAGCTTGACGACGCCCGACGCGAGCATCGTGCTCAGCCAAAAGAACCAGGAATCGCGGTGATAGAGGCCGATGATCGCCGTACCGCCGGGGCGCAGCACACGCAGCACCTCGGCGAGCGCCTGCTCGGTACCGGGGGTGTGGTGCAGCACGCCGAACGAGTACACGAGGTCCATACTCGCATCCGGCCAGGGATTGCGTTCTGCGTCGCCGAGCCGTGCCTGAGTGACAAGGCCGTGCAACGCGAGGTGCTGCTGCGTGTGGCGCAGGTGCTCGGCGGACAGATCGAGCGCGTGCATGCGGGCTCCGCCCCGCGCGAACTGCAGGTGGTCGCTGCCGAGCCCGACGCCGATCTCGAGCACGTCCCGTCCGGCCCACGCGTCGAAGCGCACGGCGCCGGGCATCCAGGGAGCGTAGTCCTCGTAGCGATGGCGCACCACCGACTCGTACCACTCGGCGGACTCGGGCGTGACAGACGCGGCGGTCACCGCACCGCAGGGATCGGTATCCCATTGCCGGCGGGCTTCGGCCTTGTCGTCCAGCGCGTTCATGGCGATCGGATCGAAATCTCAACCGTCAGGGAGAGGTCGCCGATCGGGCCCGCGGCGTCCCAGCGCAGGCGCGGCGCCTGCCGCAGCACTCCGTAGCTCGGCGCGATGTCACCGGTGACTTCGGCGCAGCGCCATTCGCCCGTACCGCTCCAGCAGATCTCGAGTTCCCGCCCCGCGTCGTTGCAGAACTCGACGCGCGCTGCCTGCAGAGCGTGTGGGCGCCAACCGAGAGCCAGCTGCAGCGGCACGCGCACGCGGTGGGCGGAGCGGCCCTTGAAGCGATCGGTCACCGTGAGGCGCCTCCCGTCTCGCCGCAGAGCGATGGTGCGCCAAACCTGCACCGGATCGGCAAGACGCTCATAGCCGCCGTGACCACCGCTGAAGAGCACGCAGTCGCCCTCCTCGCGGACGACGGCACCCAGCGGCCGCGCGTCGTCGCGCAGGAACCACAGCAGGTCCGGACTGATGAAGCGGTTGATTTCCTCCTCGTCGATCTGCGGAGTGTTATGTGCGGCGGTGGCGCGGAAGCGATTGCGGTCCTCGAACGAGGCGGTGTAGACGTAGCACCCGGCATCGCTCACGACCGCCGATCCGTCAAGGTCGGCCTCGAACGAGAGAATGTCATTGTGTCCATGACCGCCGCGCCCGGCGAGCCCGACCGGCCCGCAGTCGATGAACACGTGGGCGCGCCCGGCCCGCAGCACGTACGCGCCGCCGCGGTCAAACGCGGCGCAGCCCGGCGCGGGCGGCGCGTGCGCCGGCGGAGCAGGCGGCACGGCGCCGAACAGCCACAGGACCTCCTCCCAACCGTCCCGGGCGAGCGCGAGCAACTCGCGATCATCCAACACCGTTGCAACGGACGCGATCAGGTGGCCGTGCTGCCCCAGCGGGGCCGTCCCGAGAGGCAGGGCACGGGCGTCGTCCGCATCGCCCCACAGCGGCGCGCTGCCGTCGCTCTTGCGGTAAGCGACGGTGAAGCGCGCGGCGGCGGCGAGCCGCTCGCGATACTGCGCCGACATCTTCAGCCCGGCGTGCTCAGCAAACACCCCGGCAAGCAGGAAAAGCTCGGCGACCAGGCGGTGATAGGCGGCCGAGGCCTCGAAATCCACACCGTCGGCGAGCAGCTGCCGGCCGATCTCGCGCTCGAGGTCCTCCCAAGCGCTGAGCAACCACTTGCGCGTGGCTCCCCCGAAGAACGCGCCGGCGACCACCAGCGCGACGCAGTCGGCGGTGAAATGATTGCCGTTGACGTCGGCGCGCTCGAGGTAGCGCGCCACGAAGGCGCCGTGCTGGTAGAGGCAGCAGAGCAAGCGGCCGCGGAATTGCACGTCCTCCCAGGCACGTGCGCGCGCGAACGCGCGGAACAGCCAGATCCACACCAGGATGCGCATGGCCGGCTCCATGGCGATGCCCCAGTTGACGCTATTGCCGACGGGGTTGGCCGCCATCCACTGCTCGAGTACCTCGCGCGCTGCCTCGGCGTAGCGCTCCTCGCCAGTGAGGAGGTAGGCCTGCGCGGCGGGGAGCAGCCACTGCATCCGGGACAGTTCCCAGGGCATCTTCACGTCACTCGGCCGGTCGCGCTGAACCAGCCCTATGCTGCGAAAGTAACCTGCCGGCCAGCGATCACCGGTCTTGAAGTCCGTGTCCCAGGCGATACGCGCACCGAGCCGCACGGGACCTGAGCCGAGGAGGTCGATCTCACGACGGCAGGCGCGCTCGGCGCGCTCCAGAATCCGCAGGCTCGCCCCGGGGGAGACCCGGTCGAGCTCCGCCGCATGCACCGCCGCCGAGGCAAGGGGCCAGGTCTGGCTTGCGAGCCGATCCCACAGGGATGAAAGGTCGGCGTCTCCGGTCAGGCTCAGGAGCTGGCGCACGTTGAAGGTGCGCGTGCGCCGGGGCTGCACGAAACGATCCAGCTCCGCGCGGGTCTCCGCGAGCGCCCGGTGCAGGACGTAGCGCGGCGACTTGCCGAGCAGCCGCAATACGCGTATCGCGAGCTGGCTCATGCCACGGCGGCGCGGTGCGGTGGGTCAATCCAGTAGTCGTACCACGCCGTCAGGTTGTAGATGATCCAGATGTAAAGGGACTGGTCAGCTCGTCCGCTGCGGTGCTCAGCGCACAGGCGACGGATGTAGCCCCGGTCGAGCCACCCGCGGTCGAGCAGCCGGCTGCCGAGTATCGAGCCCTCGACGCGACGGCCGAAATCGCCCCGCAGCCACTGCGACATCGGCGCCGCGAAGCCCATTTTCTTGCGGTGGATGATTTCATCAGGAATCAGCCCGGTCACCGCGGCCTTCAGCAGCCGCTTGGGCACGTTGCCGCGGATTTTGTCGGCCATCGGAATGTCCATGGTGAACTCGACGAGCTCGTGATCGAGGAAGGGTACGCGGGCTTCGAGGCTCACGGACATGCCGATCTTGTCGACGCGCATCAGCAGCAGTTCCGGAAGGCGCAGTCGAAACTCGTTGTAGATCATGCGCGTCAGAACGTCCTGGCCGGGATGCTGGCGGTCGAACGGCTCCAGAAACGAGCGCACCACGTTGAACGAGTCCGGCTGCGCGTAGGAACTGGGAAACAGCCCGCTATCCAGCAGTGCCGCCGGGATCTGCCCATGGGGCAGTCGTTCCTTGTGTACCAGCTGCGCCTTCAGCATGTCCCAGAAGGCGGTTGCGCCGCTCCAGAAGTGCTCACGGCCGCGCGCTGCGCGGTCGACGATATCGGCGTACACGGCGAGAGAGGGTCGCATTTGTGCCGCCGATGCGAATGCCGCGGCCATGCCGCGCTGGAGCGGAGATGGCAGCCAGCGCCGGAAAGGCTGCCAGTACCTGCGGTGCATCTCGAGGTACGCCATGTAGCTCTCGTAGCCGCAGAACTGTTCGTCGGAACCCTCGCCCACCTGAATCACGGTCGTGCCGCTCTCGCGGGCGAGCTTGGAGACAAAGTACAGCGGAATGCAGACCCAGTCCGCAATCGGCTCGTCTTGGGAATGGATGAGCAGGTCGAGATACCCCTGCATGTCGCGTTCGTCGATCAGCACCGTGTGGTGGTTGGTGCCGAAGCGGCGCGCGACGAGGTCGGCGTAATCCAGTTCGTTCAGGTGGGTGTAATCGCGGAAGCCGACCGTGAAGGTATTCACCGGCCGATCCATGAGCTGCGCCATGAGCGCCACGTTGGTAGAGGAATCGACCCCGCCGGAGAGGAATACCCCGAAAGGGACGTCCGAGATCATGCGCCGGGCGACCGAGGCCCGTAGCCGCTCGCGAATGCCCTCCACGTAGTAGCGCTCGCGCGCCTCGTCGTCGAGTCCCGCCACGTCACCGGTCGGAATGCCCTGCCCGGGCACGGCGTCCCAGTAGCGCTGCGCGACGACCGCGCCCTGTGCATCCACCTGCAGCATGCACCCGGCAGGCAGCTTGTAGACACCGCGGAACATGGTCATGGGAGCGGGCGTCGTGAGGAACGACAGGTAGTGATACAGCGCCAGCGGGTCGACGTCTCGCTCGAGCCAGGGCAGCTCCAGCAGCGCCTTGATCTCGGAGGCAAAGGCGATGCAGCCTGGCCCCCATGCAACGTACAGCGGTTTGACGCCGGTGCGGTCGCGCACGAGCGTGAGGCTGCGCCGGGTGCCGTCCCAGAGAGCGAACCCGTAGTCTCCGGCGATGCGACGGACGAGCCCGAGCGCGCCCCATTCCTCGTAGCCGTGCACGAGGACCTCGGTGTCCGAATGGTCGGTGCGGAAGCGGTGTCCTTTCTGGCTCAGCTCGGCACGCAGGGCGAGATGGTTGTAGATCTCGCCGTTGTAGGTCACCCAGACCGAACCGTCTTCGTTGGCCATCGGCTGCGCCGCGGCGTCGCTCAGGTCGATGATCGACAGGCGGCGATGCGCGAGCACCGCGCGGCCATCGGGAGAGCGCCACAGGCCTGCACCGTCGGGACCGCGGTGCCTCATGGTGTCGCGTGCGCGCACGATCAGTGCGTCGCCCGGCAGCTCACCGCCGCCGTACTGGACTATTCCGAAAATTCCGCACATATGCGTTGCTTCCCTGTCAACTCTACGCCGTGCCCGTCGGCACGCATTCCATAAGGTGATACCACCCCAGCAGTGCCCCGCAGCCATTCAGCACCGCGCCGTCCGGCTCGAGGTAGCGCCCGACCCCCGGAAGGTAACGCTGCACGAATCCGCGCTTGTGGTAGGCGATCACCGCAAAACCGCAGGCCCGCAGCAGGCTCCGCACCTTGCGTGCCGAACGTATCCGGATCGTGACCGGATCCCCGAGCGGGCTGCCCTCGGCGACGTGGCTGCGCCAGTCGTCGAGCGGCCGACGTGCATGTTGCCGCAGAAGCCACGTGGCGCACAGGTAGGCGTTGAAGAAGCTGTACTTCGAGTACACCCCGAGCAGCAGCCGCCCGCCGGGCGCGAGCAGCTCACGCACGCGCCTCAGGTACGCGGGCTCCTCGGGAATGTGATGCAGCACCCCGAAGGAGTAGACGAAATCGAAGGGTCCGGCCAGGGGAGCCGTCGGTAGCTGCGCGCACAGCAGCTGCGGCGGCGGCAGTCCGGCCAGAGCGAAGTTCGCCGCCGTGAGCTCCAGGTGCCGCGCCGTCACGTCAATGCCGGTGTAGTGGGCGCCCGCGCGCGCCATCTCGACGGCGTCGACACCGTTACCGACTCCGATCTCGAGCACGCGCCGTCCAACCATGCGCTCGAAAGAGAACAGCCGGGTGATGAACGGCGTCTCGTAACCGTAGCGATAGGCGCGCAGGTCAGCAAAGTATTGGGCCGTGCCCGGCGCGGCGCGCGAGCGAAAGCTGCCGACCGGCGCGCGGCTCCAGAGCCGCACGGCAGGATCGTGGAGTTCGGGTGTTGGCCGAGACATGGCCACGTCACCCGGCATGCTCGGTCAGCGGGGCGGCGAGCTGGCGCTCGACGGCGAATGCCAGGCGCATCGCGGCCAGCTGATCGCCGAGCGGAATAGGCCACGGGCCTCCCTCGCGCAGCGCCCGCCCCAGCTCACGCAGCTCTTCGAACTGTCCCTTCGCGGCGCTCTTTGCGGCCCAGTGCACGGGCGCGCGGCCGCTCACGCTCAGGGACCGGTAGTCATCCAGTGACCACACGGCGCCGTCGCAGAACACCTCCATCCTCTCCTTGGGATAGTCCCTCGCCCCGAGCGCGGTGTAGGTGAGGGTGCACAGCGAGCCATCCGCATAGCGCGCGCTCGCCACGAAGTTGTCCGCGCCGCGGAAAGCGCCGTGGCGCGGCGCGAGCGTGAGCGCCGTGCACTCCGTCCAGGTCGAACCGGTCAGCGCCTGGAACAGGTCATAGAGGTGGCAGGCCTCACCGATATTGCGGCCGCCACCCTCGGGTCCATACGCCCAGTGCGTGTCCGGCAGGTAGCCGGCGTTCATGCGGTAGTTAACGAGCACTGGCGCGCTGCGTTCGGCGAGCGCGGCACGCAGCCGCTGCACAGCGGGCGCGAAGCGCCGGTTGAAACCCGTCATGAGGATCGGCGCCTGCGCACGGGAAGCAAAAAACGCCTCGATGCGTGCCAGCTCTGGCTCGCTCAGTGCGAGTGGCTTCTCGACCAGCACGTGCTTACCGGCCTCGAGCGCCGCCAGCGCGAGGCGCGCGTGCTGATCGTGGCGCGTCGCGATGATGACCAGCTGTACCTGAGGATCCGCGAGCACCTCCTCTATCGAGGTGCCGGCGTAGGCCGCACCGTAGTGGGTCGCGACCGCCTTGGCGTTGGCGCCCGTGCGACTGACGACGGCGCGCAGCGCGAACTCGTCGCCCAGCTTGACGAGGTTCGGAAGATGCATGCCCTGCGCGAAGCTGCCGGCACCGACCAGTGCGACACCGATCTTGCCGGGCGACACGGGTGCCGTGCTCAGGGCCACCGTGCGCGAGTGCGCCTCGGGGCGCTCCGGGTAGGCCAGGACGGCGATCATGCGCGCTTCGCTTTTCAGCTCCTCGTACGCGCGCGCGGCGCGGTCGACTTCAAAGACGCCAGCCCGCAGGGCCTCGAGGCGCACGGCACCGCCGGCCAGCAGGTCAAGATACGCCTGCATGTTGCGGTTCTCCGTCCAGCGCACGTACGCCAGCGGGTAATCCTGGCCACCCTCCTCGTAGAGCGGGTCGTAGCGCCCGGGTCCGTAGGACGTGGAGATGAGCAGGTCGAGCTCCTTCGCGTACAGATCGGAGCGCTCGATCTGCAGGCTAACGTCCCCGACGACCACCACGCGTGCCTTGCGACGGCAGCTGCGCAGCGCCGCAGAAATCACCTCCGGACTCGCGCTGGAGGCGGTAACGATCACGGCGTCGGCCCCGGCGCCCTCGGTCAGGCGCAGCACCTGGGCCACCCAGTCACCCGCGCCGGGATCCAGGAGCATGTGAGAGCCCAGGCCGCGGGCGATCTCAAGTCGCGCCGCGTTCACGTCGATGCCGAGTACGCGACAGCCGTTGGCGCGCAGCAGCTGCGCGGTGAGCTGACCGAGGAGCCCGAGGCCGAGCACGACCACTGACTCACCGAGCGTCGGCTGACAACGCCGCACGCCCTGCAGCGCGATCGCCCCGAGCGTGACGGTGCTGGCGTCGACGAGCGTTACCGCCTCGGGCACGGGCACGGCGAGGTTGACCGGCACGCTGATCAGCTCGGCGTGATTGGCGATACCTGCGCCCGCGCAGGCAACCCGCATGCCCACGGCAAATCCCTCGACCTCGCGGCCGACCGCGACCACGGTCCCGGACGCCGAGTAGCCGGTCGGCGTGCCCGCGGCCAGCCTGCCGCTGATGCGCTCCCAGGTGCGCACGACGCCCTGCTCACGAATCATCTCCAGGGCCCTGCGCACTTGCTCGGGCTGCTTGAGGGCGCGCCGGTACAGGGGCAGCGCCGAGGTGCGCAGGCCGGCAAGCTCGGTGCCGGCGCTCACGCAGGAGTACGCCACGCGCACGAGGATCTCTCCGGGACCGGGGGTCGGGGCCGGCACCTCCTCGACGACGACGGCGCCGCTGCGCACGAGAACCTGCTTCATCCGATGTTCCTCGAGCCGGTTGGCCGCGGTGCGCGGCCGCTCGCGCGCGCGCTGCCTACACCGAGCGTATCGCCAACACGGCGATCGCGACGTTGTAGAGAATCTGCGTCACCTGTGTCCACAGCGGCAGCGCCGGGATGTGTTCGGTGTCGAGCGGCACGACGATGGTGTCGCCCGGTTTGATCGGCACGGAGCCGTTGCGGTCAAACCAGCGGCTGCCCGAGCCGGCGATCACGCTGCCGCTGGCGCGGACGATATAGATGCGCCCCTTGTCGGCGCGGCTCGTCACCCCGCCGCTCAAGCCGATGTAGTCGTCGCGCGCCAGGCGCGGGTTGTACAGGTGCGAGGTCACGGTCTGCACCTCGCCGATGACCGTGACCTGCTGCTCGTAGCGTGGCACGCTCAGCGTGTCTCCATCGCGCAGCACGACGTCGTATACCGAACCCGCCGGTGACTCCTCGAGGTGCGGCAGGTCGATGACCAGCCGCCCGACCGCCGTGGCACCCTTTAGCTGGCCGAGGAGCGATTGCCCGACCGACAGCGCGGTCGCGGCTCCCTGTTGATTGGCGGCCGCCGACTGCAGCGCGAGCAACGCGACGTCGCGCTGCATGCGGTCGGCGAGCATGTCGAGCTGCTCCTGCTCGCGGCGCTTGAGCTCATCGCGCGTGAAGACGCTTCCCTCGGCGAAGGCGAACTGCGTGAGACCGCCCGCCCGGGTGAGTACCGACTTGAGCGTCTCGCCGCGGCGGATGGCGTATACGCCCGGGAAGCGCACCTCCCCGCGCAGCGTGATGGCTTCCTGCGAGCGCCACTCCGGCACCTCTTTCACCATGAGTGTGTCGAAGGGCAGCAGCCGTACATTGGCGGAGGCACCGCCTTTGAGCGCGCCGCTGAGGTCGACGTCGAGCAGGTCGGTCTGCCGCATCTCCCCGTTCACGACCGTGTAGCGCACCAGCTCCGCGCTCTGCCCGTAGGCGGCATCGGTCGTGCCGCCGCCGGCGCGTATCAGGTCGCTCACCCGCATTCCCGGTTCGAGCGGGTAGTCGCCGGGGACCTTGACGCGGCCGACGACGTGCACCACCTGCGTGGGCTGCTGTGCGTTGCCCTGCAGGCGCAGCTCCTCGAGCACCGGCTGGATCACGCGATCGCGGCCCGACTGCAGATCAAACACCGTGATGCGATCGCGAGGCATCAGCGCCGCATCGGCGTCCGATCCCGGGGCGGCGAGCGCGGCCGCGAGGTCGACGGATACTACGGAGATGTGCCGGTCGGGGCCGCTCTCGCGGCGGATCAGCACGTAGTGCAGGTCCGCGTCGGGCTTGAGCTGATCCACCGAGGGGATCACGTCGGTGAGGCGCAGGCCACTGCGCCAGGCGAAGTCCCCGGGGGCGTACAGGTAACCCTGCACCACGATGCCCGAGTCGAGCGTCGGGCGCAGGCGCGCGACGTGCAGCACGTCGCCGTTGCTCAGTGGCTGCTCGCGCGCGCTGGTTGTCAGTTCGACCGGAAGTACGACGCGACGCTGCTTGGCGTCGATGCGCGTCAGGACGATGGTCGCGTGGTCCGCCTCGGCCGTGAGACCGCCGGCGAGCTGCACCAGGGCGGCGACGTTGGACTCGCCGCGCAGCTCGTAGATGGCCGGCCGGCGCACCTCGCCGTCGACCGACACCGTCTGCCCGACGGGTGGCACGAACACCACGTCTCCTTCCATGAGCGGCGCGTCGTCGGCGTTATCGCCGCGGATCAGCAGGTCGTAGAGATCGAGGCGGCGGACTAGCGAGCTGCCGCGCTTGAGCATGATGGCGCGCAGAGAGCCGATCATCTTCACGCCGCCGGCCGCGTACAGCGAAGAGGTCACGGTGCTGAGCGCGCTCAGTGTATAGGAGCCGGGGCGCTTCGCCTCCCCGAGCACGTACACGTGAATGGAGCGCGTGTCGCCCATCGACACGCTCGCCTTCATGCCGATCAGCTGCTTCTGTACGCGTGACTCGATTTCGGCCTTGACGCTCGTGAAGCGCTGGCCGGCGACGCTGATCGGGCCGATGTCCGGCAGATTGAGCTGTCCGTCGCGGGTGACGGTGAGCCGCAGGGTACGGTTCTGGTTGCCGTACAGCTGTACGTTGATCTCGTCGCCGGGACCGACGATGTAGTCCGAGGGCACCGGGATATTGTTGAATGGCGCGAACGTGGACGGACTCTTCTTGCCGAACATGTCGTAGCCGAAGGGCTTGAGACCCTCGACGCCGGCGCGTCGCAGCGGCAGTCTGGTCACGTGTATGGTGAGTCCGCGCAACGCCGGCTCCACCGACAGGCGCAGCGTCGCCTGATCGTCACCGAGTCCCAGCAGCGAGATCGGGGCGAACCCCGGCAGCAGCAGCGTACCTTCGCGCGTCAGGCGGTAGGGATTCTTCGACCGGATGAGGTCCACCATGTCGACCAGGCGCTGACGCTCGCGGTCGGAGACGAGGTCGCTCTGTGGCGGAGCGCCCTTGGGCGTTGCGGTCGGGGTCGGTGGCGCCGTGGCAGTGGCGGCGAGCAGACTGCCGAGGGCTGCCGCCTGACCGGGGTTGTTGAGAAGCGCGGGCGGGATGCCAGCAGGTGGTGCCGCGGTGGCAGGCGCCGCGGCGGTCGCGGCGGGTGCCTGCGGCAGCACCTCGACCTGAACGATTACCCAGTCCTCGGCATTGAAGCCCGGCAGCTCGGCGGGTTCCTCCTCGGTGGCCTCGGCGCCCGGTTGCTGCCCGGGCTGTGATCGGCCGAGCGTCTGTCCGGAGGCATTGCCGCCACTGAGGGCGCCCAGGATCCCGGAAACGCCAGCACCGCTACCGAGCTGCTGCATGATCGCCTGCTGCTGCTCGGGTGTTAGGCCCTGGAAGATCTGCAGCAGCTCCGGGGACATCGACGGTGGCGTCTGCGATTCGGCGCGCTCCTGGGAGAGCAGCAGACAGGCGGTCGTGGCGAGCAACACCAACAGGCCGCGCCCCACGCGCGCGATGGCAGGCCGCATTGAACTTTCCGTCATCTCGCCAGTCGGCACCGGTACTGACCCCCGCCTCTCCATGGGCATGCGCGATTGTACTGAAGCAGGCGCGGGCGGGCGTAGCAAAGTACCCGGCGTGCCATACTGGCCGCTCCCGAGTAGCGGTACGACTCTAAGGAACCATGATCCGAGCCCGACCCATCGCCGCCGCCGGGGTATTGCTCATCCTGAGTACCACCGGCCACGCCCTCGGGGTCTCCCCCTACCTGCCCCTGAACCTGGATCCGCAGATCGAGAGGCAGATCGAGCGGGTCCTGATCCTGGCCGACAAGCCGGTCCTCTCGCGGCCCATCCCGGCGGCAGTGGTGCTTGAGGCGCTGCCGAAAGCCTGCGCCGTCGACGCCGTGCTGTGCGCTCAAGTAGGCCGCTACCTACAGCGCTACATGCACCAGGCAGGCGTCACCTACGCGAACGTCGAGGGTGCCACGGCGAGCGGCTCGGGGACCAAGTCGGTCGATCCCAACCGCTATGGCATGCGGGAAGACAGCGGTTATCAGGTCGCCGCGCAGGTCTATGTGCAGCCGAGCGATTACGTGCTCCTCGACGCCGGTGCTGTCGTCTACGAGGGCCACACCGACTGGACGGGAACGATGGTGAGCCTCGGTTGGGAGTACGCACAGCTGGATGTTGGCTTCCGTCCGCACTGGCTGTCCCCGCTCACCGGCAGCAGCATGCTGATGAGCACGGAGGCCCCGACTATGCCCTCCTGGACGATCTCGAACTACGAGCCTTTGACGAGCCTGGGCATTACCTATCAGCTCTTCGAGGCGCGCATGTCGCACTCGGACCGGATCGTGTGGCAGGACGGCTTCACGAGCGGCAATCCCCTGCTCGGGGGGATACAGATCGCTTTCGAGCCGGCGAGCGGCTGGTCTTTGGGCCTTAACCGGCTCGTGCAGTTTGGCGGCGGGGCGCGCGGCAACGGTAACCTCCAATCCCTGTTCCGGGCGATATTCAATCCCGCGCGTTATTCCAATACCAACCCGGACCTCAGCGTCGATCAGAAGGCCACCAACCAGGAGGCCTCCTTCACGAGCAGCCTGATCTTTCCGGGTAAGGTTCCCTTCGAGGTCTACGCCGAGTACGCCGGCGAGGACACCTCGCGCGGCCGCAGCTACCTGCTGGGTAATTCGGCGCTTTCCTGGGGAATTCACTTCCCCCGCCTGTGGCAGCGCTTCGATCTCACCCTCGAGGCGACCGAGTGGCAGAACGCCTGGTACGTGCACTCGGTATGGCTCGACGGCATGACTAACTACGGCATCGTGGTCAGCAACTGGTTCGGCGATCAGCGGGTGTTCGGAGACGGCGTCGGCGGTCGCAGCGCCATGGCGCAGCTGTGGTTCGACGACTGGTGGGGCGGACAGGTCGAGCTGCGCTACCGCACGCTGCAGAACCAGGTCTATGGCGTCGTGCCGTATCAGCACTACCACGACGTAACAGTCGGTTACTCCCATCCGCTGGGCGCACTCACGGTGGGCGCGGAGTTCGACGCGGGCCAGGACGTCTTCGGCGGCAGCTTCACCCGTCTCGCGGGCTTCGTGCGTTTCGGCGACGGCGACAGCTCCCGCGACACGGGCGGCCCGGACCCGGAACCCTCACCCCGGGACGCCGGCAATCAGGTGTTAATCGAGGCGGGCATCAACGAGCTGCGCGTCAACACCGACCTGACCGAGGACCCTGCCACCCACACGACGGGCCCTTTCAGGACCGGGGCGCATTTTGCCGTGGGCGCGCGGCGCGCGGTCTCGGACAACAGCGACCTCGGCACGCACGTGGAGTACGACGAGCTGCAGGGCACCGCGCTCCTCGGCGTGCGGCTCATCGACTACCGTTACCGCTTCGCAAGTCCCCTCGCGTTCACCGCCTTCTTCGGCGCGGCGCGCTACAACCTGGCGACTCCTGCGTACGGCTACTACTTCGGCATGGGCCTACAGTGGCGCGACATCCTGCCGCACGTTGACCTGAGCACCGACCTGCGCTACTACGACAGCGTCGCGCGCGATCACCTGCTGCCGTCCGACCCGCACGCCAATCGCCCCGACAGCTTCTACGACATCTGGGGCGGCGTGCTCGCGCTCACCTATCACTTCTGAAGACCCTTCAGGCGCGCCACTCGGCAATGGCGGCGAGCAGCGGCAGGATCGCGGCGGGCGCCGCGTGCCCCGCGGCCGGGTCCTGCACCGCCGGCGCGAGCTGCGCGGTGAGCTTCTTGCCGAGTTCCACGCCCCACTGATCGAACGCGTTGATGCCCCAGACCACGCTCTGCGTGAGCACGCAGTGCTCGTAGAGCGCGATCAGGCGCCCGAGTGCCCCCGGATCGAGCTGCCGGAAGACGACCAGCGTGCTCGGACGACTGCCCGGATCGACCTTCTGCGGTACGAGCGTCTGCAGCTGAGTCGCCGGCAGTCCCTGGCGCTCGAGCTGGGCGCGCACCGTGTCCGCAGACTGTCCGTTCGTGAACGCCTCGGCCTGCGCGAGGCAGCTGGCAATGGCGAGGTTCTGCTGCGGCTGGTTGCCGCAGGAGGAGCGGGCCGGCAGGAGAAAATCCAGCGCCGCGCGCGGCGTACCCTGGTGCAGCAGCTGGAAGAACGAGTGCTGCGCGTTGTTGCCCGGCTCGCCCCAGATGACCGCGGCCGTCGCGCACTCGGCCGGCCGGCCATCGAGGAGCACCGACTTGCCGTTGCTCTCCATCTCGAGCTGCTGCAGGTAGGCGGGGAAGCGCCGCAGTGAGTCATCGTAGGGCAGCACCGCGAGCGTCGGCAGCTTCATGAAGTTGATGTTCCACACGGCGATGAGCCCCATGAGCGCCGGCAGGTTGTCCGCCCAGGGGGCGCTGCGGAAGTGCTCGTCCATCTCGTGGCCGCCGGCGAGGAACTCGAGGAAATTGCGCTCACCGATGGCAATCGCGAGCGCCACCCCGATCGAGGACCAGATCGAGTAGCGCCCACCCACCCAGTCCCACATCTGGAAGCGGTATTGCGGATGGATACCGAATGCATCCATCGCCTCCTTGTTGACCGACACCGCGGCGAAGTGCTGCGGCACCGCCGCCTGTCCCAGCCGGCCGGCGAGCCAGCTGCGCGCGCTGTGCGCGTTAGTCTGTGTCTCGAGGGTGGTGAAGGTCTTCGACGAGACGATGAACAACGTCGTGCGCGGATCCGCCGACTCGAGCACCTCGGCGAGATGGCAGCCGTCGACGTTGGAGACGAACTCGCAGCGCGGCGCTCCGCCGGAGTAGGCGCGCAGCGCCTGCACCGCCATCGCCGGTCCCAGGTCCGACCCGCCGATGCCGATGTTGACGACCAGCCGGAATGTCTCGCCCGAGCTGCCACGCACGGCGCCCCCGCGCACGCCTTCCGCGAAGGCGAGCATGCGCGCGCGCTCGGCGAGCACGGTCTGCTCGATCTGCGCGCCGCCGATGCCGGCCCCGGGGGGCTGGCGCAGCGCCACATGCAGCACGGCGCGATCCTCGCTGGTGTTGATGTGCTCGCCGCGCCACATGGCGTCGATCCGCTCGCGCAGGCCGACGGCGTCGGCGAGTTGCGCGAGCTTGGCGAGCGCGATCTCATCGAGTCGCTGGCGCGAGAAGTCCATGAGCAGGCCGGCGGCGGCGCGCGTGAAGCGCGCCGGGCGGCTCGGATCGCGCTCGAAGAGTTCGCAGACCGGCACGGCGGCGAGCCGCTCGGCCTGCGTCTGCAGTTCGGCCCACAACGGAGTGCGCGGACCTGTGCGTAGCGCGGCAATCATCCGGAACCTCCTTGCGGGAATCGCGCGCGGCCGCACGCCGCGCCGCCCCGGCACTAGCGCTGATAGTAGCGCGCGATGCAAGTCACGACGTACTGCAGCTGAGCCTCGCTGAGCTCCGGGTAGATCGGCAGCGCCAGCGTTTCGGCTGCGGCGCGCTCGGCCTGCGGATACTCCCCGGGTACCCCGCCCAAGTAGGCGAAGCACTGCTGCAGGTGCAGCGGCACGGGGTAGTAGATCTCCGTGCCCACGCCGGCGTCGGCGAGGAACTGGCGCAGCGCGTCGCGCTCGCGCGCGCGGATCACGTACTGGTTGTAGATGTGGCGCGCGTCGAGGAGCGCGTGCGGCGTCTGCACGGCTTCCGCCAGCCGCGCGTCGCGCAAGGCGGCATCGTAGAAGGCGGCGTTGCGCTGCCGTCCCGCGCTCCAGCTGTCCAGATGCCGCAGCTTGATGTTGAGCACCGCGGCCTGCAGCTCGTCGATACGGAAGTTCCCGCCGATGAGCGCGTGGTAGTACTTGGGCTTGCCCCCGTGCACGCGCAAAATCTCCATGCGCTCCGCGAGCGCCGGATCGCTGGTCACGCACATGCCCGCGTCGCCGAAGGCCCCGAGGTTCTTGGTCGGGAAGAAGGACAGGCAGCCCACCTCCCCGTAGCTGCAAGCGCGCCGTCCGTCGGCGTCCGCCGCGCCGATGGCCTGGGCGGCGTCCTCGATCACTTTGAGCCCGTAGCGGCGCGCGGTCTGCATGAGCGGCGCCATGTCGGCCATCTGCCCGTAGAGGTGCACCGGCATCAGGGCACGCACCCGCCCGCCGGTCTTGCGGTAGATGAGATCCTCGCCGCGCCGCTCGCAGTGCCGCGCGATGAACTCCTCGACCGCCGCGGGCGAGAGGTTGAACGTCACGGGGTCGATGTCGCAGAACAGCGGGCGAGCACCGGCGCGCGCGATGGTTCCGGCTGTAGCAAAGAAGGTGAAGGGGCTCGTGATGACCTCATCGCCGGCGCCGATGCCGAGCGCCATGAGCGCGAGCAGCAACGCGTCGGTTCCCGAGGAGACGCCGATGCCGAAGCGGCACTGGCTGTAGGCGGCGACCGCCGCCTCGAGCTCGCGCACCGCGGGCCCGAGGATGAAATGCTGGCTCGCACAGACGCTCGCGATCGCGTCCTGGATCTCTGCGGCGAGCGGCTGGTACTGCGGCTTCAGGTCAAGCAGCGGAACCTGCATCGCCGCGGCGCCTTGGGGTTTGCTCGGGCTCGCCATGGACGGCCTCCTTCACGGCCGCGCCGGGTGGTCAGCGCTGGTAGCCGTAGTACTCGCAGAACCAGTCGACGAAGCGCCGCACGCCGACCTCGATCGGCGTCGCGGGGCGGTAGCCGACGTCGCGCACCAGGTCGTCGATGTCGGCGTAAGTATCCGGCACGTCGCCGAGCTGCATGGGCAGGAAGTTCTTCTGCGCCTTGCGCCCGATACACTCCTCGATGACCTCAATGTAGCGCATCAGCGGTACCGGTTGATTGTTGCCGATGTTGTAGAGGCGGAACGGCGCGGCGCTCGTGCCCGGATCCGGCGCCCTGCCGTCCCAGGCCGGATCCGGGGTAGCGACGCGCTCGCTCGCCCGTGCCACGCCCTCGGCGATGTCGTCGACGTAGGTGAAGTCGCGCCGGTGATGCCCGTTGTTGAAGACGTCGATGGGCTTGCCCTCAAGGATGTTGCGCGTGAACAGGAACAGCGCCATGTCCGGGCGTCCCCA
>DATBBQ010000169.1:0-34411 GCA_036270915.1 Steroidobacteraceae bacterium
ATTGACGCTATTCCACGGAAATATTCCATGAGCAGTCCCTTCAACGATCAATGGGCTCTCCTGGGCACGCACTGGGCGGGCAGGGGACGTCGCGGCCGCGCGCCGCGCGATTCCGAGGAGCGCAGCCTTACCCCACCCGGCCATCCCTTCCCGGGTGAACGCCCGACGCCGGCACCGGAGCGCCATGGGGTGCGCCGGCACAAGCGACCACGCTGGATCGATCGGGACACCTGAGAGGCGCCATCGCGCGCGGCTGAAATGAAGCGCACGGTGAGCGCGTGCGCATGGTCCGGCCGCTGAATCGGCGGCACACTCGCCCGTTCTCCCCCCTGTAGTCGCCGCAAGCTAAGGCGGCGCCGTGCCCGGAGGCGTGTAATTCCCGTTCGGGGCTCGCTGGACGCTGCCCGAGTGAACAATCGGGCCCGTCGGTTGTCCCTGAGAGGGGCGGGGCGTCAGCGTCTGCTAAAGCGCGTGGCGAAAACTGAGACCGATGCAAAAGACAGGGCGGGTATCAAACCTAGAATAGTGAGATGGCCTATCGCTTTGCTTCCCGTTGCTCAGTTTCCGTAGCCGCAGCCCTCTGCCTGTGCCTGGCCGGCGTCGCCCTCGCCGACCCCGCGGCCTTCGACCTCGCCGGACCGAAGATCGACATCGACGTGACCCGCGGATCGAGCACGCTGCCCGTCTCGCAGGTACCGAGCCTCGCCGCCGGCGACCGTCTGACGATGAAGGCCGACCTTCCCGAGGCGCAGTCCGCGCACTACCTGATGGTCGCCGTCTTCCTGCGCGGCTCGACCAATCCGCCCCCGAAGCGCTGGTTCATCGCTTGCGAGACCTGGCAGGCCCCGTGCGCCAGGGAGGGCCTGACGCTTACGGTGCCCAAGGACGCACAGCAGATGCTCGTTTTCCTCGCGCCCGAGACCGGCGGGGACTTCAAGACGCTCGTGGACGCCGTGCGCGGACGGCCGGGCTCCTTCGTGCGCACCTCCCAGGACCTGCACCAGGCGAGCCTCGACCGCTCCCGGCTTGAGACCTATCTCGCCGCGGTGCGCACCCTCGGTGAGGCCGACCCGGCGCAGTTGAAGGACGCGGCGCCGCTGCTCGCGCGCAGCCTCGCGATCAAGGTCGACGACAAATGTCTCGACAAGATCCCGATCCTGCAGGCCGCCTGCCTGCAACAGGGACGCGAGTCGCTGATCCTCAACGACGGGCACAGCGCCTCGCTCGCGCAGACTCTCACCACGGGGCTCGCGAGTGATCTTGCGCTCGATGCCAGCAACACCGCGCAGCTCAAGTCGGGCTTCTACGGGCCCTACATCGGATCCATCTTCGACATCGCGCGCATCTTCGATTCCTTCCACACTGCGCAGTACCAGTACATCCCGGCACTCGCTTCCACCCGCGGACGGCAGCTTTCTCTGACCCTCAACGCGGCACCGTCCTTCCATGATCCGAAGTCGGTGCTGGTCGTGGCATTGCCCGCGATCGACGCGCCGCAGCTGCCGCCGCTGCATGCGGTCGACCCTGCGCAGGTGTACTGCGCGCGCCGCGACTCGCTCGTGCTGCCCGTGGACGGCGCCCCGCTGGTGTTCTCGACCACCTACGCGCACGACATGACGCTGCGACTGCCGGGCAAGGACGGCGCGCAGCTCGACCTGCCGGCGCGCGCCGACCCCGTGCACGGCGGCTTCCTGATCGACACCACGCCGCTCGCCGGCGCCACGCCCCTCGCGGCCGAGGCGCGCGCGACGCTGCACGGTTACTGGGGATTTGACCCGTACGACGGGCCGAGCTTTCGCCTCGTGGAGGCTCGTGACGAGGCATGGACCGTCGCGCCCGCAGATGAGAGTGCCCTGATCGTCGGCCGCCAGGACATCATCCACGTGCGCGCCTCGAGCGTCAGCTGCGTGAATAGCATCGCCCTGCGCGATGCAGCCGGGCGGGAGCAGAAGGTGGAATGGAAGGCGGTGAAGCCCGACGAGCTCGAGGCGCACGTGCCGCTGCAGGACGTCCCCTCCGGGGAGATCTCCCTCTTAATCGCGCAGTACGGCAGGCGCGAGCCGCAGCGCCTGGTGCTGCACGCCTTCACCGAGGCGGCCCGCCTGGACACCTTCAGCGTGCACGCCGGCGACAAGGACGGGCTCCTCAGCGGCAACCGTCTGGACGAGGTGGAGCGCCTGGTGCTCAAGGGCGTGGAGTTCGTGCCCGGCGAGCTCACCACCGCCGACGGGCGCGACCAGCTGGCCATGACGGCGCGCGACGCGCGGGCGGCGAATGCGCTGCGCCGTGACGATTCGGCGCGCGCGCATGTCAGCCTGCGCGACGGACGCGCGCTCGACGTCAGGGTCGCGATCACGAGCCCGAGGCCCAGTGCCCAGCTCATGGACAAGAGCGCGCAACGTGCCGACAACCCGGGGGTCGGCAGTATCCGGCTCGCAAGTCCCGACGAGCTGCCGCAGGACGCGCAGCTGACCTTCTCGCTGCGCAGCCAGTCGCCGATGACATTTACGCACGAGGATAAAGTGGAGGTCGCAACCGCAGACGGTTCCTCCTCGACGGTGCTCGACGTCGCCAGCGGAGCGCTGACGCTGCAGAACGCCAGGGTCGCGGTGGCGACGCTGGTACCCGCCAAGGCACTCGGCCCGTCCGCCTTCGGCCCGCTGCGCTACCGCTTGGTGAGTAACGGCGTCGCCGGCGAGTGGCGCCCACTCGCCACGCTCGTGCGGCTGCCGGTACTCAAGGCCATCGACTGCCCGAGGCAACCCGCGGAAGCGGTGTGCACGCTCACCGGGAACAACCTGTTCCTGCTCGACTCCGTGTCGGGCGCCCCGCAGTTCGCGCAGCCGACACAGGTCCCGGATGGCTTTCCCGGCCGCAGCCTGCGCGTGCCCCGGCCCAGTCACGGGCAGTTGTACGTGAAGCTGCGCGACGACCCCGCGGTGATCAACGTCGTTGACCTGGGCATCGCCGACGAGCCCGCTCAGGCCGCGGGCGGCGCGACGCCGACACCGGCCCCGCCGGTGACACCGCCGCAGGTCGACGAGTCTCAGGCCGCGCCGCCCGCGCAGGAACCAACGGCGGCCAGGGTGGGCGCCGCTGCAGCCGCAGCGGGTGTCGGAGCCGGCCCGCAGCAGGCGGTGGCGCCGCCCCCGTCGACGGACAGCACGCCGAGCGCCCCCGACGCGCCGAGGGGTGCGGCATCCCCCCTGCTGTCGACGCCGCACTAGGCATCTCTCGTAACATCCTGTATGTATTGGGTTAAATAGGCGCTCGCCTGCGCCACGGGACGCCCGTCCCGTCCGCCGCGTCCGGCTGCGCCGATGGGGCGCTGCCCTAAGGTCCGATAGCCTCCCCGTTCACAGACGGGTATCACTCACTGCAGGCAGCGGCGCGTTCGTCGGAGATGCGTGCGACGCAGCCCCCGGGGCCTGCCCGCCATTCGTATCGGGTCGGAAGGTCGGGGCTGCGCGGTGCGCGTTTTAGGTTTATGCACTGAGCATGTCGGTCTGTCGCTCTCGTCGGTACCTAACTCAAGGAGCAGATATGAAGAAGGCGAACCTCGTGAAATGGCTACTTCCCACCTTGGCCCTGGCCGCCCTGGGGAACTACGCGTGGGCACAGCAATCCGGCTCGCCCGGCGGGTATAAGGCTGAGCTCACCAAGGTGCAGGCCACCGTGCAGTCGATCGATCCCAAGTCGCGCGAGGTCACGGTGGTCGGGCCGAAGGGTCCGGTGACCATCTTTGTCGGACCCGAGGTGAAGAACTTCGAGAACCTGAAGGTCGGAGACAAGGTCAATATCAGCTTCTACCAGGGCATTGCCGCGCAGATCGCCAAGGGCGGCCAGAAGGTAAGCGACCCGGCTGCCTCGGCCTTCGCCTCGGGCAACGCTGCAGGCCCCGGCATGACTCCCGGGGGTGTCGCGGGAGCCTCGGCCACCGTGACCGTGAAGATCGAGGCCATCGACCTGCCGACCAACACGGTCGCGTTCAAGCGCTCGGACGGCACGACGCATATCATCGAGGTCAAGTCGCCCGACATGCAGAAGTTCATCCGCACCCTGAAGCCGGGCGACCATGTGAACGTGACGTACACTGAGTCGGTGGCCGTCAGCATCCTTCCGTCGGCCTGAGACAACGGGTCGGGGCTGCAGACGCTGCCGGTGAATCGGTAAGCTAGGGGCCGGGGCGCGCAGGCGCGCCCCGGCCTGATCGCGTCACGGGGGTCGGAAATGAAGACGTCGTCTACGCGTTCGCCGGCGCGGATCGCTCGCTGCCTGCTCCTGTGCTCAGTGCTGGGAGCGCTCCCCGCCGCGGACGCACTCGCCCAGGGCAACCTCGGCTTCCTGAAGAACACCCCCTACGCGTATTTCCGCGGCGACGACTCGAAGCTCATGCGCGCGGCCGCGATGGGCGTGCTCAAGGACGCAAAGCCCGGCAACACGCAGAGCTGGCAGAACCCCGCGACCGGCAACAGCGGGACGATCACTCTCGACAAGATGTTCACCGGAACCAACGGCGAGCCCTGCGGCGTGCTCATCGTCGCGAGCAAGACGCGCCAGGTATCGGGGGACTCGACCATGACGGCCTGCCAGCGGGCCGACGGGCAATGGGCGCTCGCGACCGACCAGGGCCCGAACTAACCCGCTTGCAGGGGTGGCCGGCGAACGTGCGGCCGCGGGCAGAGGATCCCGGAGTTGCGCACGCCGTGACCGGCTTCACCTGACTTTGCCGTGGGACAGAAGATCATGCCGCGCAGATTCGAAAGCATCCTCGAGACGGTCGGCGGCACGCCGATCGTGCGCATCAAGAAGCTTGCGCCTGCCCACGTGCGGCTGTACGGGAAGGTCGAGGCCTTCAACCCCATGGGGTCCGTCAAGGATCGCCTCGCGCTCGGGGTGATCGAGGATGCCGAGCGTACGGGTCAGCTCAGGCCCGGGCAGACCGTCATCGAGGCGACGAGCGGCAACACCGGCATTGGCCTCGCCATGGTGTGCGCCGAGAAGGGCTACCCGCTGGTCGTGACCATGGCGGAGAACTTCAGCGTCGAGCGGCGCAGGCTCATGCGTTTTCTCGGTGCGCGCGTGGTGCTGACCCCGGCGGCCTTCAAGGGCAGCGGCATGCTGGCCAAGGCGGTCGAGCTTGCCGAGGCGCACGGCTGGTTCCTGTGCCGGCAGTTCGAGAACGAGGCCAACGCCAACATGCACTCGCGCACCACGGCCCCGGAGATACTCGCGGCCTTTGCCGGCGAGCGTCTCGACTACTTTGTGACCGGCTTCGGCACCGGCGGCACCTTGAAGGGCGTCGCGCGTGAGCTGCGCAAGCACAGCCCCGCGACCCAGATCATCGTCTGCGAACCGGACAATTCGCAGATCCTCGGCAGCGGCATCCCGCAGCCGCGCACGGCGCAGGGCGCCCTCGCCGGCAGCCATCCGAACTTCCGTCCCCACCTGATGCAGGGCATCAGCCCGGACTTCATTCCCAAGCTCGCGGAGGATGCGGCCACGCTCGGTCTGATCGACCGCGTGCTGCCCGTGAACGGCGCCGAGGCCATGCGCCTGGCGCGCGAGCTGGCGCGCCAGGAGGGAATCTTTGTCGGCATCTCCGCCGGCGCGGCGCTGGCGGGCGCGCTCGCCGTGTGTGCCGAGGCACCCGCAGGCGCGACGGTGCTGTGCATGCTGCCGGACACGGGCGAGCGCTACCTCAGCACGCAGCTGTTCGCCGACATTCCGGCGGACATGTCCGCCGAAGAGCTCACGATCGCGCGCTCGACCCCCAATTATCGCTTCGACATGAGTGCGCCGCCGCCGCCGGCGGCGGCGTCCGGCCCACCGCCCGTGATTGCCGCGGACGCCGCGGCCTTCGTCGCGCAGGTGATCGGCGATGCGACTCAGCCGGTGACTCTGTTCGCGCTCGAATGGTGCGAGTTCTGCTGGTCAGTTCGGCGCTTCTTCGCCAAACAGGGAATCGCCTACCGCTCGGTCGACCTCGACTCGGTCGAGTACCAGCGCGACAACCGCGGCGGCCAGATCCGCGCCGCGCTCACCGCGAAGACCTCGGTGGCGACCATCCCGCAGATCTTCGTCGGCGGGGAGTTCGTCGGCGGCTGCACCGACGTGTTTGACGCCTACAAGAGCGGGCGGCTGCAGCAGCTGCTCGACGGCGCCCGCGTGAGCTACGACCGCTCCCTCAGGCTGGATCCCTACTCGTTCCTGCCGACCTGGCTGCACCCGCGCTAGCCGCCGCGCTCTCCTGCGAGCGGCGCGCCCCGAGCAGCAGCAGCCCCGCGGCGACCAGCACGACGACGACGACCAGCCACCTCACCGCCTTGATCGGCAGCCAGTTCACCACCGCGTACGCGGCCAGCAATACCCCCGGTATCCCCCCGAGAGTCAGGGCGAGTGCGGCGCGCAGGCTGTAGCGGCCCGCGCGGATGAAGCGCACCGCGCCCACCGGCATGAGGAAGGCACACGAGCCCATCATGACGGGGAAGGCGGCGAGCGGGTTCATGCCCAGCAGGCACACCATGATGAAGCACGGCGCGTACAGCCCGACGCCGAGCGTCATGAGCGCCCCGAGCACGAAATTCATCGCGACGGCAAACACCAGGCGAGTGCCGCTGAGCCCGCTCGCCAGCCCCGCTCCCGGTAGCCAGTTGAGATTGCTCGCCAGCATCAGCAGCGCGGCGACGATGAGCGCGCTGCCCATGCCGAGCTGCACGGCGCGCCGTGGCAGCCGCGAGACCGCTCCGGCGCCGAACCAGGCGCCCGCCACCGAGGCCGCGATCATGCCGACGAGAGTCAGCGGATCCACCGTGACGGCGGCGATGAAGATCAGCGCCTCGGTCAGCGTCGGCAGCGCGTGACCGGCGTTGAGGGTCCCGGGAATGTCCTCGTCGGGGACGCGCCGCAAGAGCTTGAAGACGGCGGTGGTGGGCGCGAAACCGCCGATGCCGAGGGTATCGAAGAAATCCGTCACGAAGCCGAGCAGCACGTCCGCCGGCCGCGGCGTGCGCCCCGGGCCCGACCCGCGGCTGCGCTCGAGCGACAGCCAGCGCCATACGTACCACGCGGCGATTGCTACCAGCGCCACGAGCAGCGCGGCGATGGTAGCGTTCAAGAAGGATTAATCCCGGACATGCGCGCGCAAAGATAACCCGTGCCGCGGGTGTGTGCGCAAGGATCGCGTGAGCGGTGCCGCGCACGGCGCGGAAAAGCCTTAAGCTGCCGCGTCCGGCACCGGTCGCGGCCGCCCCGCGCGGTGACACAACCGAGGGCATTTCAGATGACGCAAGGCAGCCATCACAGCGCCGACGACGCGCGCAATCGCGGCATCCTCATCTACGTCAACGGTGAGCTGCTGCCGCGCGAGCGCGCCGTGGTGTCGGTGTTTGACTCGGGGTTCATCCTCGGTGACGGGGTCTGGGAGGGCCTGCGGGTCCATCACGGCGCCATTGCCTTCCTCGACATGCACCTCGACCGCCTGTTCGAGGCCGCCAAGGCCATCGACCTGGACGTCGGCCTGGAGCGTGAGGCGCTGGTGGCGGCCCTCTACAAGACACTCGCCGCCAACGGCATGAAGGACGGCGTGCACATGCGGCTGATGGTCACCCGGGGACTAAAGAGCACGCCCTACCAGGACCCGCGCGTATGCATCGGGCCGGCGACGATCGTCATCATCCCGGAGTACAAGCTGCCGCGCCCGGAATCCCTCACGCGGGGGCTGCGGCTGTTCACCGTGCACGTGCGGCGCGGCGCCCCGGACGTGCAGGACCCGAAGCTCAACTCGCACTCCAAGCTCAACTGCATCACCGCCTGCATCCAGGCGACCAAGGCCGGCGCCGACGAGGCCCTGATGCTCGACCCGCACGGTTTCGTCGCCACCTGCAATTCCACGCATTTCTTCATCGTACGGCGCGGCGAGGTGTGGACTTCCACCGGCAAGTACTGCCTCGCCGGCATCACGCGTGCCAACGTCCTGCGCGTCTGCCGCGAGGCAGGCATCCCCGCGTACGAGAAGGATTTCAGCCTCACCGAGGTCTACGGGGCCGAGGAGGCGTTCGTCACCGGTACCTTTGCCGGCATTGCCCCGGTCGTGGAGGTCGACGGGCGCAGGGTCAGCGTCGCGCGCGGCCCCGTCGTCGAGCGCCTGCAGCGTCTGTACCTCGACCTCGTCGCGCGCGACGTCGCCGAACATCCCGCGCCATGACAGCGCTGCGCATCGCCATGTGGTCCGGGCCGCGCAACATATCCACGGCCATGATGCGCGCCTGGGAAAACCGCGGCGACTGCGTCGTGGTGGACGAGCCGCTGTACGCACACTACCTGGCACATACCGGGCTCGAGCATCCCGGGCGCGAGCAAGTGATCGCCGCCGGGGAGACCGACTGGCGGCGCGTCGTGACGCAGCTGACGGGTCCGGTGTCCCGGGACCGCCCGATCATGTACCAGAAGCACATGACGCATCACCTGCTGCCGCACATCGGCCGCGAGTGGCTGCGCGGGCTCACGCACGTCTTTCTGATACGCGATCCGCGCGAGGTGCTGCTGAGCTACGTCAAGAGCCGCCCCACGGTGAGCGCCGAGGACATCGGCGTGGTGCAGCAGCTGGAGATATTCGCTCACGTGGCCGAGCTCACCGGTCACGAGCCCCCGGTGATCGACGCCGGCGAGTTCCTGCGCGCTCCGGAACGGCAGCTGCGCCTGCTGTGCGACCTGCTCGGCGTCGCCTACACGGCGCGCATGCTGCACTGGCCGCCCGGCCCGCGCTCGAGCGACGGCATATGGGCGCCGTACTGGTATGAGAAGGTGCTGCGCTCCACGGGGTTTGAGCCGCATCGGGCGCGGGATCTCAAGGTGCCGGGCCGGTTCGACCCGATCCTCGCGGCCGTGCTGCCCGCGTACGAGGTGCTGTACGCGAAGCGTCTGTGCTGAGGCGGCCGCGCCCGGCGGCCCTCGGGTCGCCGGCGCGCTAGACTTCGCCACGGCGCACGCTTCGGCAGCACAACACCAAAAAGGGGAGACCCCATGTTTGCGACACCCGCGCGGCTGCTCACGGCCACCGTGACGCTGCTCGCAGTGCTTTTCTACTTCTTCGCCGCCTACCGCGTCGGCAGTCTGCGCGGCAGGCTCGGCATCAAGGCGCCGGCGACCCACGGCCATCCGACCTTCGAGCGCGCCTATCGTGTGCAACTCAACACGCTCGAGCAGATGGGACTGTTCCTGCCGCTGCTGTGGCTCACGGCGCTCTACCCGATCGGCTTTGCGTATCTGGCGCCGCTCGTGGGGCTCGTGTGGGTACTGGGTCGGTTCGTCTACCTGCACGGCTACATGAGAGACCCGGAGCGGCGCGTGGCCGGCGCCATGATCAGCGGCCTGACGAGCCTCGTTCTGCTGGTGATCGCCGTGATCGGCCTGATACGCGCCTGGATTTTGACGCGAGCCGTGGTGTCCTGAGGCGTTCGGCCTCGACGTTGAGGAGCGGCAGGCCGCGCAGCGCAAGCTCGGCGATCAACTGGCGCTCCCGGAGCCGCGCCTCGGCCGCGGTGGCGAGCCAGCCGCTCACGAGCATGAATGGCAGCCGCCCGTCATCGCGGTACAGCTCGCGTATCCAGGCGTACAGAGCGCGCAGGCGCGGCAGGCGGATCCACCAGGGCGTGTCCGCCGCGACCCACAGGCGCGCCGTGCGTACGTGCTGCAGGTAGCGGCGGCGCGGCGAGCCGCTCTGGCCTACGTAGCGCACGCAGCGCACGTCGCGCGGGTCGGCGAGCGTGTAGAGCGCGAAGCCCGAGGGCGCATCGCCGGAGTCGTCGCAGAGCAGGTAGGGAAGCTCGCGACGCAGGCGCAGCCTAAGATGCGCCTGCGTCGCGGACGGTGCCGGCGCGGCGATCTCGCGCGCCTCGGGGAAACGGTCCGGTGGGTTGGGCTCAGTGCGCGCCCTCACGGGCGCAGCATAACGGTGCGCGTTCGCCCGGGATACTCAGCCGTCGGCGCCGGTGAACACTGTATGGAGGCGGAGCGCGCACGGCGCCAGCCGCGGCGCCTTACAATGCCGCGGTGACACTGCTCGCCGAGCTGGTGCAGACCTCAGAGCACATCGCCGCCACGGCCGCGCGGCTCGGCAAGGTGCAGACGCTCGCCGCGTACCTGCGCACACTCGAGCCGGACGAGATAGAGATCGCGGTGCATTTTCTCTCCGGCTCGATCCCGCAGGGGCGCATCGGCATCGGCTACGCGCTGCTCGAGGATGCCGCCGCGGCCCACGCCACCCGCGCAACGCTGTCGCTGCAGGGGGTGAATTCCGCGCTCGCCGAGATCACCGCGACGCAGGGCGCGGGCGCGGCGGCGCGCCGCCGCAGCCTCTTGCGCTCGCTCCTGGCACGCGCGACCCCGGGGGAGCAGTCGTTCCTCGCGCGGCTTCTCGTGGGCGAGCTGCGCCAGGGGGCGCTCGAGGGCGTCATGATCGAGGCCATCGCCGCGGCGGCGGGGCAACCCGTCGCGGACGTGCGGCGCGCCGCCATGTACGTGCCGGGGCTCGGTGCGCTCGCGCGCGTGGCGCTCCTCGAGGGGGCCGAAGCGCTCGGCGGGCGGGTGCGGCTCGAGCTGTTCTCGCCGGTCGCGCCGATGCTGGCGCAGACCGCGTCCGACACCGGGGAGGCGCTCGAGCTCCTGGGCGGTACGGCAGCATTCGAGTGGAAGATGGACGGTGCGCGCATCCAGGTGCACAAGGCCGGCGCGGAGGTCCGGGTGTATACGCGCGCCCTGAACGAGGTGACCGGCTCGGTGCCCGAGATCGTGGCGGCCGTGTGCGCCTTCACGAGCGAGACGCTGGTGCTCGATGGCGAGGCGATCGCGCTCGATCGGCTCGGCCGGCCGCAGCCATTCCAGACGACCATGCGTCGCTTCGGGCGCACCGTGAACGTCGCGGAGCTCGCCGAAGAGCTGCCGCTGTCGGCGTTCTTCTTTGAC
This sequence comes from Steroidobacteraceae bacterium, assembly GCA_036270915.1. Taxonomy (GTDB): domain Bacteria; phylum Pseudomonadota; class Gammaproteobacteria; order Steroidobacterales; family Steroidobacteraceae; genus 13-2-20CM-66-19. The sequence continues at coordinate 10,966 of DATBBQ010000169.1, forward strand.
TGCCTGCACGACGGCGGCACACTCGTGGCACGTGGCGGCAGTGAGCGTCACGACGCCCTCGCGCGGTCGGTGCCCGAGCCGATGCGGGTCCCGCGGCTGGTCACCTCCTCGGCAGAGGCGGCGCGCGCGTTCTACGAGGCGGCGCTCGCGGCCGGGCACGAGGGAGTCATGGCCAAGTCGCTCGGCGCGCCCTATGAGGCCGGCGGCCGCGGCGCGAGCTGGCTGAAGATCAAGCGGGCGCACACCCTCGATCTGGTGGTGCTGGCCGCCGAGTGGGGCCACGGGCGGCGCACCGGCAAGCTGTCCAACCTGCACCTGGGGGCGCTCGATCCGGCAACGGGCGAGTACGTGATGCTGGGCAAGACCTTCAAGGGGCTGACCGATGCCATGCTCGCCTGGCAGACGCGGGCGCTGCTCGAGCGCGAGACGCGCCGGGACCGGCACACGGTGTACGTGCGCCCGGAGCTGGTCGCGGAGATCGCCTTCAGCGACCTGCAGGCGAGCAGCCGCTATCCCGGGGGCCTCGCGCTGCGGCTCGCGCGCGTGAAGCGCTACCGCGACGACAAGCGGGCGAGCGAGGCGGATACCATGGAGGCAGTGCGGCGCATCTTCGCCGCCCAGGGTGGCCAGTCCGGCGCCTGAGCGGCGCCTACTCGCGGTACAGGCCCGCGTAGGCCTGGCGCAGCGCGTTTTTCTGCACCTTGCCCATGGCATTGCGCGGCAGTTCCGTGACCAGCAGGACCCGCTTGGGGATCTTGTAGCGGGCGACTCGCAGGCCGATCGCACGCAGGATGTCGCTCTCGGTGAGCAGCGCCCCCGGCTGCGGCACCACGGCGGCCGTGACGCCCTCGCCGAAGTCCGGATGCGGCACGCCGAAGACGGCACTCTCGGCCACGCCGGGCAGCGCATCCAGCTGCGACTCGACCTCCTTCGGGTAGACGTTGTAGCCGCCACTGATCACCAGGTCATTCTGGCGGCCGACGATGTGGACGTAGCCGTTCGCATCGATGAGTCCGAGGTCGCCCGTTCTGAACCAACCGTCGGCGGTGAAGGCCTGCCGGGTCTTGTCAGCGTCGTGCCAGTAACCGGTGAAGACATTCGGTCCCTTGATCTCCAGCGTGCCGATGGCGTCCGCAGCCGCGGGCGGGGCCCCGCCATCCGGGTGCGTCACGCGGATCCGCACCCCGGGAAGCGGCGGCCCGACCGACCCCGCGACGCGCTCACCGTCGTAGGGGTTCGAGGTATTCATGAGCGTCTCGGTCATTCCGTACCGCTCGAGGATCGTGTGGGCGGTGCGCGCGAAGAACTCGCGATGCGTCTCGGGCAGGAGAGGCGCCGAGCCGGAGACGAACAGCCGCACGTGCTCGCAGCTGCGCCGGTCGAGGCCGGTCTCCTTCAGCAGGCGGGTGTAGTGCGTCGGCACTCCCATGAGGACCGTGGCGTCGCGCAGATGGCGCAGGACCGCCGCCGCCTCGAATTTCGGCAGCAGCAGCAGCGCGGCGCCGGAGGCGAGCACCGTGTTGATGGCGGCGAAGAGGCCATGCACGTGAAAAAGCGGCAGCGTATGCAGCAGGGTATCCGTGCCGGTGAAGCGCCACGCACGCGCAAGCGCCGCGGCGTTCGAGGCGAGATTGCCGCGCGTCAGCATCGCTCCCTTGGAGCGGCCCGTCGTGCCCGAGGTGTAGACGAGCGCCGCGAGCGCATCCGCCGGCAGGGCGCGCGGCAGGTCCGCGGCCGGCGCCGCCCGCCGTGCCCGTTCGGTCAGCGTGCCGTCACCGGCCGTGCCGAGCGTCTCGAAGCACTCGACGCCCACCCGCTGCGCGAGCGGCGCGAGCTCTGCGCGCGCTTGCGGGCGCACGACCGCGAGCCGTGGCTGTGAGTCCTGCAGGAAGTACTCGACCTCCGGCAGCGTGTTCGCGACGTTGATGGGCACGAACGCGGCGCCCACCCGCAGGCAGGCGAGATAGAGGAGAACGGCGTCGCAGGACTTCTCGACCTGTACCGCGACCCGCTCACCCGGACGTACTCCCAGCTCGAGGAGGGCGGCGGCGTAGCGAGCGGTCCGCTCGCGCAGCTGCGCGTAGCTGACGGGCGGGCCCTCGGGGGTCCTGAGGAAGGTGCGCGCGGGGTGTTCCGCGGCGGCGGATTCGATCCAGGCGCTCGGATCGCTCTCAGAAGCGGATGCGACATGCACACTCACCGTGAGCCGTCAGCCGCCGGTGCGGCGCGGCGTCCGCGCAGGCGCAGCGTGGCGAGCTCTCCGACTATGCCGCGACGGAAGAGCAGCACGCAGACGATGAACACGCCACCGATGATGACCGTCACCCAGCCACCGACGATCTCGGACAGATATTCCTGCAGCGTCACGATGAGCGTCGCCCCGACCACCGGACCTGCGAAGGTGCCGGTACCACCGACGAGCGTCATGAGGATGACCTCGCCCGAGTTCGCCTGCAATACGTCCGAGAGCGTCGCGAAGCTCAGCACCAGCGCCTTGAGCGAGCCGGCGAGTCCGGAGAGCGTGGCCGAGAGCACGAAGGCCACCAGCTTGTAGCGGTTGACCTCGTAGCCGAGCGAGGTCGCGCGCGCCTCGTTCTCACGGATCGCCTTGAGAACCTGCCCGAAGGGGGAATGCACGATACGCCGGATGAAGGCGAACACCGCGATGAACACCGCGAGCACGAAGTAGTACATCACCAGGTCGTTCCTGAGCGGCAGCAGCCCGAGAAGCGAGCCGCGCGGCACGCTCTGCAGACCGTTCTCGCCGCCGGTGAAGGGGGCCTCGAGGCACACGAAGTACACCAGCTGCGCGAGCGCGAGCGTGATCATGGCGAAGTAGATACCGCGGCGGCGGATGGCGATTGCCCCGATGAGCAGGCCGAGCACAGCCGCGACCGCCACGCCGCCGAGTATGGCGACCCCCGGACCAAAGCCGCGCGTCGCCGCGAGCCAGGCGGTGATGTAGGCCGCCGAGCCGAAGAATGCCGCGTGCCCGAACGACAGCATCCCGCAGAATCCCAGCAGGAGATTGTAGGCGCAGGCGAACATGGCGAAGCACAGCAGCTTCATCATGAACACCGGATAGATGCCGATGAGCGGCACGCACAGCAGGAAGACTGCGGCGGCGGCGTACAGGAACGGGGTTGCGCGCACCGGCTATTCCTTGCCGAACAGGCCCGCCGGGCGGACCATGAGTACGAGCGCCATGATGACGAACACGACGATGTTGGATGCCTCCGGATAGATCACCTTGGTGAATCCCTCGACGACGCCCAGCAGCAGCCCGCTGATGATCGAGCCCAGGATCGAGCCCATGCCGCCGATCACCACGACGGCGAAGACCACGATCACCACCGAGCTGCCCATCTGCGAGTTGACGAGGATGACGGGCGCCGAGAGGACCCCGGCGAGTGCGGCGAGCGCCACGCCGCCGCCGTAGGTGGCCACCACCAGCAGGGGCACGTTCACCCCGAAGGCCTGCACCAGCGGGGCGTTCTCGGTGGCGGCGCGCAGGGTTGCGCCGAGGCGCGTGCGCTCGATCACCCACCAGGTGCCGAAGCACACCGCGAGCGATGCGACGATCACCCAGGCGCGATACAGCGGCAGGATCATGAAGCCGAGGTTCACGACGCCCTCAAGGGCCGCGGGCACCGGGTAGGACCGACCGGAGGCACCGAAGAACTGATGCAGCGTGCCCTCGATCACGAGAGCCAGGCCGAAGGTCATCAGCAGCCCGTAGAGCGGATCGAGGCCGTGGATGTGACGCAGCAGCAGCCGCTCGAGTACGACGCCCAGCAGCCCCACGAGCAGCGGGGAGACCACGAGCGCCACCCAGTAGTTGATCCCGAGCCACTCCAGGCCGAAGAGGGCACCGAACGCCCCGAGTGCGTAGAACGCACCGTGCGCGAAATTCACGATGCGCATCATCCCGAAGATCACCGCGAGACCGAGACTGAGCATCGCGTAGAACGAGCCGTTGACGAGCCCGAGCATCAACTGCCCGAAGATGACGCTGACCGGAATGCCGAAGATCTCAGTCACGGGGCGGGCGTGTGTCAGCTGCCTGCCTCCGCCGGGCGGCGGACGCACCGGGGGAGGCAGGCGATGCGCGCGGGGCTATTTCTTCGGCGCCAGCGGGCACAGCCCGGTGATCGGCCCGAAGGCCTCCTCGCCCGGCATCTGCTTGACCAGCTTGTAGTAGTCCCACGCGTACTTTGACTCCTGCGGGGACTTGACACGCATGACGTACATGTCGTGAATCATGACGCCGTCGGCACGTATGTAGCCGTCCTTGGCGAACATGTCGTTGATCTTGGTCTTCTTCAGCTCCGCCATCACCTTGTCGGAATCGGTCGTACCGGCGGCCTTGACTGCCTTGAGGTAGGTGAGGGTTGCCGAGTAAAAGCCGGCCTGGTCCATGGTCGGCATCTTCTGCATCTTGGCGAAGTAGCGCTTCGCGAACGCGCGGGTCTGGTCGTTGAGGTCCCAGTAGAAGCCGGTGGTCAGATACAGGCCCTGTGCGGTCTGCAGGCCGAGGCTGTGGATGTTCGTGATGAAGGCGAGCAGTGCCGCCGGCTTCATCTTCTTAGTGATGCCGAACTCGTTGGCGGCCTTGAGCGAGTTGGTGAAATCCTCCCCGGCGTTGGCGAGCCCCAGCACCTGGGCCCCGGAGCCCTGGGCCTGCAGCAGGAAGGAGGAAAAGTCGGCGGCCGACAGCGGCACACGCACGGCGCCCACGTTCTTGCCGCCGTGCTCTTCGACTACCTTGGACGCGGCCGCCTGCAGCTGCGTCCCGAAGGCGTAGTCCGCCGTCAGGTAGAACCAGGTCTTGCCCCCCTCGGCCACGATCGCGGTCGCCGTGCCGTTGGCGAGCGCGGTGGTGTCATAGACGTAATGCACCGAGTAGGCCGTGCAGTCTTCGTTTGTGAGCGAGGCCCCGCCGGGGCCGATATGGAATATCGGGACCTTCTTGGCACCGGCCACCTTGGCCATCGCGATGTTGACCCCGGTATTGGAGCCGCCCAGGAGCACGTTCAGGCCGTTCTGATCGGCCCACTCGCGGAACTTCGAGGCACCGATGTCGGGTTTGTTCTGGTGATCCGCCGTGAGCACGGAGACCTTACGACCGAGAACCGTGCCGCCGAAGTCCGAGATCGCCATCTTGATCGCCTCGACGCCGCCGTTGCCGCCGACGTCGGCGTACAGGCCGGAGAAGTCATCGAGGTCACCGATCACGACGTCGGCGGCCAGCGCCGGGCCGCCCAGCAGCAGGCCGCAGGACACGGCCAGTGCGCTCGTGAATGCCCTAACTTTCATTGTTTGACCCTCATTATTGGGAAGTTCAGACACCCAGGTACTCGTGCAGGACCGTCATCTTGTCCTGAAGCTCGGAGGCTGGAAAGTCCAGCACGATCCGGCCGCGCTCCATGATGTACAGACGGTCCGCGAGCGGTGCGGCAAAGCGGAAGTTCTGCTCGACCATCACGATCGTGTACCCCTTCTCGCGCAGCGCATGGATGGTCCGTGACAGGGTCTGGACGATGACCGGCGCAAGACCTTCGGAAATCTCATCGAGCAGCAGCAGCTTCGCCCCGGTGCGCAGGATGCGTGCCACGGCCAGCATCTGCTGTTCGCCGCCCGAAAGGCGCGTTCCCTGGGTAGCACGCCGCTCCGCCAGATTGGGAAACATGCCATAGATCTCGTCGATTGACATGCCCCCCGGGGCGACGACGGGGGGCAGAAGCAGATTCTCCTCGGCCGAGAGTGCTGAGAAGATGCCCCGCTCCTCAGGGCAGTAGCCGACGCCGAGACGCGCGACTGCGTGCGGGGGCAGGTCGATGGTCTCCTTGCCGTCGATCAACACCGAGCCGGATCGCGAGCCGACCACTCCGAGCAGCGCCTTCAGGGTCGTCGTGCGCCCGGCCCCGTTGCGTCCCAGCAGGGTGACGACCTCACCGCGGCGCACGCTGAAATCAACGCCGTGCAGGATGTGGGACTCGCCGTAGAAGGCGTGCAGTCCGCGCACCGCCAGGAGCTCATTCGTCACGCCTGCGTCCCCCGCAGTTCCGGGGCCGCGGTTCCCATATAGGCCTCGATGACCAGCGGATCCTTGGCCACCTCGGCGTAGCTGCCGTCGGCAATGATCTTTCCCCGCTGCAGCACCGAGATGCGGTCGGCGATCCTGGCCACGACGTTCATGTTGTGCTCGACCATCAGCACCGTCCGGCTCGCGGCGGCCTTGCGAATGATCGCGGTGACCCGGCCGACGTCCTCGTGGGCCATTCCCTGAGTCGGTTCGTCGAGCAGCATCAGCTCCGGGTCCATGGCGAGGGTCGTCGCCATCTCCAGCGCGCGCTTGCGGCCGTATGGCAGCTCCACCGCAATGCGTGCCGCGAAGGTGCCGAGATCCACGGCCTCCAGCAGTTCCATCGCGCGGTCGTTGAGGACCCTCAGGCTCGACTCCGCCCTCCAGAAGTAGAAGGTGCTGCCGAGGCGGCGCTGCAGGGCGACGCGCACGTTCTCGAGAACCGTGAGGTGCGGGAACACCGCCGACATCTGAAAGGAGCGCACGACTCCCCGGCGCGCCACTTCCGCGGCGTGATCGGCGGTGATGTCCGCACCCTTGTAGAGAATGCGGCCGCGCGTGGGGCTGAGAAATTTCGTCAGCAGGTTGAAACAGGTCGTCTTGCCAGCGCCGTTGGGTCCGATGAGCGCATGGATCTGCCCGCGGCGCACGCGCAGGTTCACGTCATTGACCGCCACGAATCCGTGGAACTCCTTCGTCAGGCCACGGGTTTCCAGGATGATGTCATCGCTCATGCAGGGCGGCGCGGCTGTGGCAGCGAGTCCGTCTAGTTATTCTCGGCTGCATTATGCCGCAGCCGTGCGGCCGTGGCATGCGCCGCGCCGCGTCGGGCGCTGCAACCGCTTATTGCAGGCCGAATACGGCGACGCCGCTCTGCGTTCCGACGAAGACTCTGCCGTCGGCAATCGTCGGCGTGATGAACTTGTTTCCCGGCCCGAAGCCGTCGCGGCCGCCGGGAGCCTGGGTGCTGTTGTAGAGCTCGTGACTGAGATCGCTGGCGTCGTACGCGTGCAGCACGGCCGGGTTGCTGTTCTCGTGCGCCCACACGATGCCGTTGGTCGTGCCGTTGGCGGATACCGCCGGCGCCGTACCCGGGTAGCCGAAGGTCGTGCCGGTGCTAGAGCTGGGCGCGCCCGAGAGCTTGGCGTTGCTGACGGCGAAAGCCTTGAGGTGATCGCCCACCGGGCCGTAGTACAGGCTGCCGTCGAAGTAGGCGGGCGTCGACCAGATTCCTCCCGTCGAGCCGTTGCCGAGCACATTGCTCAGCTGCTGCCAGATGTTGTTGGCGTTGCCGATACCGCTGAACTTGCCGAGGGAGTCGCGACTGACCAGGTAGATGTTGCCGTCCTTGCCGGCGCCGACGGCCAGGTGCCGCACCGTGCCGCCCGAGTCGTTGAGGTCCGGAAGCAGCAGGACGCCCCCGGAGCCGAGGTCCAAGTCGGCACTCGACTCGTCGAGGGTATTCGCCACCGTGAAGTAGTCGGCGACGGCCAGCGAGCTGCCGCTGAGGGTCAGCTTCAGGAAGCTGTTGCCGTAGTCCTGGTGATTCGGAAAGCCGTTGCTGTCCAGGACGGTCTCGAAGGCCCCGTTTGCGGTCAGCAGGTAGACGTTGCCGGCGGCGTCGGCCGCGGGTCCGCCGCCGCTCATCCAGATGGCCGGCCCGCTTCCGCCGCTGTTAGGAGCGACGTTGAGGACCGCGACGCGCGCCAGCGAGCTCTGGCTGTACGCCATGATCCAGCCGGAGTAGGGCGGAGTGTCGCAGTGCGAGGTGAAGCTCACGAAGATCGTGCCCTGTGACAAGAGCAGCGCGGCGCGCTCCTCGTACTGCGCCGGGTCAAAGGTCATCGTGCCGCCGTTGGACGGGTAAGTCGCCGTTATTTCCTGCGGGCCGCCGAGCAGCTCGGCTCCCGTGGTCACGTCGAGCGCATGCAGGCGCTGGTGGGAGCTGCCGGACCCGTCCCGGGACATGGCCACCAGGTAGATGGTGCCGTGCGATCCGGCGTTGCGGTCGATCACGGGCGTTGCGGTGATGCCGAGGGTCGGAGTTACCTGCGAGCATCCATAAGGTGGCAGGGGACTTGCGCTCTCGCCGGACGGGAGGACCGAGACCTGCCACAGTACCGAGCCGTTGTCCGCGTCGAAGGCGTAGACGGAGTCGTTTTCCGTGGCGACGAAAAGGACGTCATGCACGGCGCCCTGTATGGGCAAGCCGGATAGGTACAGCGGCTGGGCGTCCACCTTGCCGTCGGTATCGAGGAAACGCAGCTTCCCGAAGTCCGTCGCGTTCACGCTCGCGGGCGTCAGCAGCGATTCGGTCAGATTCTGCCCGCTGCGCGCGAGGTCGTTCTTGTAGGTGACTACGTCCGTCCCGGCGGGCGTCGCTACCACCGTGAGGAGCGCTGCATCGCTGGTCGCACTGCCGAGGAGGTTGCTCACGATGACCATGAACGTCGTGCCGTCATCACCGAGCGCGATCGGCGGGGTCGTGTAGCTGGCGGCGGTCGCGCCGCTGATGTTCTGTCCGTTCTTCTGCCATTGATAGGCGAGCGGCGTCGCGCCCGTCGCGACGACCGCGAACGTCGCCGTCTCGCCGACCGTGCGTGTCGTACTCGACGGCTGGGTGCTGATCGCCGGGGCGGTTCCGGAGGAGTTGCCCGAATTGCCTCCGCCCCCGCACGCGGTTATTCCCGCGATGAGTAGCGTCGTAAGGGCGGTGATTACTACACGCATGCGCTGCATCATCCACTTCCCTGAGGTACTTTCAAACTCGCATGTCGGCACTAGGGGGCCAACTCGTCTGTGAACCGCGACGGACAGTTACGTTAATTACCCTAACTCGTCGCGCGAGCCAATGCCGCCCGGGCGCGGCTGGTCGTAGGACGCATCTGGGAGGCCCTGCATTCATCGCGGCGAGCCGTGCTGCAGGGGCGGCCGGCGGCTGTAAATGCGCAATGGCCTCTCTCGGCGCGGCGAGGCCTTACGATGATCGTCCGGTGCGCTCCCCGAGAGATCCCTCGATGCCGACAAGGCGGCCGCCGTCCCGGATGCTCCCAGTGCGACGGTTTAGAGCGCGCACGCGGGCGCTTACGGTGCCGAGTGATTTCGGCTTGGTCACGAGATGCCGGCCAGCCTGGGCGGTCGGTCTGAGCGGCCGGCGCGATGTGCTACCGTAGTCCCTCATGAAGAAAAACTATCAGTTGGGTGCAGCGGCCGTCTTCCTGGGTTGCCTCGCGGTCTGCGCTGCCCGCGAGCCCAAGACGGTGCGTCTTGAGGCCACGCCGGCGACCGTCGTCTACGGCTATTACTGGGCCGAGGCGAAACCGGTGCTGCGCATCGCCTCGGGCGATATCGTCGACGTCGATACGCTGCTCACCAACACGCCCGCCGGACTCTCGCGTGCGGGTGTCCCGGAGGACAAGATCCAGGAGTCGCTGAAGTCAATCGTTACGACGGTGACCGGCGATCGCAAGGGACCGGGCGGGCACATCCTGACCGGGCCGATCTACGTGGAGGGCGCCGAACCCGGTGACGTGCTCGAGGTCAAGATCCTCTCTATCGATCTGCCCCTCGACTACGGCTACAACGGCTGCAACGGCTTCCTGCCTGAGAACTGCGAGCCGGGCGTGCCGGCCAAGATCATCCCGCTCGACCGCAAGAACATGACCGCCGAGTTTCTGCCGGGGATCGTGATTCCCCTGCATCCCTTCTTCGGCAGCATGGGCGTTGCGCCCGCTGCCGAACTGGGACGCGTGAGCAGCAACCCGCCGGGCAAGCACGCGGGCAACCTCGACAATCGCGAGCTCACCGTCGGTAGCACCCTGTATATCCCGGTGTTTGCGCCCGGCGCCTTGTTCGAGATCGGCGATGGCCACGCCGCCCAGGGCGACGGCGAGGTGGATCAGACGGCGGTCGAGACTTCACTGCGCGCACGCGTACAGCTCACCGTTCGCAAGGACATGAAGCTCACCTGGCCGCGGGCGGAGACGCCCACCGACTACATCAGCATGGCGACCGACCCGGACCTGACCACGGCCACCAAGACCGCGATACAGGAGATGGTGGATTTCCTGGCCGCCGACAAGAAGCTCACCCGGCATCAGGCGTACGCCCTGATCAGTGTCGCCGGCCACGTGGTTATCACCCAGCTGGTCGACAAGCCCAATCTCGGGGTGCACGTGAAGGTGCCGAAGAGCATCTTCACGAGCAAGTAGAGCAGCGGCCCCTGAGCCGCAGCCTGTTCCGGCTCTAGGTCTCGATCCTGGAGCGCCGCGCCGGCGAGAGCTCCTCAGCCAGCACTCGCGCGGATCCAGCGCCGCACGCGGCGCTTACCGAGCACATTGACCGCGAAGGACAGGGCGACCAGCTGCAGGTCGAGCGCCAGGGACTGACGGCGCAGGTACAAGCGGTCGAGGCGCTCGCTCGCGCGGGCTCCGCGGCCGGACAACAGCTGCGCGAGTCCGGTGATGCCGGGCCTGGTCTCGAAGCGCCAGTCGTGATCCTGCCCGTCCCAACCCAGGCGACGCACATCCTGGCCGGTGAGAGGACGCGGGCCGACCACGCTCATCTCGCCGCGACACACGTTCAGGAACTGCGGTAACTCGTCGATGCCGGTGCGGCGGAGCCACTCACCGACGCGGGTGACTTCCTCGTTCCGCATGCTGCGGAACTTGAGCAGGGTAAAAGGCTGTCGCGCCTGTCCGACGCGCGGTTGTCTGAAGAGCGGCGGTCCGCGGTCCTCGAGCCAGTTGGCGAGGGTGATGCCGGCTGCGAGCGGTGCGAACAGCAGGCACGCCGTGCCGGCCACCGCGACATCAAAAGCGCGTTTGCCAGGGTAAGTGTCCATACGATCCTCCTTCAGACGCCGGCGCTGACACAATTGGGGGCGCGGCACGCGCCGGCACTGCCTGTGCCGCCCTCGTCAGCCTCGATTCGCGCACGCAGGCGCACCTGACGCCGGCGCGAGTGCTCGATCAGCGGGCGCCATACGGCGCCCGTCAGGCGGTGCTTGATGAGCAGGTGCCAGAATCGGTTCGAGCGCTTGTACAGGTAGCTCATCGCCAGGTAAGCAAGCACCGCACGCGCATCCTGCGGGCGACGACGCCAGATCGAGCGGTGCGAGAACAGGCGCTCGTAGCACCAGGCATAGCCCTGCTCGAGCTCCTCGCAGCTCATATGCTTGGGGTCAAAGACCACGTGCCCCGTGTCGTAGTCGTCCCAGTTGCGGTGCCGGATGCGGCCCTCGGCCTCGAGCTGCCGGAACAGGGGGGTCCCAGGATAGGGAGTGAGGATGTGGAAGGTCGCGCATTCGAGGCGATTCGCCTCGATCCAGGCGACCGTGCGCTCGAAGACGTCCGGCCGATCGTGGTCGAAGCCGAGCACGAAGCTGCCGTTCACCTGGATGCCGTAGCGGTGAAACAATGCCACGCGGCGCGCGTAGTCCTCGGGCGCCGGCGTGCGCTTGCGCGCATCGCTAAGGTTAGCGGCGTTCAGCGTCTCGAGGCCGACAAACACGCCGGTGCATCCCGACAGGGCCATGTCGCGTACGAGCGTCGCATCGTCCGTCACGTCGACCGTGACCGCGGCGCTCCAGATGATCTTGAGGGGCCGCAGCGCCGTGCACAGTGCGCGCAGGTACGCGGGGCGCGAACCGAGGTTGTTGTCGATGAACACGGCGTACGGCTGCCCGTCGGCGGCGATCTCGCGCGCCACCTGTTCGGCGGCGCGCATCCGATACGGCATGTGCAGACCGTCGGTTGCCAGATAACAGAACCCGCAGCGGTTGTGACAGCCGCGCGTCGCGATGACGCTGGTCGTCGTCAGGAAGGACTCGCGCGGCACTAGGTCACGGCGCGGCGCGGGGTCGAGGGAGTAGGGGCGCACGAAATTCGCCTCGTAGCGCTGGCGCAGGGTGCCGCAGTCGACGTCTGCGAGTATCTGCGGCCACAGCTGCACGCCGTCGCCGATCGCGACGGCATCGCAGTGCTGCAGCGCCTCCTCGGGGCAGGAGAGTACGTGCAGGCCGCCCAGGATCACGAGCGAGCCCTGGCGGCGGTACCAGGCCGCGAGCTCGTACGCGCGCCGCGCGAACGTGAGGTGCACGGTGATCCCGACCACCTGCGGCACAGGCTCGCGCGGTGGCGCGCCCTGAAGGAGATTCTCGTCCCAGTAACGCACGCGCCAGTGCCCGGGCGTAGCGGCGGCGACGCTCGTCAGAGCCAGCGTCGGGGTGAGGACGTGCTTGCCGAAGCTGGCGCGCGGATCCTTCGCGTAGAAGGGATTGATTAGGAGCGCGTAGCGCCGCAGCGGGCGCGTGCCCGGCACGACCGGCAGCGGCGGGGCGATGCGCATGTCGGCGGGGGCCATGAGCGCTCGGGCGCGCCGTGGACTAGGCATGACGCCGGCCGGCATGCTGCGCGGGCACCACCTTGCCGAAGCGCCGTTCGCGGCCCGCGTAATCGGCGAGCGCCGCCTCGAGGGCCGCCTCGTCGAAGTCGGGCCACGCACAGGGCGTGAAGTACAGCTCCGCGTAGGCGCATTCCCAGAGCAGGAAGTCGCTCAGGCGTTGCTCGCCGCCGGTGCGGATCAGCAGATCGACGTCCGCGACACACGCACTCGAGTGGTCGACGGCGGCGAGCCGTTCGACGAACAGCGCCTCGTCGATGGACGCTGCCGAGCGCAGGCTCCGGCTCACCTCGAGCAGGCTGTACTGGCTGGAGTAGTCGACTGCGATCCGCAGGTGCATGCCGCGACAGCGCGCCGTCGCGTCCTCGCTGCGTTCGATGAGGCGCAGCAGATCGGCGCTCAGGCGGTCGCGGCGGCCGATGACATTCAGGCGGATGTCGCGTGCCAGGCAGCGCTGCGTCTGCGTGATGAGATGCCGACGGAAGAGAGCGAAAAGCGCGCTGACCTCGCCGCGCGGACGCAGCCAGTTGTCCGAAGAGAACGCGTACAGCGTCAGCACGCGGATGCCGCGACGTGCCGCGGCCTCGACCAGGACGTTCACCGCCTTCGCCCCGGCGCGGTGTCCTGCCGTGCGCGGCAGGTTGCGGCGTTCCGCCCAGCGGCCGTTGCCGTCCAAGATTACTGCGATGTGCATGTCGGAGTACTCTACATTGCAGAGTTAATGGGGAAAAAAATTCAACCGCGACGGGTCGCCTTGATCACCGCCTCGACGTGATCGAGGTACCGATTGAGTGCGCTGCGCCCGAGCGCGGTGAGCTTGTAGACGGTCTTCGGGCGCCGCTCAGCGAATGACTTCGTGCAGCTGAGGTACTTCGCCTCCTCGAGCTTGCGCGCGTGGGCGCTGAGGTTGCCGTCGCTCACGTCGAAGAGCGTCTTGAGCTCGCTGAAGCTGAGTTCCTCGCGCACCGCGAGCGCGCTCAGGATTCCGAGTCGCACCCGTTCGTAGACCAGGCGATCGAACCTGCTGTCCTCGCTCTCACCGCGCAAGGGCGTGAGATTCGGGCGCTTGTGCGTGGCGGGCGCCGCCGTGGTGCGCGCCTTAGCCTTGAATGTCATGGTGGATCCGTCCGATTAGAAGCGCAAAGAGCAGGTGCAGCCCGCCGAAGCCGACGCCCAGCGCCGGGAGCTGCAGCCCGGGCGGCAAGACGAAGAGGGCCAGGACGCCGAGCCCCACGAAGCAGGCACCCATGGCAGCGACGGCGGCTGTCGTCGTGACACTCGCCGCGACGAGCGCGCAGCCGTAGAGGAGCAACCAGGTGCCGGGAATTGCGCGCAAGTTGCCGCTCTGCCAATGCACGAGCGTGAGCACCGCGCCCGCCAGGAGCGAAGGGGCCAGGCTCAGGGCAAACTTCCACGCTCGGGTGCCGCGCAGCGTCAGGCCGCCTGGAACCGCCGGCCGCGCCATGAGGACCGCACCGGCGGCGATGGCCATCACCGCGGCGATCAGCCAGATCATGAGCCAGTAGGCACGCAGTGCGGGAAGCTCGGACAGCACGGCGGCGAGCACACCGACCGACCCCATGACCAGGCCGGCCGTGCCCGGCACGGCAATCGACACCGCGGCCTCCATCGAGGTCCGGATGTACTGCAGGGTCGCCGTCGCGTGCGACTCCAGGGTAACCGTCCGCGCCGTGTGCATATCGCCGTTGCGAGACCTGGCCACTGTTCTGCAGCCTACCGGTTTGATCCCTATATCGTCAAGTACTTTGTAACGCAGAGTTACTCACTACTGCTGTGAGTGCGGCCGTCCCGCCGGTCCCGAGCGCTCTTTGTGCCGGGGCGCGACGGTCGGCGCGGGACTGAAGCGCGGGTAGATGGCGGCGAGCGTGCCGGCGAGCGCCAGTACGCTCCCGACCGAGACGTCATACAGGCGAGTCTCGAACATATGCGGGATCGCGGCACCGCCGCCGGCGATGACCTGCTCGATGAACAGCAGAAACATGGTGAAAGACGTGTAGCCGAGACAGGGATTGAGGCTGAAGCCGACGCGCGCGAAGGCTGCCACCAGGGTTGCCAGCACGGCGAGCGCCAGCGGATCACTCACGAAGCGCAGCACGGCCGCCGAGGCGACTACGCCGACGATCGTGCCGAGAGCGTAGTGGATCGTGAGCTCGAGGCAGGCGATGCCCTCGCGACGCATCACCATGAGCACCACGAGCGTCGCCCAGAAGGATTCCTTGACCCCGAGCGCGCTGGCCGCAAACAGGGCCACCGCGGCGGCTGCGGCGTAACACAGCGCGAAACGCACACCCGCGTCGGCGCCGTGGTACGCGCGCCGCACGCCTGCGCGCCAGTCCATGTAGTTCTGGTGCGAGGGAATGCGGAACCAGCCCCATACGGCGAGGGCGGTCACCAAGGCGCTCACCCCTCCGAGCAACACGTTCAGCAGCACGTCCGGATCGTGGAAGCGCATGCCGGCGCCCGCCGCGGTGGCGACGGCGAAGAAACGCGTGACGGCCGCGATCCCCGGGTGTGAGCCGCTCGCCCAGCCGGCGACGAGCGCGGCAAGCAGCACGACGGCCTCGCGACCGTAAGGGGTGTCGCCGAGCAGATGACCCAGCGTCCCGCCGAGCACTATCAGCATCCAGCCGGCGAGCATCGTGCCGAGGCGCACGCCGGCGCGATTGCCCACGTCGCTGAGTGTGACAAAGAGCGCGGTGGCGCCGCCGCACACGGCCGCGACCGGATGGCCGAGGAGCACGCCCCCGATGAGGGGCAGCGCCACGGCGAGGGCGACACGGAAGAGAACCGCCCGAATGCCCGCGACCGACCCGATCTGGTAGAGGTCGCGGTACAGTGAGGCGGTCACGGCAGTTACCTCATTTTGTGGCAGGGCTGCGCGCGAGGCGCAGGCTGAGATTACGCCGTACCGCGAGGGCCGTCCCGCCGAGAACCAGCACCGTGGCCGCGAGCAAGCGCACCGTAATCTGTTCGTCGAAGAGCGCCAACCCGGCGAGGGCGGCGATCACCGGCACGGCGAGCTGGGCGTTTGCTGCCGCGATCGCGCCCAGGCGCGGCAGCGCGGTATACCAGGCCGCGTATCCGAGGCCCGAGGCGATGCGCTCACCGCCGATGAAGCCGGCGGCGATCATGATCACCTGTACCGCACCGAACAGCAGCAGCGCCCCCGTGCCGGCCGTCAGGCCCACGTAGGCGAAGGAAAAGGCGATCGCATACGCGACGAGCGTGAGCGCTGAGCGCCAGCTACCCCCGGAGCGGCCGTGGCGGCCGCTCAGTCTCACCAGCAGCCACAGCGTTACCGCTCCCGAGATCAGCCGCACGCTGGTGAAGCTCGCCGGATCGATGTGCGGCTGGCGTAAGGCCATGCGGCACAGCACGGAGTTGGCCGCGAAGGCCACTAGCGCGAACAGGGCGGCCGCCAGGAAACGGTTCACGCGAGCGCCTGCGCCAGATCCTCGGTGAGGTCGCGCGGCTCTTCGATGCCGATCGCGAGGCGCAGCAGGTTGCTGGGCGTGCGCGACCCCGGGCCCTCGATCGAGGCGCGATGCTCGATCAGACTCTCCACCGACCCCAGGCTGGTCGCGCGCGTGAACAGGCGCGTGCGGCTCGCGACCCGCATCGCCGCCTGCTCGCCACCGCGAATGCAGACCGAGAGCACGGCGCCATAGCCGCCCGGCATCTGCGCCGCGGCGGTGGCGTGGCCGCGGTGTCCGGGCAGTCCCGGATAGAACACCTGTTCCACCGCCGGGTGCGCGGCGAGAAATTCCGCGACCTGCTGGGCACCGGCACACTGCGCGCGCACGCGCAGCGCCAGCGTGGCGATGCTGCGACGGAGCAGCCAGCAGTCAAACGGTCCGAGCGCCGCGCCCGTGATGCGCTGCCAAGCCTGCAACCGTTCCAGGAGTGCTTGATCCTCGCGCACCACCAGCACTCCGCTGAGCACGTCGCCGTGGCCGCCGAGATACTTGGTCGCGCTATGCATTACGACGTCGACACCAAAGGCGAAAGGCAGCTGGCAGATCGGCGTCGCGAACGTGTTGTCGCACACGACCAGCGCGCCGCCCCCGCGGGCGATCGCCGTGACGGCGCGCAGGTCGGTGACGCTAAGAAGAGGGTTGGTCGGCGTCTCGATCCAAACCAGGCGCGCACGCTCGCCGACCGCGCCCCTCACCTGTTCGGAGTCGGTGAAGTCCACGCAGCGCACCTCGACGCCGCGCCGCTCGGCAAGCTCGGTGAACTGCTTGAGCGTGCCGTAGTAGGCGTCGACGGGGGCAACCATCCGGTCGCCCGCGTTGAGCAGCTCCAGCATCGCCATGTTGGCCGCGAGTCCGGAGGCGAACGCGAGCGCACCGGTGCCACCCTCGAGTGCCGCCACGCAGGCCTCGAGTGCCGTGCGGTTGGGCGTTCCCTCACGGCTGTAGCGGTACCCGTGCGGGTACGAGCCGTCGGCGTCTCTCTCGAAGGTGGTCGTCAGGTAGATCGGCTGCGCGACCGCGCCTGTGGCCGTATCCGGTGCGTGCGCGGTGTGCACGCACACCGTATTCGGTCCGGGCTGCTGGCTCATGTGACAGGTTTCCTCGGCTGGGTTATCGCCCGCGGAGGGGTCCATCCGCCACTTCCGCGGTGGCGGCGCCTGGCGCGACGCGCCGCGACGACGGCACGCACTTTACACTATCGCGTAACGGGGGCGTCGGACCGGTGCCTCGAGTAGGACCCGGCCGTGACGCGCGCGCCTCAGCGGTAAACCGCGGCGGTCGCAGCGATGCGCGCGCCGCGCGCGACCAAATCCCGGCGTTGCGTACGCGATTGCCGCTTTCGCGAGAGAACCGCGACAGCCTTCGTCCGGTGAGCCCGATGGCAAGCCTGCGCCGCCGGCCCTCGGATCGAGGTCGCCTTCAATCCCAACACCCGCGTCACCGGGCAGCCGACGCGCGCCCGAGTACTCGGGCAATCCGGCTGATCGTGCGGCGCCGGGTGTTCGCGGGGGCGTACAGGCGGCACGCGGCGTGCGTGTCGTCTCGAGCGGACATAATGGATCCGAACAAGTGATCGTGATGCCGGCCGCGCCGCGCCGCGCACCATCCTCCTTAGCCGTGAAGCTTGAGCTTGGGTGTATCGCGGCTGACAATTTCAGACGGATTAACTACCGGCATTTCAGCGAGGCCGGCCACGACCCCGCTAGAATCTCGGTGCGCGCCACGGGCCGCACGGCTCACTCTCGGATACCGCCTGATGCCCTCACCGCAGCTGCCTCGCAGGACATCTCCTTCCCCGACGATCCGCACCCTGGATTTCCTCGCCGGTGGCGGCGATATGGGCGCCCGCATGCGCGCCCTCGACTGGACCCGCACGCCGCTCGGGGCGCCGGACGGATGGCCACAGTCACTCAAGACGATCGTGCGGGTGATGCTCGACTCGCGCTACGCGATGTGGATGTTGTGGGGTCCGGAGCTGACTTTCTTCTGTAACGACGCCTATCTGCCGACCGTCGGCCTGAAGCGCGACTGGGTCCTCGGGGCACGCGCTGACGTCGTGTGGGAGGAGATCTGGCCAGACATCGGCCCGCGTATCCAACAGGTGCTTACCCACGGACAGGCCACATGGGACGAGGCACTGCAGCTGTTCTTGGAGCGCAGCGGCTTCGTGGAGGAGACCTACCACACCTTCTCCTACAGCCCCGTGTACGACGACGACAACCGAATCGCCGGCATGTTGTGCGTCGTTACCGAGGTGACCGAGCGCGTCATCAGCGAGCGGCAGCTGCAGACGCTGCGGGACCTGGCGACGCGCGCCTCCGGCGCCGAGAGCGTGCAGCAAGCCGCCGAGTGGCTCGTCCGGGGGCTCGCCGAAGACCGGCGGGACGTGCCGTTTGCGCTGCTGTACATCGTTGACGCCGGCGGTCGGGAGCTGCGCCTCGCGGCCCACCAGGGAATGCTGCCCGAGGCACTGCGCCCGGAGCGTATCGCCCTTTCGGATGCCGCGGCGCCCTGGCCGGTCGCTGCCGTCCTGCAGAGCGGTGCGCAGAGCGTGCGCGTTCCGGAGGTCGGGACGTCGGTGGCCGCCGCGCCGTGGCCCGAGCCGGTCACGAAGGCGCTCCTGCTGCCGGTGAGTGGCCGCGGCGCCACGAGTGCGGCGGCCGTGCTCGTGGCCGGCGTCTCACCGCGGCGCGAACTCAACGACAGCTACTGGGGATTTCTCGAGCTGCTCGCGCGCCAGTTCGGTGCAGCGTTGGCCGACGCCCGCTCCTACGAGGGCGAGCGCGCCCGCGCGGCGGCTCTCGCCGAACTCGATCGCGCCAAGACCCAGTTCTTCTCCAACGTCAGCCATGAGTTTCGCACGCCGCTCACGCTGATGCTCGGCCCGGCGGAGGAGTTGCTGGCTGAGCCGTCTCTCGCGGCGCATGCGCGTGAACGTCTCGAGATCGTGCATCGCAATGCGCTGCGCCTGCGGAAACTCGTGAACTCACTGCTGGACTTCACGCGTATCGAGGCCGGTCGGGTCGAGGCGATCTATGAGCCGACTGACTTGGCGGCCTTTACCGCGGAGCTGGCGAGTACCTTCCGCGCGGCCTGCGAGCGCGGCGGGCTGCGCCTGGACATCGCCTGTACATCACTCGCCGAGCCGGTATTCATCGACCGGGACATGTGGGAGAAGATCGTTCTCAACCTGCTGTCCAACGCCTACAAGTTCACCCTCGAAGGCCGGATCAGCGTGGCCGTACGGCAGGAGGGCGGGGCGGCCGTGCTCACCGTCGGGGACACCGGCACCGGCATCAGCGCCGAGGAACTGCCGCACATCTTCGAGCGCTTTCACCGCATCGAGGGTGCGCGCGCCCGCACGAACGAAGGCACAGGCATCGGTCTCGCGCTGGTTCAGGAACTCGTGCGCCTGCACGGGGGCAGCGTGGCGGTGCAGAGCAGCTGCGGTGCGGGCACCACCTTCACTGTGCGCCTGCCGCTCGGTCGCGCGCATTTGCCGGCCGAGCGCGTCGGCGCGCGGCGCGAGCGCGACGGACGCGACGGCGCGCACACGCGCGCCTACCTGGACGAGGCGCTCGGCTGGCCAAGCGGCGCCTCGGGAGCGACGGCCGACGAGCTGGCGGGCGCTGGGCCCGGATACGACGGCGAACCCGAGCACGACCCGCGCCCGCTGGTGCTGTTGGCGGATGACAACGCCGACATGCGCGCCTACGTGTGCCGCCTGTTGGAAGCGCGCTACCGAGTACGCGCCGTTGGTGACGGTCGCGAGGCGCTCGCGGCCGCGCAGGCCGAGCCTCCGGATCTGCTGCTGAGTGACGTCATGATGCCGAACCTCGACGGATTCGGCCTGCTGCGCGCACTGCGCGCCGAGCCGCGCACCGCCGCGACGCCCGTGATCTTTCTCTCGGCGCGAGCCGGCGAGGAGGCCACCGTCATCGGTCTCGAGGCCGGCGTGGATGACTACCTCGTCAAGCCCTTCACCGCGCGCGAGCTGCTCGCGCGCGTCGACAGCGTGCTCGCGCTGGCGCGCTTCCGCCGGGAGGCGGAAGAGAAGCTGCGCCTCAGCGAGGAGCGCTTCCGCGCCGTCCAGGAAGCGAGCCCCGATGCCTTTGCGGTGCTCGAGGCCGTGCGCGACAGCGCCGGCACCATCGTGGACTTCCGTTGGGTTTACGTGAACGAGGCTGCGGCACGACTCGTGGGCTCGCCGCGCGAGTCGCTGCCCGGGTGCAGCGTGGCCGAAGTGCTGCCCGCGCACCGAGAGCTGGGGCTTGCAGACCAGTATGCACGCGTGATCGAGACCGGGACGCCGTGGGTGAGCGAGCTGCGCTACCTCAAGGACGGCGTCGACGCAGTCGTGCGGCTCGCGGTGGCGCGCGTCGGTGACGGTGTCGCGGTGTCCACCGTTGACCTGTCTGCGCGCTGGCGGGCCGAGGAAGCGCTGCGCGAGGCGGGGCGGCAGAAGGACGAGTTTCTCGCGATGCTGGCGCACGAGCTGCGCAATCCGCTCGCGCCGATTCGCAACGCCAGCGAGGTGCTCGCGCGCGTCCCGGCCGGCGACCCGCGCGCCCTCGCGGTAGTGGACATCATCCGCCGCCAGGTCGCGCACCTCACGCGCCTGGTGGACGACCTTCTGGACGTCTCGCGCATTACCCAGCAGCGCATCGAGCTCAAGACGGAGACGGTGAACGTGGGTGACGTCATCGGCCACGCGGTCGAGACCGTCGAATCGCTGATTCGCGAACGACGCCACGATCTGCAGATTCTCTCCAGTTACCGCACGCTGCTGGTTTCCGGGGATTTCGCGCGCCTGGTTCAGTGCGTGGTCAATCTGCTGACCAACGCTGCCAAGTACACCGACGACGGCGGGCGCATCCTCATCACCTCGCGCGAGGAATCGGGCAGCGCGGTGATCGAAGTCGTCGATAACGGCGTCGGCATCGCGGCGAGTCTCCTGCCGCGGGTCTTCGACCTCTTCGTGCAGAGCGACCGCACCCTTGACCGGGCCCAGGGCGGCCTCGGCATCGGCCTGTCGGTCGTGCGCCGCCTTATCGAAATGCACGGCGGCGCGGTAGCGGCGCGCAGCGCCGGCCCGGGCGAGGGCTCCACGTTCACGGTGCGGGTACCGCTCGTCGCCTCATCGCCGTCTGCGGGCACGCAGGCGCCGACGCACGCGGTGGCGCCGCGGCGCATTCTGATCGTCGATGACAACGCGGACGCGGCCAACTCCCTGGTCATGATGCTGAGATTCGACGGCCACGAGTCCGAGGCGGTCTATGACGCCCGCGAGGCCCTCGAGCGGATCACCGCGTTCAAACCGCAGTCGGTCCTGCTCGACATCGGTCTTCCGGGGATGGACGGCTACGAGGTGGCGCGCCGCATGCGTCAGCTGCCGCAAGGGCGCAGCGTGAAGCTGATCGCGCTCACCGGCTACGGGCAGGCCGAGGATCGCGCCCGGGCGCTGCAGGCTGGCTTCGATGATCACCTGGTGAAGCCGGTCGATCTGAGCGATCTCAACCGCTGTCTCGCCGAACTGGACGACCCCGGCGCCCGGCGCTAACCGCGCGCCGCAGACGCCCGCAACACCTCCCGGGCGGCGCGCACCCCGCTTTGCAGGGCGCCCGTGACCGTGCCGGCCTCGTCGTCGTTGTCGGTGGCCTCGCCGGCGAAGAACAGCGTGTCCGCGATCGGCCGGCCGAGGCCTGCGCGCGCATCGCCGCCGCCGACCAGCACGTAGCTGTAGGCGCCGCGCGCCAGGCAGTCCTGCTCCCAGTCGTGGTAATAGCAGGCCTCGAGCCCAGCGGCAGCGTCCGTGTCAAACAGGCTGCCGAGCGAGGTCAGGGCGGCGCGCAGCGCGGCCTCGCTCGTTCCCGCGGCGAGACGGGCGGCGCGCGGGCCGCCCGCCCAGGCGACCAGCAATGGAGCGTGCGCCGGGGCCGGCGTCCAGAAGACCGGAAACGGCTCGTCCGCGCCGTGAAAGAACGAAGCGTCGCGGTAGCGACCGCCGTGCACGGCCTCCCAGAACGGGGAGGCGAAGCGCAGGACGAGCTTGACGATCGCGCCGGACGCCAGGGCGCCAAGGGCGGCACGCTTCTCTTGCAGCGCGGGCGTGAAACGCACCGCCCCGGGGCTGTCGTCCGCGGCCTGCAGTACGCCAAGGGGCAGCGTGATGAGGGCGTGCCGGGCCCGGACCTCGCCGAGCTCCCCGGCGCTCGTGCACGCGATGACTACCGAGCCTCTCGTCCAGCGCACTTCCCGCACCGTGGTCTGCAGGCGCAAGCGCACCCGCAGCGCCTGCAGCCGCGCGATGAGCGCCGCGAGCAGTGAGACGTAGCCGCCCTCGGGTCGCGACTGCGGGGTGTTGCCCACCATGTCGCCGCTCCACTCCTCGGCGATGGCGCGCGCGCTCGCGCGCGCGGTGTCCGCGGCGTCGAAGCCTTCCGCCATGGTGCGCGCCGCGCGACGGTCCTCCGCCGAGAGCACGCCGGCGAGGTGCTCGTCGAGGAAGGTCGCGAAACTCATGTCCCGGTTCTTGAGCACGTCCGTCGCGTGCAGCGCCTCGGTGAAGCGGGCGAAGAACCCGTCGCGCTGCGTGAGGGCGCCGTTCTTTCTCGTCCAGTGCGAATCGCTCGTCTCGATGACGGTCCGGCCGACGCTCGCGAGCAGCGTGCGCGTGAGGGGCGCGTGACCGTGCACGAATTCCGCGCCGAGCTCGATGGGTACTGCTAGTCCCGGTTCGCTGCGCGTCCAGACACGCCCGCCGACCCGGTCGCGCGCTTCGAGCACCAGTACCGAGGCACCTCCGGCGGCGATCTCGCCGGCCGCGCACAGTCCTGCCGCACCCGCCCCAATCACGACGACGTCGTAGTCAGCCATGTGAGGACGTTAAGGTGACGTGGACTGCGGTGCAAGGCGGCAGCGCAGCGGCCGCTCACCGGCGCGCCGCGCGCGCCTCGGACAGTTCGTGGCCGCGTACCGCAAGCGGCTCGCCAAAGGGCACGAGGCGGAAATCGCTCCCCGGCGTCTGTGCGTGCCTCAGTGAGTGCTGGTGCCGCCGCGCCAGAGCCGCGAGCGTCGGACGATCGAGATGATCGTAGTGATTGTGACTGAGCAGGACGGCATCGATACGCGGCAGATCGCTCAGGGCGAGTGCCGGTGCGCACACGCGCCTGATGCCGAGCAGGGGCACGGGACCGATACGCTGCGACCAGACCGGATCGGTCAGCAGGTTGAGCCCCGCGCTCTGCAAGAGCACGGTGCTGTGCCCGACTAGGGTCGCTCGGACCGAGCCGTCGTCGACGTTCGGCGTGGGCCTCTCGCCGAGCCGCGTCGGCACCTGTCGCGGCCAGGGCTTCGGGCGGCGCCGCGCGAGCCGGCGCAGCACGTCAGCCGGACGCTGCGGCGGTCGCCCGCTCAGGTTATGAAAGCGGCGGCCGTGAAAGGGCGCCGGTGTGAAGGACGC
>DATBBQ010000170.1:0-64670 GCA_036270915.1 Steroidobacteraceae bacterium
CGCGCACCACCACGAGCGCTTCCAGCTCGCCCTGCGCGTCACGCCCTGTGAGCGGCGCGACGTACTGCTGCTGGAGGTGACGCTGACGGGTGATGAGACGCTGCGTCCCTACATGCTGCTCGCGCCGCACCTGGGTGGCACCGGCACGAACAACGTCGCCCAGGTGATGACGTACCGCGGCCGGCGCGTGCTCGGGGCCGAGCAGGGGGCCTTCGGGGTTGCGCTCGCGGCGGTGACGCCGCAGCAGGGTGAGGCGATGGGGCGCGCCAGCGCCGGCTGTGTCGGCGCGAGTGACCTGTGGCAGGACTTCGCCCACAACGGCGCCATGACGTGGGAGTACGACAGTGCCGGTCCGGGCAACGTCGCCCTCGGCGCCGAGCTGCCACGCCAGGCGGTGCTGGCGCTCGGCTTCGGCAACAACGCCGACGCGGCGGCGACGCTCGCGCTGACCGCGCTGTCTGAGCCGTTCGAGATCTCGTGGGAGCGCCAGATCAGCACTTGGACGCACTGGCATGCGAGCCGCGCCGCCGAGGAGACTCTCACCGCGGGCTTGCCCGAGCCCGAGGCCGAGCAGGTGCACATCAGCAGCATGGTGCTGCGCACGCACCAGGACAAGACCTATCTCGGCGCCATGGTGGCGAGCCTGAGCGTGCCGTGGGGCAATACCCACGAGGAGCGCGAGGGCTACCACCTGGTGTGGCCGCGGGACCTGGTGGAGAGCGCCGGCGCGCTGCTCGCCGGCGGTGCCATGCGCGAGGCGCGCGACGCGCTGCGCTATCTCATCGCCACGCAGCACGACGACGGTCACTGGAATCAGAACCAGTTTCTCGGCGGCAAGGGCTACTGGCTCGGTATCCAGCTCGACGAGAGCGCCTTCCCGGTGCTGCTCGCCGCGGCGCTGGAGGAGCGCCAGGCGCTCGAGGGTACCGAGATCGCCGAGATGATTGCGCGCGCGCTCGGCTTCATTGTGCGCACCGGGCCGGTCAGCGACCAGGACCGCTGGGAGGAGGACGCCGGGATCAACACCTTCACGCTCGCCGTGTGCATCTCAGCGCTCGTCGCCGGCGCGCACTACCTCAAGCCCGATGCCCGCGAGCTCGCGCTCGCCGTCGCCGATTACTGGAACGCGCGCCTGGAGAACTGGACGAGCGTGCTCGACACGCCGCTCGCGCAGCTCTACGGGGTAGCGGGCTACTACGTGCGCGTCGAGCCGCGCCAGGCCGCGAGCGACGACCGCTCTGCTCCCTACGAAGTGCTGCCGATCAAGAACCTGCAGGTCGATCCTGGGCTGCAGGCGAGCGCGCAGGTGAGCGTCGACTTCCTGCAGCTGGTGCGCTTCGGCCTGCGCCGTGCCGATGACCCGCTGATCGTCGCGAGCGTGCGGGTCGCCGACGCGCTGCTCAAGGTGGATACGCCGTCGGGTCCGTGCTGGCACCGCTACAACGACGACGGTTACGGCGAGCACGACGATGGCAGCGCCTACGACGGCACCGGGCGCGGACGCGCGTGGCCACTGCTCACCGGCGAGCGCGGCCACTACGAGCTGTGCGCGGGACGCGATGTGCTGCCTTACCTCACGGCGATGACGCGCATGGCTTCCTCCGGCGGCATGCTGCCCGAGCAGGTCTGGGACAGCGCGCCCATCCCCGCGCGCGGACTGGCGCCCGGGCGGCCCACCGGCGCGGCGATGCCGCTCGTGTGGGCGCACGCGGAGTACCTGAAGCTCGCCGCCTCGCGCGTGCTCGGGCGCCCGTTCGACCGGCCGGAGGCGGTCTGGGCGCGCTACCGCGGCGAGCGTCCGCAGCTGCGCCGCGTCTTCTGGAGCGAGGTGGCCCCGGTGCGCAACCTGCCGGAAGGTTGTGCGCTCACGATCGCGCTGCGCGCGCCGGCGCTGGTTCACTGGGGGCTGGACGGCTGGCAGGAGCTGCGCGATGAGCCGACCGTCGCCAACAGTCTCGGGCTGCACCTGCTCCAGATCGACACGCCGCGCCTGAGTGCCGGACGCACCGTCGACTTCACCATCCGCAGTGCCGGCGGCTGGCTGGGTCAGGACTTCCACGTCCGCGTCATACCGCGCTCTGCGATCACGAACTGAACCGCCGTGCCCTTCACCCTCGCACACCCGGCCTTCGTGCTGCCCCTGCGGCACGCGCCGCAGCTGCGCGCGGCGCCCCTTATCGTCGGGGCGATGGTGCCCGACCTGCCGTACTTCCTGCCGGGCAAGTTCCAGCGGCTCATCCCCGAGACGCACGACTTCCTCGGCTCGATCACCACCGACCTGGCGCTCGGCTACCTGGCGCTCATCGTGCTGCTCCTGCTACGCAGGCCACTCACCGCGCTGCTCGCGCCGCGCGCCCGCTGGCTGTGCCTGCACTCGCTCGCGCCCTTCACGCATCGCTCGCGTGCCTGGCTGTGGGCCGCGCCGGCGCTGCTCCTCGGGATCTGGAGTCACCTGCTGTGGGACTCCTTCACGCACACCGACGGCTGGGTGACTCGGCGCGTGTCGGCACTGAGCGCGCCGATGGTCATCGGCCCGTACACCGAGCCGGTCGCGCACGTGCTGCAATACCTGAGCTCGGTGGTCGGACTTGCCGTGATGGTCATCTGGTATCTGCGCCTGCCGGCGCCGGCGCGCTACCCGGCCGACCCACACGCGGCCCGCCCGCCCGTCGCCCCGATCCTGATGCTGAGCGCGGCCGCCGCCGTGCTCATCGGCGGCGTGCAGGCGAGCGAGCACTACGCACACCTGCACCTTTTCTACTACAGCATGAACGTCCTGCTCACGCGCAGCTGTGCCTGGTTCTGCGCGCTCTACCTGGTGGCGGGCCTGGTGGTTTCGGCCGAGCATCCGCCGGACGCGCCGCGCGCTGCGGGTGAGGCAGTCCTCGACGGTCTCGGCGGCAGCGGGGATGGCGGCGAGCGTACCACTCGTCAGGAAGAGGCGGCGCTGGGCGGGGAGACACCGCCCGGACGGTACTAGCCCCAGCTCGATGAGCTCGGCGGCATCCCGGCGCGAGGCCGGGCGCTCAGGTCCTGCGCGGGCGGCCGAACTCCTGCGCCCAGTAAACGCCCGCCTCATCGAGCGGGTTGACGGCGTAGCCGACGCCCATCTCCGTGAAGGCCGCGTCCATGAGGTTCGCGCAGTGCTCCGGGCTGCGCACCCAGCCCGCCACGACCGCGTCGGCACTCATGATGCCGCGCGCGAGGTTCTCGCCCGTCTCGCGCCAGTGATAGCCGGCGCGCGTGACGCGCTCGGCGGGGGAGCTGCCGTCGTGTCCGGTGTGCGCCATGTAGCGGTAACGCGCCATCATCCCGGCGTAGTCACGCGCGGCGCCGTTGAGGGTCTCGTTGAGGGTGACCGGCGGCGCCGCGGCAAAGGCCGTCCCGCCGCAGCGGCGCGCCTGCGCGCGCGCGGCGTTCACGAGCGCGAGGATGCGTCTCTCGATGGCCGCGTGCTCCGCGGCTCCGGGCGGCGCGAACGGCTCCGCGAAGGCGATCCACACCTGCTCGCCGCGCCGGTAGGTGCCGATCTCCCGGAAGGCGGGATTGCTCGCCTCGCGGCAGAACTGGCGCGCGATGATCTCGCGCACGTCACCGCTCGGGGGCACCCCGGAGACGCTCACCGAGAAGGAGCTCGCCGCGTGATAGCCGGCCGAGCGCTGCGCCTCCTGCAGCGCCGTCCCGGCCGAGAGCTCGCGCGCGACCGCGTCCAGGCGCGTGCTGTGCGCGAGCGCCGCCGCGGCGGGCAGTCCCCCGCACCCGCCGCGCCGCACGCTATTGACGGCCTCGACGACGTCGGCGTGCGCCAGGGCCGGCAGCAGCAGACAGGACAGCAGGCCCGCGCCGAACTGGCATCTCGTCGGCAGGTCGGTCATTGTTCCCTCATGGCGGCGGGCTCGCAGCTGATCAGGGGGCAATCTACAACCACCGGCTGGCCCTGGCGACGGGGTAACGACTTCCGTCTCCTGCACGACAACGACGATTTCTTCGCGCGCATGCTCGAGGCGATCGACGTCGCCCGCGAGTACGTGCTGCTCGAGATGTACCTGGTGGAATCGAGCCGGATCGCCAGCCGTTTCGTCGAGGCGCTGCGCGCGGCACGCGCGCGCGGCGTGCGCGCCTGCGTGATCTTCGACTCGTTCGGCTCGCTGCACTTCAGCCGCGCCGACCGCCGCCGCCTCACCGGGGCCGGCGTCGAGCTGCGCTTCTTCCATCCGCTGCACCTGCGCAAGGGCCTCGCCAACCTGCTGCGCGATCATCGCAAGCTCCTCCTCACCGACGGCGGCACCGCCTTCGTCGGCGGTGCCGGGCTCACCGACGAGTTCACTTCCGCCGCGGTGACCGGTCCGTGGCGCGAGCTCATGGTCGAGATCCGCGGTCCGGTCGTGGCCGACTGGCAACGCGCGTTCGCGCGCACCTGGCGCCGCATCGGTCCGCCGCTCGACCTGCCCGAGCCCCCGGCGTGCACGCCGGATCCCGAGGGCGCCCTCGGCAGGCTGTCGCTGAGCGAGGCGCGCCAGCACTCGGTGCTCGCGAACGGCGTCCTGCGCCGCATCGACAGCGCGGCGCTGCGCGTGTGGATCATGAGCGCCTACTTCGTGCCCTCGCGGCGCTTCCGCAGGGCGCTGCGGCGAGCGGCGCGCCGTGGCGTGGACGTGCGGCTGCTGCTGCCCGGGGCGCGCACCGATCACCCCTGGGTCCGCCAGGCGGCGCGCCGCTTCTACGGCAAGATGCTGCGCAGCGGCGTGCAGATCTTCGAGTACCAGCCGCGCATGCTGCACGCCAAGATGACCCTGTGCGATGACTGGGTGTCGGTGGGCTCGAGCAACCTCGACCGCTGGAGCTTCCGCTGGAACCTCGAGGCCAACCAGGAGATCGCCGACGCGGCAATGGCCGATGCGGCCGGGGCGCTCTTCGAGGGGGACCTGGCGCTGTCACGTGCCATCACGCGGCGCTCGTGGCGCGAGCGCGCCTGGATCGATCGCCTGCGCGAGTCCATCGCCGGGACGCTCGATCGCGTCCTCGACAGCTGGCGCCGTCCCTAGCGCGCGCTCGCGAGCGTGGAGAACAGTTCGCTCGTACGCACGAACGCGAGCAGGAACGGCGCGGTCGTGCGCAGCTGCGAGCGGTGCTCACGCAGCGCGGCGAGCTTCGTGTCCTCTTCCGCGGGCTCGAGCACGAAGGGCAGTGGCGCGAGCCCCGCGGCGCGCGGGGCCGCAGTCTCCGGCACACCTAAGAGGAGCCCGCGCGGGCTCGGCCAGGCCTCCCCGCCGTGCACGATCCAGTAGTGCGTTTCAGCCGTCGCGGCGGTCCCGCGTGCGGCCTCGCTCGCGAGACGACCGGCGGCGCGGTGGTCGGGATGCTCATCGAGAAGGCTCGGCGCGAGGATCAGCGTCGGCCGCGCGCGCTCGATGACGGCCGCGAAGTCACGCTCGAGGCTCTCGCCCGTGTAGGGGTGTCCGGGGAAGAGCGTCCCGGCATAAGGCACGAGCGCGGAGGCGGTGTACCTGGAGGTGTACGGACTCGTGCGGTGAGCATCGAGCAGCTTCTCGAGGCCCTGGTCGGGGTAGCCGAGAAAGAACTGACCCTGCGGCGGCACGCCGAGGGCCGTGGCGGCGGCGCGCGCCTCACCCATGCGCTGCCGGCCGAGCGCGCGCATCATCTGCGGGTGCACGAGTAACTCCTTCTCGACGAACAGCGAGCTCAGGCGCGAGCCGTCCCCGCTCGTCAGCCACACGATGCTCACCCGACCGCCCGCGTGCAGTACACGCTGGATGACCCCGGCGCAGCAGAGCGTCTCATCGTCCGGGTGCGGCGCGACGACCAAGAGCGAGGTGCGCGCGTCGATCGGCGGCAGCGCCGCAGCGGGCGGCTCGGCCGCCGGCGCCGCGGCCGCCGCGAGCAGCAGGACGCCGAGCGTTGCGGCACGCGTGGCACGGGGTGGCATGGCGGGCGAGTGTCGCACGGCGCGCGCGCTTTTCGTTAGAGTGCGTGCTCGCGCCGCCCGGTACCAACGGAGAGACCATGGTCGACACGCCGCCGCTCGCCTACCACGATCCGAAATTCGTCGACTCGGACGAGGGCCGGCCGGTGCGCATCGTCTCGGAGTACTTGGCGCCGCTGCGCGCCTTCAGCTGCGAGGGCGTGAGTGCCACCGTCGTGTTCTTCGGCTCGGCCCGCGCGCGCTCCGGCGGCGTGCTCGGCCGCTACGTCGAGGAGGCGACCGAGCTCGCGCGGCTCGTCACCGAGTGGGGCCGCTCGGCCCACGGAGAATCGCTGGTCGTCTGCTCGGGGGGCGGCCCGGGCATCATGGAGGCCGCGAACCGCGGTGCCGCGCTCGCCGGCGGCCGCAGCGTCGGCCTCAACATCGGCCTGCCGCACGAACAGCGCCCCAATCCCTACATCACGCCCGGGCTGTGCTTCGAGTTCCACTACTTCTTCATGCGCAAGCTCTGGTTCGCGCACCTGGCGCGGGCACTGATCGCCTTTCCCGGCGGCTTCGGCACCTTCGATGAGCTCTTCGAGATACTCACCCTCGCGCAGACCCAGAAGCTCGTCCGCAAGCTCCCGGTGCTGCTGTATGGCTCGGCGTACTGGCAGGAGGTGGTCAACTTCGAGGCGCTGGTGCGCCACGGGACGATCGACCGCGAGGACCTCGAGCTGTTCGAGTTTGTCGACGAGCCGGGCGCGGCACTCGCGCGCCTGAAGGCGCGCGTGGAGCTCGCGGCGCCCGGCGGCAAGCCCGACTTCGCCAAGTCGCGCTGCCCCGAGTACTGAAGACCCCCGCGCGGCGGGCGCGGCTAGATCACGGTGAGCGAGGGGTCGATGCTCGCGGCCCAGGCCCGCAGCCCACCCTCGAGGTTCGCGGGTGAGGCGATGTCGGCGCGCAGGGCGAGCAGGCAGGCGTTGAGACTGCGCCCGCCGCTGCGGCAGATGAAGACCGGCGCGGCACCCTTCGGGATCTCCGCGAGCCGTGCCGGCAGCTCTCCGAGCGGTATGTGGAGGGAGCCCGGGAGGTGTCCGGCCGCAAATTCCTCGTCTTCGCGCACGTCGACGAGCAGCGGCTTCGCGCCCCCGTGCAGGAGCTCGTTGAGATCGGCGGCGGACAGCCGCCGTACGCCTTGGGATGAGTCGCTGGGCATGGCCTGGATGTCCTTCGGTTCGCGGATCGTGGGGTTCGCGCCGCACACCGGGCAGTCGCTGCGCCGCCGGGTGCGCAGCTCGCCGAAGCGCATGTCGAGCGCGTCATAGAGGAGGAGCCGCCCGGTGAGGGTCGCGCCGACGCCGGTGATGAGCTTGATCGCCTCGGTCGCCTGCAGCGTGCCGAGCACCCCGGGGAGCACGCCGAGGACTCCGGCCTCGGCGCAGTTCGCCACGAGTCCGTCGGGTGCCTCGGGGAAGATGCAGCGGTAGCAGGGGCCGCCGGGCCGATAGGTGAACAGCTGCCCCTCGAAGCGATGGATGGCGGCCGAGACCAGCGGCAGACCCGCCAGCACGCAGGCGTCGTTGAGCAGGTAGCGCGTCGCGAGCCGGTCCGACCCATCGAGTACCACGTCGTAGCCGGACAGAAGCGAGCGCACGTTCGCGGCCTTCAGTTCCACGTCGTGCGCGATGATCCGGATGTCGGGGTTCAACGCGCTCAGGCGCTCGCGTCCGGCGAGCGCCTTGGGCTGCGCCACCGCGGCGGTGTCGAACAGCACCTGGCGCTGCAGGTTCGAGAGCTCGACGCGATCGCAGTCGAGCAGCCCGAGCGTGCCGCAGCCGGCGGCCGCGAGGTACAGCGCCGCGGGCGAGCCGAGGCCGCCGGCGCCGACCACGAGCACGCGCGCCGCCTTCAGCTTTTCCTGGCCGGCCGCGCCGATCTCGCTCAGGGCCAGGTGGCGCTGATAGCGCGTGCGTTCATCCACGGAGAGAGGCATGGTGGTCTAATGCTGTGCGGCGGGGATCATTTCAAGAGGCCCCCGTTGCGAGGGCGTTACATAAGCCCACGGACAAGCATCCGCGCCCGCGCGGCGCACTGTCAACGTCGCCGCCGCGGTGCACTTCGCCCGGCCTGCGGGGGCAGGTATGCTGCGAGGTTCTGTCAGGTTACCGGCAAGGGCGGCGTGTGAAGCGGATTCTGCGTTTGATATCAGCGGTCGCGGTGGCCGTCGGCGCGGTCCTTACCGCGAGCGCGCAGCCGCCCGTGGCCCAGCCGGTCCCGGCGCGCCACCGGGCCGACGAGCGCTTCGCGCAGGCGGAGCACGACTACATGACCTACGTGCTCGCCCAGTTCCCGGTCGTCGCCACCTATCTCGGCGGCTCGGCCTACGACCCGAGCCTCGCCGGCGTCGACGGCACGCTGCGCGACTATTCGGCGTCGGCATTACAGAAGGAGGACGTCCGCCTCGCCGACTTCCGGGCGCGCTTCTCGGCGCTCGCGCCGGCCAGCTTGAGCGCACGCCGCCGCATCGATCGCTCGGTGGCGCTCGCCGAGATCGCCTTCATGATCCACGAGCACCAGGTGCGACGTTATCAGCTGCGCTCCCTCGATTCCTACGTGGACGAGCCCTTCCGTGGCGTCGACTGGCAGATCCAGGGCATGACTGCGACGGGAGCGTCCACCTACGGTACCGAGGCCGAGTGGCAGGCGGTGATCGCGCGGGCGCGCGCCGTGCCCGCCTACCTCGCCACCGCCGAGCGACAGCTCGCCGCCGGGGTCGAGGCGCACGAGACCCCGGACTGGCGCGTGCTGCGCGAGTACGGCCTGCAAAGCACTACGGCGGACGCCGACTACTTCGCCAAGACGCTGCAGCAGATCGCCGCGAGTGACCTCAGCTCCCCGCGCCGCGAGGCACTGCTGCACGATCTTGTGATCGCGGGCAACGACGCCGCGGCGGCCTACCGCCATCTGCGCGACTTCGTCGCCGGCACCTTCTTCGCCGACCCGCACGCCGAGGGCAGGGCGGCCCTCAAGGCGCCCTTCCGCGCGGATCGCTTCGCCTTCGGCGAGGCCGAGTACGACTGGGCACTGCACAACAACCTGCGGGTGAGCGGCACTGCGAGCGAGCTGTACGCCTCCTCGTGGCCGATCGTGCAGGCGACGCGCGGCGAGCTGGTTACGCTCGCGCAGCAGATCGCGGACGCGCACAAGTGGGCACGCACGAGCGAGGGTGCGCGCACCGTGCGCCAGGTGTTCGAGCAGATGAGCCAGAACGCCCCGCGCACCGACGAGGAGATGGTGGCCGGCTACCGCAAGACCGGGCAGCGCCTGGTCGCCTATGGGCGCGACACGGGTCTGTTCGACGTGCCGGCGGACTACCGGCTCGACGTGACCGTGACGCCGCCGCCCCTGCGTGCTTCGATCGAGGGCGCCGCCTACTACCCCGCGCCGCCCTTCAAGAAGAGCGGCGTCGGCCGCTTCTACGTGACACCGACCGACGACGACGTGGCGCAGCTGCGCGAGCAGCACAACTACGCCGCCATGCCCGACCTGGCCGCGCACGAGGGCTTTCCCGGCCACGACTGGCACTACAAGGTGATGACCGAGCACCGCGACGACATCTCGGCGCTGCGCTGGCTCACGCCCGGCGCGGTCGAAGACTCCTCCTCGATGTGGCAGGACTCGATGGCGAGCGAGGGCTGGGCGCTTTACTCCGAGGCGCTGGTGGCCGAGCCGCAGAAGGGGGCGCCGGGCGGCTTCTACACGCCCGAGGAGCGGCTCTACCAGCTGCGCGGACTGCTGTACCGCGACCTGCGCGTGCGCATCGACACGGGGCTGCACACCGGCCGGCTCTCGTTCGAGGATGCCGTGACGCTCTTCTCCGAGGTGATCGATTTTCTGCCCGGCTCGTGCCAGGACGCCCAGGCGCTGAAACTCGACGCCAAGGCGGCGAGCTGCAAGGAAGCGCGCGGCGCGGTGGGCCGCTACGCGCGCTGGCCGACGCAGGCGATCACCTATCGTCTCGGCAAGGACCAGATCCTCGCACTGCGCAAGCGCGCGCATCAGGCGCTCGGCGCGCACTTCTCCGAGAAGGCCTTCCATCTGGAATTCATGAAGCAGGGAACCATCCCTGCCGGTTACTTCGGCGACGAGCTGCTGCGCACGCTGCGCGCCCGGACTCCCCAGTAGCGGGGCAGCCGGTGCGCGGCGCTTTCGCCCTCAGGCGCTGGCCGGCTGACAGATGAAGAGGTGCGCGGGCAGCACGTTCAGCGGCTCGAACTTGCGTCCTACGTAACCGAAGATGCGCCTGAGGTCCTCGAGCACGCGCGTCGAGAACTGGTAGACGAGGAAGGCGCCGCCGGGCTCGAGCACGTCACAGGTCTTGCGCAGGATCTGCTCGCGCGCCGGCGCGGGGATGGTGCTGAAGGGAATCCCGGAGATGATGTAGTCGGCGCGCAGCACGCCGAAGCGGCGCAGGATCTCCTCGACGTCGGCCGCGGAGCCCTCGACCACCCGCAGCCGCTTGTCGTGGATGGTCTCGGTGAGGTAGCGCACGAAGTCCGGGTTCATCTCGATCGCGATCAGGATGGCGTCGGCGCGCATGTGGCGCAGCGCCTCGGCCGTGATCACGCCGACCCCGGGGCCGTACTCGACCAAAACGCGCGCGCGCCCCCAGTTGATCGGCTCGAGGAGCTGCTTGATGAGGAACCGCGAGCTCGGGACGATAGAGCCGAGCATGCGCGGGTGGCGGAAGAAATTGAGCGCGAACAGGAGGAAGTGGCCGTAGCGGCGAGGCGGTGTTGTTGGTTGCGTCTGTAGCACGGTCATTCCCGACTCCTCATATAGCAATTATTTCCGCCGGATACCACTTGGCTGGGGTCACGATGCGCTCCCGCGCGTCATCCGCCGGCGCGGCGTGCGTCATAGCCAAGCTTGAGGAGCTCCTGCACCAGGCGATCGCGCTGCTCGCCCTGGATCTCGATCACGCCGTCCCGGACCGCGCCGCCGGCACCGCACAGCTTCTTCAGACGCGCCGCGAGCTCGTGCAGAGCCGCCTCATCCAGGGGCAGGCCGGTGATCACCGAGACGCCCTTGCCGCCGCGGCCGGCGACCTGCCGCCCGACGCGCACGCGTGCCGGTGCGCCGCTCGCGGCGGCGGCCGGAATAAGTCCAGTGCGCGGACTCGGCTGCCGCCGTGGGGCGTTCCGCAGCACGACGCCGCGGAAGGTGTGTGTCGGCTTCACGCGTAGTGTTACCAGTGTCAGGCGACTACAATCCTGCCGAACCCATGGCCGTCACTGCAACCCTGGCGGAAAGTATCCTCAAGAGGGCCGTTTCATGACCCCACGGTCACGCCTGCATGTCCCGTCTCCACCCGCCCGGCCCGGGCAGGAGCCCGATTTCAGCTACGTGCAGATCTCTGCCGCGGGGGCGGTGCCGCGCCCGGACGTCACGGCCAGCGTGCGCGACATCGAGAACCTCTCGGTGGAGATGGTGCGGGTGCTCGGCGACGATCATCGCGCGGTCGGTTCCTGGAATCCGCACCTCGAGCCCGCGGAGCTGCAGGTCGGCCTGCGCCACATGGTGCTGACGCGCCTCTTCGATGACCGCATGCAGCGTATCCAGCGCCAGGGACGCATCTCTTTCTATATCAAGTCGACCGGCGAGGAGGCCGTCGCGGTGGCGCCGTGCATGGCCCTGCAGCCCGGGGACATGTTGTTTCCCTCCTACCGGCAGCAAGGCCTGTACATGGTGCGCGGGCGCAACCTGGTCGACCTCATGTGCCAGTGCCTCTCCAACACGCACGACATGTGCAAGGGGCGGCAGCTGCCGATCATGTATCACTGGGCCGACGGCAACATCTTCTCGATCTCGGGCAACCTCGCGACCCAGTTCCCGCAGGCGGTGGGTTGGGCGATGGCCGCGGCGATCAAGGGCGAGGATCGCATCGCGGCCACCTGGATCGGCGAGGGCTCGAGCGCGGAGGCCGATTTCCACCACGCTCTGACCTTCGCCGCCGTGTACCAGGCGCCGGTGATCCTCAACGTGGTCAACAACCAGTGGGCCATTTCCACCTTCCAGGGCTTCGCCGGCGGCGAGCAGCGCACCTTCGCGCAGCGCGGCCCGGGCTACGGCATCCCCGGCATCCGCGTCGACGGCAATGACTTTCTCGCCGTGTACGCGGTCACCCAGTGGGCGGCGCAGCGCGCGCGCCAGAGCGGCGGGCCGACTCTGATCGAGCACGTCACCTATCGCGCCGCGGCGCATTCCACCAGCGATGACCCGTCACGTTACCGCCCCAAGGAGGAGTGGCGCGCGTGGCCGCTCGGGGATCCGGTCACGCGTCTGAAACAGCACCTGATCGCCCTCGGCGAGTGGTCCGAGGAGCGTCATACCCAGCTGGAGAAGGAGCTCGAGGCGCACGTGGTCGCCAGCTGGAAGGAGGCCGAGCGCTACGGCACTCTCTCCCACGGACCGACGCTCGACCCCCTGACGATGTTCGAGGACGTCCTGAAGGACATGCCACCGAACCTCGTGCACCAGCGCGAGGAGCTGCGCACGCTGATCGCAGAGCACGCCGTGCCGACCCCCGCCGAGACGGCGCGCGCCAAGGAGGGCTGAACTCGATGGCGCGCATGAACATGGTGCAGGCGCTGAACTCGGCGATGGACGTGATGCTCGAGCGCGACCCGCGCGTGGTCATCCTCGGTGAGGACGTCGGTTACTTCGGCGGGGTATTCCGTGCCACCGACGGCCTGCAGCGCAAGCACGGCGAGCACCGCGTGCTCGACACGCCGATCGCCGAGGGCGGCATCATCGCCGCGGCCATCGGCATGGGAGTGAACGGCCTGAAGCCGGTGGCCGAGATCCAGTTCGCGGACTACATCTACCCGGGCTTCGACCAGGTGGTGAGCGAGCTCGCGCGCATCCGCTACCGCACGGCGGGCGAGTTCTCGGCCCCGGTGACCATCCGCACGCCCTGCGGCGGCGGCATCCGCGGCGGCCAGACGCACTCGCAGAGTCCCGAGGCGCTGTTCGCGCACGTCTGCGGCATCAAGGTGGTGATGCCCTCCAATCCCTATGACGCCAAGGGCCTGTTGATCAGCTCCATCGAGGGCGACGACCCGGTGGTGTTCTTTGAGCCCAAGCGCATCTACAACGGTCCCTTCGACGGGGATCCGCACAAGCCCGCCGTACCCTGGAGCGCGCACCCGCGCGGCGAGGTACCCGAGGGGCACTTCACCGTGCCGCTCGGGCGCGCGGCGGTCGTGCGCGAGGGACGCGACGTGAGCGTACTCACCTACGGCACGATGGTGCACGTGGCGGAAGCCGCGGTGCGTGCCGCCGGCGTCGACGCCGAGATCATCGACGTGCGCACGATCGCACCGCTTGACGTCGATACGCTTGCGACCTCGGTGTGCAAGACCGGCCGCTGCCTGGTGGTGCACGAGGCGACGCGCTTCGGCGGCTACGGCGCCGAACTCGTCGCGACCGTGCAGGAGCAGTGCTTCTGGAATCTCGAGGCGCCGATCGTGCGCGTCACCGGCTGGGATACCCCTTACCCGCACGCCTTCGAGTGGGAGTACTTCCCCGGCCAGGCGCGCGTGGCCGCGGCGCTCAAGCAGGTGATGGAGGCGGCGTGAGCAAGTACGTCTTCAAGCTCCCGGATCTGGGCGAAGGCACGGTGTCTGCCGAGATCGTCAACTGGCGCGTCAAGCCGGGCGACACCGTCGCCGAGGACGAGATCATCGTCGAGGTGATGACCGAGAAGGCCGCCGTGGAGGTGCCCGCGCCGGTCAGCGGCCGCGTGCTCTCGACCACCGGGGCACCCGGGGACACGGTGCCGGTCGGCGCCGAGCTCATCGTGTTCGACACCGAGCCGGGCGCGCCGTCGCACGCCGCGGCTCCCGCCGCCGCGCCCTCCGCCCCGCCGGCCGCGGCCGCGCGCGCCAACGGTAATGGCGCCGCCGTGGCGGCCGCGGCGCCAGCGGCACC
The DNA here is from genome assembly GCA_036270915.1 of Steroidobacteraceae bacterium. Classification (GTDB taxonomy): domain Bacteria; phylum Pseudomonadota; class Gammaproteobacteria; order Steroidobacterales; family Steroidobacteraceae; genus 13-2-20CM-66-19. Next base: position 13,919 of record DATBBQ010000170.1, read on the forward strand.
GATGGCGGCGCCAGCGTCGGCGCCGGCGAGCGCGCGTGTCGCGACCTCGCCCGCGATCCGCCGCCGCGCGCACGAGGCCGGGATCGATCTGCGCCAGGTGGCCGGCTCGGGCCCCAACGGCCGCATCGTCGCGAAGGACCTCGACACCCATGTCGCGCGGCGCGGCGCCGCGCCGACGCCGCTGCGTGCGGCCCCGAAGGCCGTGCCGAGCGCCAAGTCGCCCGCGCGCGGGGGCGGTGCGATCGAGGAGATCAAGGTCATCGGTCTGCGCCGTCTGATCGCGCAGCGCATGAGCGAGGCCAAGCGCAACATCCCGCACTTCGCCTACGTCGAGGAGCTCGACATCACCGAGCTCGAGTCGCTGCGCAGCCACCTCAACGGCAAGCGTGCGGCGGGTACCGCGACGCTCACCTACCTGCCGTTCCTCGCGCTCGCGCTGGTGCGCGTGCTGCGCGAGTTCCCGCAGTGCAACGCGCACTACGACGCCGAGCGCGGCGTGCTGGTGCGCTACGGCGCGGTGCACCTCGGAGTGGCGACGCAGACACCGGACGGACTGAAGGTCCCGGTCGTGCACGACGCGCAGGCGCTCTCGCTGTGGGAGCTCGCCGCCGAGATGCGGCGCGTGAGCGAGGCGGCGCGCAGCAACAAGGCGACCCGCGAGGAGCTCTCCGGCTCGACCATCACCATCACGAGCCTCGGCAAGCTCGGCGGCATCGCGAGCACGCCGATCATCAACGCGCCGGAGGTGGCGATCATCGGCGTCAACCGCGCCGTCGAGCGACCCGTGGTGCTCGCCGGGTCGATCGCCGTGCGCCTGACGATGAACCTGTCCTCCTCCTTCGACCACCGGTTCGTCGACGGCTACGACGCGGCGGCGATGATTCAGGCGCTCAAGGAGTGCCTCGAGCATCCCGCGACGATCTTTCTGTCCGCATGAGCGGCAGCGCGCACGGTAGCCGCGCGGGTCTGGGCGCAGCGGCGCTCCTGGCGCTCCTTGCCGGCTGCAGCAGTTCGGAAAACAGCAAGTTCGCCGGTGGCGGAGGCGGTACGCCGCCGCCCTTCACGACCGTGACGCAGGTGCGCGTCTCGCAGGCGGTATCGCTCATCCCCAACTGCGACGGCGCGATGGTGACCGGGACGCTCTATCCCAACACCGACGTGACACCGGCGCTCGCCGTGCACCCGCTGCTGCCCGCGAATATGGTCGCGGCCTGGCAGCAGAACGTCTGGTCGGACGGCGGCGCACAGATCGTCGCACTCGCCGCCTCCTTCGACGGCGGCAACACCTGGACGCAATCGAGCGCCGCCTTCACGCGCTGCAGCGGCGGGGCGAGCAGCAACGCGGGCGACTTCGCGCGCGCCGGGCAGGCCTCGGTGGCGTACTCCTCGACCGGCACGGTATACGCCGCCGCCGCATCCTTCACCGGCACGCCGCTCCTCGCCGGTTCCTTCAGCGGCATCCTGGTGACGAGCTCGGCCGACGGCGGACTCACCTGGGCGCTGCCGGTGTCGCTCATCGTCGACGGCGGCAGCTTCTTCGACGAGCGCGTCACGGTCGCCGCCGATCCGGTCGTCCCCGCCTACGCCTACGTCGTCTGGGACCGCGTGAGCAGCACCGGGGACGGCGCGACCTACTTCTCGGTGAGCGCCGACGGCGGCTCGACCTGGACGCCCGGCAGCCCCGTGTACATTCCCGGGATCGGCAATACGACGATCGGTAACGAGATCGTGGTGTTGCCATCGGGCGTGCTGCTGGTGGTGTTCACCGAGCTCGACACCGTCGGTGGCGTGCAGAATCAGACGCTCAGGGCGATTTCCTCGCCGGACCACGGCACGACCTGGTCGGCCCCGGCCACCATCGCCATCATCCAGGCCGTGGGCACCTCCGATCCGGCGAGCGGGCAGCCGGTGCGCGACGGGGCTGGGCTGGCGAGCGTCAGCGTCGCAGCGAACGGCACCGTGTATGTCGCCTGGCAGGACTCGCGCTTCTCGAGCGGTGCGCGCGACGGCATTGCGCTCAGCTCCTCGAAGGACGCCGGAATCACCTGGTCGACTCCGCTGCAGGTGAACGCGGTCACGAGCGCGCAGGCGTTCACGCCCACCATCGACGCGCTCAGCGACGGTCTCATCGCCGTCACGTACTACGACCTTCGCACCAACGGCACCAATCCGATCGCCGGCTCGCTGTTCGCGGACTGCTGGATGGTGACCTCGTCCGACGGCACGAACTTCACCGAGCAGCACCTGAGCGGTGCCTTCGACCTGCTGCTCGCACCGAAGTCCCCCGGCCCGTATCTCGGCGATCGTCAGGCACTCGCGAGCAACAACTTGGGCCAGATCCTGCCACTGTACGTCGAGCCCAACCCGCCGCAGGCCACGGCGAGCCCGGCGATCGCGAGCGACGCGTTCATCGCCTTCCCCGGCCCGACGCCGTGACTAATCGCTCGTAGGCTCCCAGAGCTCGATCGGATTGCCTTCCGGGTCGTAGAGCCGCGCGAAGCGGCCGTGGGGATAGTCCTGGGGGTCGGTCACCTCGATCCCGGCGGCGCGCAGCTGCGCGGTGATCGCCGCGAGGCTGCGCACGCGGAAGTTGACCATCCAGCGCTGCTCGGGACGCCCGAAGTAATCCGTGCCCTCCTCGAAAGGCGCGAACACCGTCGGTCCGGCCTGCTGGCACCAGACCACGTCCTCAGCGCTGCCCGGCACCGGGTTGATGCCCAGATGCTCGTGGTACCAGCGCGCGAGCGCCTGCGGATCGCGCGCTCGGAAGAAGAGGCCCCCGATCCCGGTCACTGTTTCCACGTCGCCTCCTTCACAAGCCCGGCTTCACGGCGTGTCCCCGGGATGCTGATATTTCTCCTCGCCGGCGTCGACGCGCAGCCCGAGCCGGTTCTGTGCCGGCGGCAGCGGGCAGGTGGCGAAGTCATTCAGCGCGCACGGCGGGTTCTCGGCTTTGTTGAAATCCAGCTGCGCGCGGCCGCCCGCGGGCAGCGGGATGTAGAGGAAGCGCCCACCGCCGTAGGTCTCCTTACCGCTGGTCTCGTCGGCGAACATGATAAAGAGCTCGCGGGCCGCGGGGTCCTCGAGCACGGTGTCGAGGCGCCACTGCCGGCCGTCCTTCTGGAACACCACCGCCCCCGGGCAGAGGAGCTCCACCTCCATGCCCAGCACGTTGCTGATCTTCAGATGCCGCGCGGGCTGGTACGGCTCGAAGCGCGCCGCGAGCGCCCAGGCCGGGTCGACGGGGAAGTACTCGAGACCGCGGAAGTTGCGGCGATGCGGATTGTCGAGGTCGCGCACCCGCACGGCGAGCCGCCCGCCGCGCTCGATGACGAAGAAGCGCAGCGAGCCGCTCGCAAGTTCGGTCGGCTCGCCGTGCGCGTCGGAGGCGAGCTCGAGCTCGTGCACCGCCTGCCCCGCGTGCGTCACCTGTGCCCCGGGTGAGCTGACGAAGCGTACCCGCGCGCCCGCAACCTCGAAGGTGCCGGCCCGCCCGGCGAGCGCGGGGTGATCGAGCACCAGCGCGTTCTCGCTCGAGCGCCCGAAGGTGTTGCTCCCCTCGCTCAGCCAGAGAAGTCCCGTGAGGGTGAGCCAGCCGTCCTCCCCGGTGAGGGCCTTGAGCCGTTCCGCGCGCCACTTCGCGACCTCGGCACGCTCGCTGGTGGCATCCACGGCGGCGCCCACCGCGCCGGCGGCGAGTGCGCTCAGCAGCAGGCAGGCGATGAGGGTGCGCGGCAATCGCTCGGGCATCACGCGACTCCGCCCGCGCACCCGTGCGCGGGCCCGGCGCGCATTCTAAGCCATCAGCCCTCGCGCCCGAGGATCTCCTCGCGTACGTCGGCGATCTCGCGGCCGCGCGGGGCGCGCGCGCCCTCGCAGCGTTCCGGGCGCGGGCAGCGGTTGCTGCGCGGGCAGATGACGCGCGCCGGCTGCGTGAGGGCGTCCTCGATCCAGGCGATGTTGAGCACGTTGGCCACCGCCGTCAGCAGCTGTACGGCCACGCGCGGGACGCGCGCCTCACCGCGCCGGTGCAGGCATTCGCGGAAGATCGACTCGACGACGGGGGCCGCCGCGGCGCCGTGGCTCTCGAGCGCCGGGGCGAGATCGACCCCCACCGAGAGCACGTGCGGGTTGCCGGCCATGTCGTGCACGCGGATCGAGTGACAGCAGTAAAGGAGCGAGCGCTCGCCGTCGCGCAGCACCGAGATCTGCGAGCCCGAGACGCCGTGCGCTCCGTCGATCATGCGGAACACGGCCCAGTTGGGGCACGGATCGCTCACCTGCGCGAGGTTCCCCCAGGGCAGCGGGATGCCGTTGCCGCGGTAGACGGCGCGCAGGTAGCCGGGCGGGTAGGCGTCGAAGAAGTGCCAGTAGGGGTAGGGCGAGACCTTGGTCATGCGGCGCATGATCACCGCCGGGGTGAGCTCGAGCTTCGTGCCCGCCTCGATGCGGTGACGCTCGCGGGCGAGGAAGCGCCGGAACGGCACCCGCGGGGCGAGCAGCGCGCCGGCGAAGAAGCTGCACTCGAAGTCGCGCCAGGCGTGCAGCACGTCCTGGGCGTTGAGCCCCGCCCTGCTCGCACCGCCTTCCGGACTGCCACCCATCTCCCCGCCGGTCGCGTGCGCGGATTTCAGGCCGTCCCCGCCGTGCAGCACCTTGTGGGCAATATGCGCGGCGAGATCGAACTTCAGGCGCGCCGGGTCCTGCTGCAGCGCGCGGTTGGCGTAGATGACGCGCGGGGCCGCGTAGAACGAGCGCACCATGCTCTTCACCTCGCTGTCCTTGTCGCGCGCCAGCACCGGCTTGCGGTCGAACCAGCGGATCTCGAGCCCGTGCCGGCGGCACAGGCGCTTGAGGTCCTCGACCGAGAGCGGGAAGCGCCGCTCCCCGACACCGTCGGCGGCGCGCTCGAGGTCCGGGAAGTCGTTGCGCGAGAGCTCCTGGTGGGAGCGGATCAAGAGATGCGCAAACTGCCGCCCGCTGGTACCGGTTTGTGCGAGCAGCTCGGGGATCGCCGCCTGCAGCAGTGTCTTGGAGAACAGGAACGCAGGCTCGAGCGGGACACCCGGGCTGCCGCCCGGCGGGCCGGCGAGTACCTCCGGGTCGGCGGTCTCGTCGAGGAACCAGTTGCACGGACGCTGGAACACCGCGGCGAGCAGCTCGAGCAGGGCAGGAGAGGGTGTGCGCTTGCCACTCTCGATCATGCTGAGGTATGACACCGAGGGCGCCAGTGCGGCATCGCGCTGGATGCAACGCACGGAGAGCTCCTCGAGCGTCAGCCCATTGCGCTTGCGCAGCGTGCGCAGCTTGGCGCCAAGGAAGTGGCCCTTTCGCAGCAGCTCCGGCATATGTCGCAAGGACGGTGCGCCTCCGGGGCGCGAACCGTGTGAAATTAACAGTGTGAAGTTTCTACAGTCAAATTTCCTTCCGAACCTACGTATATTGGAGTGCCATGAATGCCGCCAACCACGGGCAGCCTTACTCCCGCGACCCCGCGGGTCCGCAGGTCGAGATCCTCGGCGCCCGCATCGAGCGCGCCGAGGAGGTGCTGACGCCGCTCGCGCTGCAGCTGCTCGCCAGCCTGCACCGCCGCTTCAACCAGCGACGCCTCGAGCTGCTCAACGCACGCGTCGAGCGCCAGGCGCTGATCGATGACGGCGCGCTGCCGGACTTCCTCGCCGAGACGGTCAGCGTACGCGCCGCCGACTGGCGCGTCGCGCCGCCTCCCAAGGACCTCCTCGACCGGCGCGTGGAGATTACAGGTCCGGTGGACCGCAAGATGGTCATCAACGCGCTCAACGCGCCGGTCAAGGCCTTCATGGCCGACTTCGAGGATTCCTGCTCTCCCACCTGGGAGAACATCGTCCGCGGCCAGGTGAACCTCGCCGACGCCGTCCGCCGCAGCATCTCTTACGAGGATGCCGCGACCGGCAAGGTCTACCGGCTCGCCGAGCACACCGCGACTCTCATCGTGCGGCCGCGCGGCTGGCACCTGCCGGAGAAGCACGTGCGGATCAACGGCGAGGTCGCCTCCGGGGCGCTGTTCGACTTCGCGATCTTCCTCGCCAACAACCACGAGGCCCTCGCGCGCCGCGGCACCGGGCCGTACTTTTATCTGCCGAAGATCGAGAGCCATCTGGAGGCGCGGCTGTGGAACGAGGTGTTCGTGGCCGCCCAGGAGGCCCTCGGGCTGCCGCGCGGCACGATCAGGGCGACCGTGCTCATCGAGACCATCCTCGCCGCCTTCGAGATGGACGAGATCCTCTACGAGCTGCGCGAGCACTCGAGCGGCCTCAACTGCGGCCGCTGGGACTACATCTTCAGCTACATCAAGAAGTTCCGGAACCGGCGCGATTTCCTGATCCCCGACCGCTCCACCGTGACCATGGAGCGGCACTTTCTCAAGTCCTACGTCGACCTGCTCATCAAGACCTGCCATCGCCGAGGCGCCCACGCGATGGGCGGCATGGCGGCGCAGATCCCGATCCGCGACAACCCGAAGGCCAACGAAGAGGCGATGGCACGCGTGCGCGCCGACAAGCTGCGCGAAGCGCACGCCGGGCACGACGGCACCTGGATCGCGCACCCCGGCCTCGCCACCATCGCCCGCGAGGCGTTCGACTCGGTGATGAAGGGTCCCAACCAGCTCGCGGTGTTGCGCGGGGACGTGAACGTCGGTGCCGGTGACCTGCTGCAGGTGCCGCAGGGCGAGATCACCGAGGGCGGTGTGCGCGCCTGCATCCGCGTCGGCGTGCAGTACCTCGAGGCGTGGCTGCGCGGCAACGGCTGCGTGCCGCTCTACCACCTCATGGAGGACGCGGCCACCGCGGAGATCTGCCGCGCGCAGCTGTGGCAGTGGCTCCATCACGGGGCGAAGACCGCGGACGGCCAGGTCGTGAGCGTCGGGCGCTTCGATCGCCTGATGATGGCCGAGCTCGACCGCATCCACGAGGAACTCGGGGCGCAGCGCATCAAGGGCGGGGTCTTCCCGACCGCGGCGCGGCTGTTCGAGCAGATGAGCAAGAGCGAGACCTTCGACGAGTTTCTGACCCTGCCGGCCTACGAACTCCTCAACTGACCTGCCACCGCGCGAGGCGAGCATGAGCGTCAACAAGTCCCTGCCGAGTGTCGATGAGCTGCGCCGTGACTGGCACGAGAACCCCCGCTGGCGCGGTATCGAGCGCGGCTACGACGCGGCGGACGTGGTGCGCCTGCGCGGCACGATCCCCGTAGAGCACTCGATCGCGCGGCTCACGGCGGAGAAGCTGTGGCGTTACCTCAAGGACAAGCCGTTCGTCAATGCACTCGGTGCCCTCACGGGCAACCAGGCCATGCAGCAGGTGAAGGCGGGACTCGACGCCATCTACCTCTCGGGCTGGCAGGTGGCGGGGGACGCCAACCTCGCCGGCGAGATGTACCCGGACCAGTCACTGTACCCGGCCGACTCGGTGCCCGCGGTCGTCCGGAGCATCAACAACACCCTGCGTCGCGCCGACGAGATCTGCCACGCCGAGGGGGACGACTCGATCGACTGGCTCAAACCCATCGTCGCGGACGCCGAGGCCGGCTTCGGCGGAGTGCTGAACGCCTTCGAGCTGATGAAGCAGATGATCGACGCCGGAGCCGCGGGCGTGCACTTCGAGGACCAGCTGTCCTCGGCGAAGAAGTGCGGGCACATGGGCGGCAAGGTGCTCGTGCCCACCCAGGAGGCGGTCAACAAGCTGCTCGCGGCGCGCCTGGCGGCGGACGTGTGCAACGTGCCGACGGTGCTGGTGGCGCGCACCGACGCGGAGGGCGCGACGCTCATTACCTCGGACGTCGACGAGCGCGACCGCGCCTTCATCGACGGCGCGCGCGGGCGCACCGGCGAGGGCTTCTACAGCGTGCGTGCCGGGCTCAAGGCGGCGATCGCCCGCGGCCTCGCCTACGCGCCGTACGCGGACCTGGTGTGGTGCGAGACCGGCAAGCCCGACCTCGAGGAGGCGCGGGAGTTCGCCGAGGCAATCCGCGCGCGCTTTCCGGAGAAGCTCCTCGCCTACAACTGCTCGCCCTCCTTCAACTGGAAGCGCAAGCTCGATGACGCGCAGATCGCCCGCTTCCAGCGCGAGCTGGCCGCCATGGGCTACCGCTTTCAGTTCATCACGCTCGCCGGCTTCCACGCGCTCAACTACTCGATGTTCGAGCTGGCGCGCGGCTACAAGGCGCAGCAGATGAGCGCCTACGTGAGCCTGCAGCAGGCCGAGTTCGCCGCCGAGGCACACGGCTACACGGCTACCAAGCACCAGCGCGAGGTCGGCGCCGGCTACTTCGACGCGGTGACGCAGACCGTGAGCGGCGGTTCCTCCTCGCTGACGGCCCTCAAGGGAAGCACCGAGGAGGAGCAGTTCACGCCCGGGGAGCCGGTGCGGCTTCGGGTACCGGGGGCACGCTAGGCAGCGCCGACGCGGCGACTCATTGCGAAGTCGGCATCGCGAACTCGGGCCCCTTGGGCGTGCTCTCCGGCCAGCGCTGCATCACCGACTTCTGGCGCGTGTAGAAGCGCACGCCCTCCACGCCATAGGCGTGCGTGTCGCCGAACAGGCTTCCCTTCCAGCCGCCGAACCCGTGCCACGCCATGGGTACCGGGATCGGCACATTGATGCCGACCATGCCGACCTCGACGCGCCGCGCGAACTCGCGCGCCACGTGACCGTCGCGGGTGTAGCAGGCGACGCCGTTGGCGAGCGCGTGGCCATTGACGAGCTCGAGGGCGGCGGCGAAGTCCGGCACGCGCACGCAGCACAGCACCGGCCCGAAGATCTCCTCGCGGTAAATGCGCATCTCGGGACGCACCTGATCGAAGAGCGTCGCGCCCATGAAGAAGCCGCCCTCGTGCCCGGGAACCGTGAACGCGCGCCCGCTGCCCGGGTCGCGTCGCCCGTCGACCAGCAACCGGGCGCCGGCGGCCTCGCCGGCGGCGATGTAGCCGGCGATGCGCTCGAGCGCCTCGCGGCTGATCACCGGGCCCATCTCCACGCCGGGCTGCATGCCGTCACCGACGTTCAGGCGTCGCGCGCGCTCGGTGAGTGCCGGGATCACGTGCGCGGCACTCTCGCCGACGAGCACCGCCACCGACACCGCCATGCAGCGCTCGCCAGCGCTGCCGTAGGCGGCGCCGATCAGCGCGTCCACGGCCAGCTCGAGGTCCGCGTCCGGCATGACCACCATGTGGTTCTTGGCGCCGCCGAGCGCCTGGACTCGCTTGCCGTGCTCGGCGCCGCGCACGTACACGTGGCGCGCGACCGCGCTCGAGCCGACGAAGCTCACGGCGCGTACCTCGGGGTGATCGAGCAGGGCGTCGACCGCCAGCTTGTCTCCCTGCAGCACGTTGAAGACCCCGTCCGGCAGCCCCGCCTGAGAGAGCAGCCGCGCCAGGTACAGCGAGGCGGACGGGTCGCGCTCGCTCGGCTTGAGCACGAAGGTGTTACCACAGGCGAGTGCCAGCGGAAACATCCAGCACGGCACCATGCACGGGAAGTTGAACGGCGTGATCCCCGCGACCACGCCGAGCGGCTGGCGCAGCGTCCAGTTGTCGAGCCCGGTCGAAACCTGGTCTGAGAAGGCACCCTTCAGCAGCTCGGGAATCCCGCAGGCGAACTCGACGATCTCGATGCCGCGGGTCACCTCGCCCTGCGCGTCACTGAACACCTTGCCGTGCTCGGCGGTGATCAGTGCGGCGAGCGCGTCACGCTCGCGGTTGAGGAGCGCGAGAAACTGTGCCAGCACGCGCGCGCGTCGGACCGGGGGCGTGTGTGCCCACGCGGGCTGTGCCGCGGCGGCCGCCGCGATCGCCGCGCCCACGTCCTCGGCGGAGGCGAGCGTGACCTCGCCGCTGCGCGCGCCGCTCGCGGGATTCGTGAGCGGCAGGCGGGTGCCGGTGCCGACCACGGCGCGCCCGCCGATCCAGTGCGTGACCAGCCCTGCGTCGGCCGCGGGGCGGCTCGGGTGCTCGGGCGGGGGAATGCGGGAGACGGCCATCGCGCGTATCCGAAAGGAAGCGTGTCCGCGCCGGATCATAGACCACTTCACGAGTGCGCCGCATACTTCGCGCCGCACATGGGCACGCGCTCGCTGTTTCCGACTCTGATCTACCAGGCGCGCGTGCGGCGCACGGGCTGGAAGGCGCTCAATGCGCGCCTGCTGCGCGAGTGCCGGCAACTGCGCGCGGATGATGCGGCCGGGAGGCGCTGGTCGGCGCGCAACTACCCAGGCGGCTACACCTCCTATGCTTCGGCACACCGGATGCAGCAGGCCTCCCCGACCTTCGCGGCACTCGCCGCGCAGCTCGACCGTCACGTGGCCCGCTTCGCGCGCGAGCTCGCCTTCGACCTGAGCGACAGGACGCTCACGATGACTGACTGTTGGGTCAACATCATGGGGCGCGGTGCGGTGCACGGCCTGCACCTGCACCCGCTCGCCACCCTCAGCGGCACGTACTACGTGCTCGTGCCGCGCGGAGCGCCGGGGCTGAAGTTCGAGGATCCGCGCCTCGAGCGTTTCATGGCCGCGCCGCCGCGTGTCAGCCACGCCCGACGCGCAAACCAACCCTGGGTCGGCTTCAGCGCGCACGCCGGAGAACTCATCCTGTTTGAGAGTTGGCTGCGCCACGAGGTGCCGCCCTGTCAGGTGAGCGCCGAGCGTGTCAGTGTCAGCTTCAATTACAGCTGGTTCTGAGCACGTCAGCCGTCACTGACATCGTCAACGCGCCACCACCGGGCGCGTTTAGTTAACAACGTTGTTGACGCGTGCCGCGGCGAGCACATGTCGTGAGACAGGCGAGGATTCAGGCGTGGTTCAGTGTCGCTCGGTCAACGTGAGGCTCAAGGAGACAAACGTATGCGCCAGCTAATTCACGGTTTAATTGCCGCCCTGGCACTGGCCGCGGCGCCGTTCGCGAACGCGGCGGTGGCGGTCGGTATCTCGGTGAACTTCGCGCCGCCGGTGCTGCCGGTGTACGTGCAGCCGCCGCTCCCGGAACCGGGCTACATCTGGGTACCGGGCTACTGGGCGTGGGGCGACGGTGACTATTACTGGGTGCCGGGCACGTGGGAGGAGCCCCCGTCAGTCGGCCTGCTGTGGACGCCCGGGTACTGGGGCTTCGCCAACGGTCTGTACGTGTGGAACGGCGGCTACTGGGGACCGGAGGTTGGTTTCTACGGTGGCGTCGATTACGGCTACGGCTACCACGGTGTCGGCTACGAGGGCGGTTACTGGCGTGACCACCGCTTCTACTACAACCGCGCGGTGAACAACTTCGGCGGCGTGAACGTCACCAACGTCTACACGCGCACCGTCGTCAACAACGTCACCGTCACGCGCGTCAGCTACAACGGCGGCGCGGGCGGCGTGCGGGCGCGTCCGACCGCCCAGCAGATGGCGGTCGCGCACGAGCATCACGTCGCCCCCACCACCGTGCAGCGCGAACACGAGACGCTCGCGCGCAATGACCAGTCGCTGCGTGCCAAGGTGAACGGCGGTCACCCGCCGATCGCCGCGACCGCCAGGCCGACGAGCTTCAAGGGACCGGGCGTGGTCGCCGCGCGTGACGCGCGCCCCGTGAACAGCCCCGCGGAGCACAACGGTGCCGCGAACGCGCGCAACGAGAGCGAGCGTGCGGCGCAGGCCTCCGCGGAGCGTCATCCCGCGACCCCCGCGCCGAGGCATGAGGCCGCGCCGGCGGCACACCCGCCGGTCGCCACCCGTGGGGCGCAGCAGCCCGAGAACCGCGGCGGCAGCAACCGCGGGGAGACGCGGCGCGAGACGACGCCGGCCCACGCGGCGGCCACTTCCCGCCCCGAGCAGGAGAGCCGTCCGGGCAGCGCCGAGCCGCAGCGCCCTGTGACCCCGCCGCGTGCGCAGAGCACCCCGCGCCCGGCGCAGTCGGCCGAGAGCCGCGCGGGCACGACCGAGCCGCAGCGTGCGCCCGTGTCCGCCCCGCGCACCCCTGCCCCGCAGAGCCACAGTGCCCCGGCCCCGCGACCCCAGGCCCAGGAGTCCCGGCCGGCCCAGCCGCCGCAGGCCCCGCGCGCGGCACCTCAGGCGCAGCACGCTTCGCCCCCGGCGTCGCGCCCTCAGCCTCAGCACGAGGCCCAGGCACGGCCGCAGGGACACCCGGAGGGGCATCCCCAGCAGCCCCAGCGAGACCCGCACGAAGCGCAGGGACACTAAGTAATCAAAGGCTAAGGGAGCGCCAGGCCGCCTTAACGGGCGGCCTGGCCGCATCCGGGGGGCACAGGTGAGGTTTCCGGAATTGGGCCACAGAAACAGTTCCCGGAGGCTGTCATCCTGCCTTGGCCAATATGTAACGGCACGTTGGGAGAGCAGTCTCATGCGTATCGCCCTTTTCTCGGTCGCGCTTCTCTTGGGTGGCTGCATCGTCGAGGCACCCCCGCGCTATGCGCCGGCCCCCGAGCCCGTGCCGGCCGCCCCGGTGGCCGACGTGCAGCCTTCCGACGAGCCACCGGTCGTCGACGAGGATCCGCCGGTCAGCGAGCCGCCCCCGGTCGTGGTCGCCTTCGCCCCGCCGCCGCTGCTCGTCGAAGTGCCTCCGCCGATGCCCTTCGGCGCCGCCGTCTGGGTGGGCGGTTACTGGGTGTGGCAGGGAAACTGGGTCTGGGCCCACGGCCACTGGATGGGTCCGCCGCAGCCCGATCTCGTGTGGATGCATCCCTATTACGAGCACCGGGGTGACATGGTCGTCTTCGTGAACGGCTACTGGTCGCACCCGGGCGTGGCGTTCGTACCGCCGCCGCCGACGCTGCGGCTGGTGGCCGCGCCCGTGGCCGTGGGAGTCGTGATCGGACCCCGGCCGATCGGTCCGGCCGGCTGCTTCATCCCGGCGCCGCCCGGATCGCGCGCCGGCATCATCGTGCCGGCGCCCATCGGCACCGCTCCCGCCGTGGTCACGAGCGCACCGGCGGTGTTCGCGCCCGGCATGCGCGTGAACGCGAACGTGCACGTCGACAACAGCGTGCACGTCACCAACGTCACGAACGTTACCAACGTCACCATCGTGGCACCCGCGGGGGTGACCGCGAACGGACACGCCTTCAACACCTCGGTGCCGGCTGCGCCGCACCTCGCGGCCTCCCGCCCGGCGCTGGTTGCGGCGCGTGCGCCGATGCCCAATGCCAATCACCAGTGGGGCAACGGCCAGACGGCCAATGGCGGGGCGGGCCACGGCCAGGGTCCGGGCCAGATGCGCGAGCCGATGCCCGTGCGGCCCGCGGGGCCGGCCACGCAGCCTTCGGGCGCCCACGGTGCGCCTCCGGCGCCGCCGATGCAGGCCATGAACAGGCCCGCGCCGCACGGTCCGATGCCGGTAAACGAGCCGCCGCCGAGGCACGCGGGTAACGCGCATCCGGCGCCGGCGCCGCATCCGGTGCCCCAGACGACGAACGCCAAGGGCGGCGCGGGGGCCGCAAACGGCAACCCGCCGCCCAACAAGCCGAACGCGCAGAGCAAGCCGCCGAAGAGCGACCCGCCCGAGCAGCACAAGAAGGGCGAGCAGCCCGAGCACTAGCCGCGACGGCAGACGAGTCCGAGAACGGCCCCGCGGCGCACGCCGCGGGGCCGTGCCTTTTTCAGAGCACGCGGCGCAGCCAGGCGCCGATGTCGGCGACCTCCTCAGGGCAAACGGAGTGCGGCATCCTGTAGCTATGCCACTCGACGTCGTAGCCGGAGGCGAGGAGGGTGCGGTGCGCCTGCTCCCCGAGCACCGGGGCCACCACCGCGTCCTCGCTCCCGTGGGCGAGGAAGACGGGCGTGCGCTGGTTGGCCGCCACGCGCTCGGCGGGGAAGTGACCGGCGAGCACCAGGTAGCAGGACAGGCCGATGATGCCGGCGAGGCGCTGCGGATAGCGCGTCCCGGCGAAGATCGCCATCGCGCCCCCCTGAGAGAAGCCCGCGAGCACGATGCGCTCGCTCGCGATGCCCCGCGCGTTCTCGCGCGCGATCAGCGCCGCGATCCCCGCCTGTGAGGCGCGGATGCCCGGCTCGTCCTCGGTCGTGCGCCGGTCGATCGCCACGATGTCGTACCAGGCGCGCATCGGGTATCCCCCGTTGAGCGTCACCGGCCGCACCGGGGCGTGCGGAAAGACGAAGCGCAGCGCGCGCTCCCCGGGCGCGACCAGTCCCGGCACGATCGGCTCGAAGTCGTGTCCGTCGGCTCCCAGGCCGTGCAGCCAGATCACCGACGCCGTGGGCGCCCGCCCGGTCTCGATTTCCACCACCTCACGTGACACCTGCTGCTCCTGGGGCTACCGCGTGCGAAGCGTGCATGGTAGTGCAGCCGCGCGCCGGAGAGTCATCTGATGGGACGCGGGCGCCTCAGGCGCGGCGCGGCCGCGGGCACGCGCCGCGCGCGCAGCCGGAACCTGTGGCCGCGGGCGGCGACGCGGCGCGCGTGGCTGCGCGGACTGCGCCGCGCGCCGGCGCCGGCGCGGCTCGTCCTGTACCTGCTGTGCGCGGCGATCCTGGCGCTCGCCGTCAACTTCGTCTACCAGGTGGTGCGCAAGCCCACGGAGCTCTTCTTCCCGGTGAGCGGCGCGCTCTACAAGACGCCCGAGGAGACCTGGCGCGTCTACGCGCCGGACTTCCGCCGCAACGCAACGCGCCTCATCCGCCCGCACCTGCTCGCCGCGCTGGCGCAGGTCGAGGCCTCCGGCAATCCGCTCGTGCGCACCTACTGGCGCTGGTCCTGGGCAGCGCGCCCCTTCGACTTCTACCGCCCCGCCTCGAGCGCGGTCGGCATGTACCAGATGACGGATCCCACCTTCGCCGAGGCGCGTCACTACTGCATCCACGACCACGAGCGCGTGAGCGAGGGCGCCTGGAACGACTGGCACGCCTGCTGGTTCAACCGCCTGTACCTGCGCGTGCTGCCCGGGGATGCGATCGAGCTCACCGCGGCGTACCTGGACGCGAAGGTGGCGGCGATCCTCGCGGGCCGCGCGCCGCGCGAGCCGACGCCTCGCGAGCTGCAGCACCTGGTCGCCGTCGTGCACCTGTGCGGGGCCGGGGCCGGTGCGCTGTACGCGCAGCGCGGCTTTCGCTTCGGCGCCGGCGAGCGCTGCGGCGAGCACGACCCGGGGCTGTACGTCGCGCGCGTCGACGACTACGCGCGCCAGTTCGCGCGCCTGGCGGCGCGCGACGAGGCACCTCAGTGAGGGTGGTGGCCGCCCGGACCGTGCACGTGTCCGTGCGCGAGCTCCTCGGCGCTCGGCTGGCGCACGTCCGTGACCTCGACCTCGAAGTTGAGGTTCTGGCCGGCGAGCGGATGGTTGCCGTCGAGCGTCACGAGATCACCCGTGAGCTGCGTGACCGTGACCGTGCGCGGGCCCTGCTCGGTCTGCGCCTGCAGCTGCATGCCGACGCGCACGTGCTGAATGCCCTTGAGGGCGCGGCGCGGCACGCGCTGCACCAGGGCCTTGTCATAATCGCCGTAGCCGTCCGCGGGCGCGATGCTCACGGTGAGCTTGTCGCCGACGTTCTTGCCGGCGAGTTCACGCTCGAGCCCCGGGATGAGGTTGCCGTGGCCGTGCAGGTACGTCAGCGGCTCCTTGCCGGCGGAGCCGTCGAGCACCTCGCCCGCGTCATTCTTGAGGGTGTAGTGGATGCTGACCACCTGGTCCTGGGCGATGCTCATGTGAGGTCCTCGAGGAGGGGGCGGGTGCCCCCGGGGGGGCGTTCTGCTGCGATGATCGGGCACGGAAGGGGCGCGAAGGATACCATTGCGCTCCCGCGCGGCGCACCGCCGCGGGCAGCCGCGGGCCCGTTCCGGAGTGCGACGATGCGATTTGAGTTTCTGGCGATCCTCGCCGTGTGCGCCGCGCCCGCGCTCGCCCTCGGCCAGGATCCCGCCCAGGAGACCGCTAGGACTTCGCCCATGTCCGATAACCCATTTGCACAACCGAGCGCGCTCGCGTTCGAGATTCCGCCGTTCGACCGGATCCACGACGCCGACTACCGTCCGGCCTTCGCGGCCGGCATGGCCGAGCAGCTCAAGGAGGTCGCGGCCATCGCCCACAACCCCGCGCCTGCCAGCTTCGAGAACACCGTGGTGGCACTCGAGCGCTCCGGGCAGGCGCTGGTGCGGGTCGAAGCGGTGTTCTCCAATCTCAACGCCTGCAACACCGATCCGGAGCTGCAGGCCATCGACACCGAGATGGCCCCGAAGCTCACCGCGCAGCACGACGCCATCTACCTCGACCCGCCGCTGTGGGAGCGGGTGGACGCGCTCTACCAGAAACGCGCAGCCCTGCAGCTGGACCCCGAGTCACTGCAGCTGCTCAGCCGCTATCACAACGATTTCGTGCGCGCCGGCGCGCGCCTGTCCGGCGCCGAGCAGGCGCGGCTGCGCGCGCTGAACGCCGAGATCTCCACGCTCACCACGCGCTTTCGTCAGAACGTGCTCAAGGCGACGGCCGAGGGCGCCGTGGTGGTCGATCGGGCCGCAGACCTCGACGGGTTGTCGTCGGCGCAGATCGGCGCCGCGCAGCAGACGGCCGAGGCGCGCGGCCTCGAGGGCAGGTACCTGATCGCGCTGCAGAACACGACCAACCAGCCGCTGCTCGCGAGCCTCACCAATCGCGCGCTGCGCGAGCGGCTCTACAAGGCTTCGGTCGCCCGCGGCCTCGGCGGGCCGTATGACAACACGCCGGTGATCGCGCAGCTGGTCAAGCTGCGCGCCGAGCGCGCGTCATTGCTCGGCTACCCCAGCCACGCCGCCTACCAGCTCGCCGACGAGTCCGCCGGCACGCCCGCGGCGGTGAGCGACATGATCGCCCAGGTGGCGCCGGCGGCGCTCGCGCGCGCGCGCGAGGAGGCCGCCGCCATGCAGAAGCTGATCGGCGAGGAGGCCGCCGCCAAGGGCACGGCGCCCTTTACTCTGCAGCCCTGGGACTGGTTCTACTACTCGGAGCAGGTGCGCAAGCAGCGCTATGCCTACGATCAGGCGCGCGTCGCGCCGTACTTCGAGCTCGACCGCGTGCTGCGCGACGGGGTGTTCTACGCGGCCAACGAGCTCTACGGGCTGACCTTCAAGGAGCGCCACGACCTGCCGGTCTATCAGGCCGACGTGCGCGTGTTCGAAGTCTTCGACGCCGACGGCGCGCCGCTGGCGCTGTTCATCGCCGACTACTTCGCGCGCGACAATAAGCAGGGCGGGGCGTGGATGAACTCCTACGTGCACCAGTCGCGCCTGCTCAAACGCCGCCCGGTGGTCGCCAACCATCTCAACATCCCCAAGCCGCCCCCGGGACAGCCGGTGCTGCTCACCTTCGATGAGGTGACGACGCTGTTCCACGAGTTCGGCCACGCGCTGCACGGCATGCTCTCGGACGTGAACTACCCGTCACTGTCCGGCACCGCGGTGCCGCGCGACTTCGTCGAGTACCCCTCGCAGTACAACGAGATGTGGGCGCGTGACCCGAAGGTGGTGGCGCACTACGCGCACCACTACGAGACCGGCGAGGCGATGCCCGCGGAGCTGCTCGCGAAGGTGCTCGCCTCGCAGCGCTTCAACCAGGGCTACGCGACCACTGAGTACATCGCCGCCGCGCTCCTCGATCAGGCGTGGTACCGGATCAGCGCCGAACAGGCGCCCGCCGCCGAGCGGGTGCCGGCCTTCGAGGTCACGGCGCTCAGCGAGAGCGGCCTCGACTATCCGCCGGTGCCGCCGCGCTACCACTCGACCTACTTCGCGCACATCTTCGAGAGCGGTTACTCGGGCGGCTACTACGCCTATCTATGGAGCGAGGTGCTGGCGCGCGACACCGGCCAGTGGTTCACCGAGCACGGCGGCCTCACGCGCGCGAACGGCGCGGCGCTGCGCAGCAAGGTGCTCTCGCGCGGCCGGACCCAGGAGCCGCAGGTGCTGTTCCGCAATTTCTACGGGCGCGCCCCCGAGATCGGCCCGTTGCTGGAGTATCGCGGACTCGCCGGCGGCTAGGCGCTCGCGAGCGCGCCGACGACGTCGCGGCGTGCGCGGTCGCTCGCGGCCAGCAGGGCGCGGAAGCACTCGAGGAGCGGCAGCGTGAGGCCGTGCGCGCGCGCCTTGGCGCAGGCGTAACCCAGGGTCTCGTTCACCTCCAGCGGGCGGCCCGCCTCGATGTCCTGCAGCGCCGACATGCGGTGCTGCGCGGCATTCACGCGGTACTCCGCGCCCGTGCGGGTGATGATCGCGACCGCCTGGGCCTCCGAGCCCGCGCAGATGCTGGCGGTCGGCAGGATGGCGCGGTCACTGAGCGGGATCCCGAGCGCGCGCGCCAGCTGGCCCATCTCGCGCACCAGGCGCGCGAGCACCAGGGCCGAGTCCGGATCGAGCAGGAACTTCCAGGTCGGCGCGCGCGTCGTCACGGCGAGCGAGACCAGTCCCACCCACGAGCAGAACTTGGCCCACTCGAGAGTCAGGATCTCGGGCGAGGCGGCCGCACGCACGCCCGCGCTATCCAGTGCGCGCGCGATGCGCTGGGCGCGCGCACTGTCACCTCCGCCGAGCTCGCCGACGAAGATGTTCACGTTGCGCGTGAACAGCACCTCGCCGCCCGGCAGCAGCTCGCCGCTCGTGTCGGCGAGAGCCCCGAGCACGCGCGCGGGGCCGAACGCGTCGCCCAGGAGCTCGTTCTTCAGCGGTCCGTTCTGGATCGAGAGCGCCGCCTCGAAGGTGACGCTGCGCAGGGGCGCGAGGGCCTGCTCGGTACCGGGGGTCTTGGTGGCGACGATCAGCGTGCCGGCGCGCGTGAGCGCCTCGGCTGTACGCGCCACCGCGACCGGCACGGTGAAGTCCGCGAGGCCGCGGATGGTGAGCCCGTGCGCCTCGATGTGTGCGGCGCGCGCCCCGCGCGCCAGCACCAGCACCGCGTGACCGGCGCGCGCGAGGTGCGCGCCCACGATCGAGCCCATGGCGCCCGCGCCGAGGACGACGAACTCGAATTCCTGCGTGGCCACTCGCGCGCGCCCCGGACGCGGCGCGCTCAGAGCGCCTCGGCGATGTCCTGCATCAGGCCGCGGTCCTCGGGCCGCGTCGGCGGCGGATAGCGGTGCAGCACGCGCCCGTCGCGCCCGACCAGGAACTTCTCGAAGTTCCAGGTGATGTCGCCGGCGACGCCGGTCTCGGGTGAGGTGAGGAAGCCGTACACGGGGTGGCGCTGCGCGCCGTTCACGTCGAGCTTGGCGCTCATCGGAAAGCTGATCCCGTACGTGGTGCGGCAGAAGCTGGCGATCTCCGCCTCGCTCCCGGGCTCCTGTGCGCCGAACTGGTTGCAGGGGAAGCCGACGACGGTGAAGTTCTCCGCGGCGAGTTCCCGCTGCAGCTGCTCGAGGCCCTCGTACTGGGGCGTCAGGCCGCAGCGGCTGGCCACGTTGACCGCGAGTATGACCTTACCGCGCAGGCCGCCGAGCAGGTCGGGCGTTCCGTCGAGTTTCGCGACGGCGATATCGAAAAAGCCGCTCATGGGGCAACTCCGTGTCCGATCGCTGCGCATGTACGATACACCTTCCGAGGGCTTACCATCTGGCTCGTCCGCCACCTGCTGGGAAAAACCTCATGGCATCAGAACTCAACAAAAGTGAAACCGCCAAGGTCGTCGAGACGCTCAACCGCATCCTCGAGCTCGAGCTCGCCGGGCTGGTGCGTTACCTGCACTACAGCTTCATGGTCTTCGGCCACAACCGCATCCCGATCGTCGCGTGGCTGCGCACTCAGGCCGACGAGTCGCAGGCGCACGCGGTCAAGGCCGGCGAGCACATCACCAATCTCGGCGGCCATCCCTCGCTGAAGATCGGCCCGCTGCTGGAGACTCACAAGCACAACATCGACGAGATCCTGCGCGAGGCGCTCGCCCACGAGGACGAGGGACTCGCGCAGTATCACAAGCTGCTCGACGCGGTTGCGGGACGCAACGTCATGCTCGAGGAGTACGCGCGCATGCAGATCGCCACCGAGACCGCGCACACGGCCGACATAGGCAAGATGCTGCGCAAGCCCGGCTCGATCACCTGAAGGCCGCGGCGCCTCTGTCGAAGGGGTGAGAGCGAGGCATCTCGCCCGGGCGGCACCGCGCTCACGCGGGCGATTTCACCGTGACGCAATCTCGCGCGGCTACACTGCCGCGCCACTGGAAGTGTCAGCAAAGGATTTGCATCATGGAATTGATCGTCGCCTCGCTCGTCGCCGCCTCGCTCCTGCTCGTCTCGCACTTTGCCGTGCTCGTGCGTGCTCGGCTGCTCGCCGCGCTGCGCGCGCGCTCCGGCTGAGGAGCCGCACGGGCGCCTTTTCGCAGCGCGCGCGCCCGGCGTATGCTCCCGGGCGTGAGGATCTACGCGGTCACGAACATCAAGGGGGGCGTCGGCAAGACCACCACTGCGGTCAATCTCGCCTACCTGAGCGCCGCGAGCGGCGGCGCCACGCTCCTCTGGGATCTCGACTCACAGGGAGCGGCGACCTATGCCCTGCGCGGGGACGCCCAGGAGGGCGCGAGCGCGAAGAAGCTGCTCGCCGGCAAGCGCGAGCTCTCGGAGCTGATCCTCGCGAGCGGTTACCCGCACCTCGACCTGCTGCCGGCGGACTTCTCGTACCGCAACTTCCCCGTGCAGCTCGCGCGACAGCCGCACCCGACCGAGCGGCTGCTGAAGATGAGCCGTGCGCTGCGCGAGGTGTACGCGGCGTTGTTCCTCGACTGCCCCGGTGGCATCTCGCTGCTCACGGAGAACGTGCTGCGCGCGGCGGACGTGGTCATCGTGCCGCTCGTGCCTGCGCCGCTGTCGCTGCGCATGCTCGAGCAGCTGTACGCGTTCCTCGCGCGCGAGGGCTGGCACGATCTCGCCCTGCTGCCATTCTTCTCCATGGTGGACCGGCGCCGGGCGCTGCACGGGGAGCTGATCGCGAGCGCGCGGGCGCAGTTCCCCGAGATCCTGGCCACCGAGGTACCCGATTGGAGCGAGATCGAGCGCATGACGGTGCGGCGCGAGCCGCTGCCGGCGAGCGCGCCGAAGAGCGAGGCGGCGGCGCTGTACGTGCAGCTGTGGCGCGAGATCCGCGCACGCACCGGCGCGGGCCACGGTCTGCAGCCGGTGCAGGCAGCGCGGCGCGGTTCGGCTGCCGTTCCGCCGCCCGTGTGAAGATCCCTGCGTGGTTTATGTCAGCAGGTATCCGGATCTTGCGTAGTCGTCGGCCGCATCCCCGTCAACAGCGCCGCGCCTGACACGTTAAGTCGGGGGCCGGCCTGATCCGCTGCGTCGGTGATTGGCGACGCGCGCGGTGCGCGCACGGAGTCACGCTAAGATAGCCGCAACAACTCACAGGCCTGGTGCGCCGCGGCGCGCTTGGCGCCGGAAATGGGAAGGGCCGAGTGCCGATGCTGTCCAAGACGCTGTTGCGCCGGCGTGCGCTGCTGATCCTGCCGGTCGTGGTGTGCCTCGCGATCGCCGGCAGCTGCTCGGGCGGCGGTTCGGGCGGCGGCAGCACGCCCCCGCCGCCACCCAGTATCACGGTCGCGATCTCACCGGCGCGCGCGGGCATCACCACCGCGCAGTCCCTGAAGCTGGTCGCGACCACCAATGACACCGCGGGGGTGAACTGGAGCGCCACACCCGCCGGCGGGTCCTTCAGTTCCTCAAGCAGCAGCAGCGGCACCGACGTGACCTTCACCCCGTCGCAGACCGCCGGCGTCTACACCGTCACGGCGACGAGCGTCAGCAACGCGATGGTCAGCGCTTCGACGAGCGTCGGCGTGACCGATCTCGCCGGCGTCCTCACCTATCACAACGATCTCGCGCGCGACGGCGCCAACATCCAGGAATACGCGCTCACGCCCGCCACCGTGACTGCGAATACCTTCGGCAAGCTGTTCTCCTGCGCCGCGGACGGGGCGATCTACGCCCAGCCCCTATGGGTCGCGAACCTGACGATCGGCGGCGCGCAGCACAACGTGGTATTCGTCGCGACCGAGCACGACAGCCTGTACGCCTTCGACGCCGATGCGAACCCGTGCCAGGTGCTGTGGCAGGTGAGCCTCCTGGATGCCGCGCACGGCGCGGGCGCGGGCGAGACGACCGTGCCCTCGGGCACGAGCAACTACCTCGTCGGTCTCGGCTTCGGCAGCATCAGCCCGGAGATCGGCATCACCGGGACGCCGGTCATCGACCCGGCCGCGGGCATCCTCTACGTGGTCTCCAACTCCGCCCTGGTCAGTTCCAAGACCGTCCTGCAGCGCCTGCACGCGATCGACATCGCCAGCGGCGCGGAAAAGCCAGGCTCGCCGGTGCTGGTCACCGCCTCCTTCCCGACCGACAGTGGCGGGACGGTGGCTTTCGATCCGCTCCAGGAGCGGCAGCGCGGCGGGCTCGCGCTCGCCGGCAACACGGTGTACGTCACCTGGGCGTCGCACGATGATGCGCCCGCCTGGTACGGCTGGCTCATGGGCTACCGCTTCGACGGCACTGCCTTCACCCAGACCGCCGTGTTCAACAGCGAGCCCAACACCAGCGAGGGCGGCATCTGGATGGGCGGAGGCGCGCCTGCCGCGGATACCGCCGGTCATCTGTACGTCATCACGGGCAACGGCAACTTCGACGCGGTCGATACCAGCGGCGGACCGACCGACGACTACGGCGACTCGTTCCTGCAGCTCACGCCGCAGGCGGCGCCCGGCGCGCCGAGCGCGGCACTGAAGGTGACCTCGTTCTTCGCCGGTAGCAACCAGGCCACCGAGGCCGGCAACGACATGGACCAGGGATCGGGCGGTGCTGCCGTGGTGCTCAACCTTGCGGGCGGCTCGCCGCAGCATCTCATCCTCGGCGGCGGCAAGCTGGGACAGCTCTATCTGCTTGACGGCGACAACATGGGGCGATCGGGCGACACCAACGCGCGCCAGGTGATCCAGCTCGGAACCGCGGCCGCGCCGCAGGGGATCTTCGCGACCTCCGCCTTCTGGAACAACACGCTGTTCATCGCCCCGATCGGCCCGCTGTATGCCTTCGCCTTCGATCCGAACGCGAAGCTGCTCGCGAGCACGCCGGCGGCGCAGTCGTCCGACCTGTTCGGCTTTCCCGGCGCGTCGCCCTCCATCTCGGCGAGCAGCGCCTCCGGCGACGGCATCGTCTGGGCGATCAACAGCGATCCCTACTGCACGCCGCCGAGCACCAAGTGCAGTCCCGCGGTGCTGCACGCCTATGACGCGAGCAACGTCGCCAACGAGCTCTGGAACAGCGCCGGCGCGGCCGCCGACACGGCCGGCAACCCTGTCAAGTTCACCGTGCCGACCATCGCCAACGGCAAGGTGTACATCGGCACGCGCGGCAACGACGCCGGGGTAGCGGGCACCACGTACTCGACGCCCGGCGAGCTCGACGTCTACGGGCTCAAGAGCGACTGACGGAGTCGCGCGCGGCAGCCGGCGCGCCCGGCTCTGCGGAAGCTGTCGCGCCGGGCGCCGCGGAGAGCTCCTCGACCTGATAGCCGGCGGCGATCCACGCCTCGAGTCCGCCACGCAGCGGACGCGCGCGCCTGAAGCCGTGCCTCATGAGCACCTTGGCGGCGCGCGCCGCCGAGGCCTCGTTCGGGCAGGTGCAGTAGAGAATGATGTCGCGGTCGCGCGGCAGCCGTGCGGCGTGCTCGCCGACCCGCTGCACGGGTACGTGCACTGCGCCGGGGATGCGTCGCTGCTCGAGTGCGCGCGCGGTCTGGGAGCGCACGTCGAGCACGACCGGCGGGCTCGCGGTGCCGAGCTGTGCGTACAGCTCCGCGACGTCGATGCGCGCGACGTCGAGCGCGCGGAAGAAGCGGTAGCGCTGCCACCATTTGTAGAGGATGTAGACCGCGAGCAGGGCGGCGATGAGCGCGACCGCGACGCCGCCGACGGAGGCGAGCTGCGGCAGCAGCAGCTCTATGTAGCCGCGCAGCAGGACGCCGAGCAGCATGGCGGCGCCCACCCACAGCAGCGCCGCGAGCAGGCTGTAGGCGAGGAAGCGCCCCGCACGCATGCGCGTCGCACCGGCGAGCGGCGGCGCGACGAGACCCAGGCCGGGGACGAACTTGGCGATGATCAGCACCTTCGTGCCCCAGCGCTCGAAGCTCGCCTGGGTGTCGTTCACGCAGGTGTCGGGGGTGAGAGAGATGCGGCACAGGAGCTTCATGACGCGCGCGCCCAACACCCGCCCCGCGCAGTACCACGCGCTGTCCCCGATGAGACAGGCGAGCACGGCGAGCGCGTAGACGGACGTCGCCGGCAGCTGTCCCTCGGATGCCATCGCGCCTGCGACCACGAGGGTGGGCAGCGCGGGCAGCGGCAGACCCAGCTGGGTGCACAGAACGTTGAGGAAGACGACGCCGAGACCGACGGGGCTCTGCATCAGCGCATATTGCTCCGCGCGCGCGCAGGGCGTCGAGCGTGCCTAGCCGGAGGACCCCTTGGCGAAGATCGCCGCGACCGCGGCATCGATGCGCTTCGCGGCCTCCTCGCCGCTCACGCCGCTCAGGCTCTCATCGGCCCAGGCGTGCCACAGCGGCTGGCGGCTGCGTGCGTCGTAGACGTCGACCGCGATGACGCCCTGGGTGTAGACGTACGGACCACCCCCGTAGGCGCCCCAGTACGGGCCGTAGCCCCAGCCGTAGTAGGGGTAGTAGCCCGACATGACCTGGTGTGCGCCGATGCCGTAGCCGACCAGGCAGTCGGCCGCAGCGCCGGTGTTGAGTACGTTGCCGCCCAGATGGGAGGCGATCGCTTCGCGCAGCCGCGCCTCGTTGACGGGGTTCGCGACCGTGCTGCGCAGCGCACTGTTGCCGTGGAATCCACCCGCCCAGGCGTAGCTGCCGCAGTGCACCTGGCCGATGAGGGCCGTGTTGACGTCCGCCTTCACGGTGATGCCGGCGCAGGCGCTGAGTACCGCGCACGCGGCGATGGCGGCGGCGAGAATCGTAGTTTTGCTCATGTCCATGACCTCGAGGCGGGCGCACCAGGGGCGCTACCGCGACGCCCGCTGCAGCCATGGTAACGCGCCCCGGCAGGGCGGGTTGACCGCAAGGCGACTTAATCGGGCGGGAACGGCTAAAAGGGCGAACCGAGTACGATGCGCCAGCCCGAGAGCGCGCCGGCCGCACGATAGCCGATGCCGATGCGCGGCACCGGCAGCCCGAGCACCTGATAGGTCGGGTTGGTGCCGAACATGATCCCCACCTCGCCCTGCAGCTTTTGCGCGCTGATGCCGGAGGCAGGGCCCGACGGCGGGTTCGCGTAGATGTCGAGCATGGCGTACACGCCGAGCTCCGCCCAGCGGTTGCCGATCGGCTTGCCGACACGATGGCGCAGCTCGACGCCGTCGCGCAGCCGCGTGAAGGAGTCGTCGGGCGCCTCGCCGCCGTAGTAGTGCACGCCGGCGTGCAGCAGCTCCGCCCGGTACAGGCCGGCGCCATCGTACACACTGAAGCGGTAGTCGCTGCGCGCGCCGATGCCGTAGATGAGCGCGTTCACCTCGGAGCTCGAGGCGAAGGTCGCGCCGGCCTTGGCGTAAGGGTAGACGTGCCAGTCCTCTTCGAGCCAGTAGTCGAGCTGGATACCCGGCTCGACGCTGAGCGCGCCGATGCTATTGGGAATGTCCAGGTGAATGAGGTCGCTCGTCGTGAAGTTGAAGAAGCCCACGGTCGTGGGGAAGATCAGCCGCAGCCCCGGCCGGCCTCCCGGCCGCTGCGCGGCGCGCAGCACGTAGCTGAAGGGCAGCTGATAGACTTGGATGATGCTGCCGCCGATCTCGTAGATGCCCGAGCCGAGCTCGCTCGCGAAGGCGAAGTTGGCGAACTGGGTGTCCGCATCGTCCGCGCCGCTCGCGGCGGCGGGCACGAGCGCCAGGGCGCACACGGCTGACATCCACAGTACACGCACGTCGTCGTTTTCCGTTTGCCAAGGAGTCTAGCAGGTCGAACCAACGGACCGCCCCGCCGCGCCCCGCGGCACTGACAAGGAGTCCTCGCATGAACACGCCCTCAGCTTCCGCGCACGTCGCGCACTGGCCCACACCGGCGGGCATGAAGTACCTGGGGCCGCACACGGACAGCACGCCCCTGGGAATCACGCTCGTGCTGCGCCGTCGCCCGGGCGCCCCGCAGGCGGCCGCACCGTATCCGCAACGCCCGCGCTGGCCGCGCGCCGAGTACGGGCTGCACTGCGGCGCCGACCCGGCTGATCTGGACACGCTGCGCGCCTTCGCGCGCCGCTACGCACTCACCGAGACGGGCGCCGACACGCAGCGCCGCGTGCTCTACCTGCGCGGGGCACCGCAGGCGCTCGAGCAGGCCTTCGCCGTGAAGCTCGGCAGCTTCCGTCTCGCGGACGGACGCGGCCCGTTCGTCGGCTGCACGCAGGCGCCGCGCTTGCCGGCCGAGGTCATCGCCGTCCTCGGGCTCGACCGCCGCCCGGTCGCGCAGCCGCGCATACGCCGCCCGCGGGCGACGCCCGCGCGCAGCTACACGCCGCTCGAGATCGGGAGCCTCTACCAGTTTCCCGCCGGCACCGACGGGGCCGGCCAGAGCGTCGCCATCATCGAGCTCGGCGGCGGCTTCAGCACCGCCGACCTCGCGACCTACTTCAAGGGTCTCGGCATCACGACACCGCCGACCGTGACCGCGGTCCCGGTCGCGGGCGGCGCGAACACGCCCGGCGGCGATGCCGACGCCGAGGTGATGCTCGACATCGAGGTCATCGGCGCGCTCGCTCCCGCGGCGAGCATTGCCGTGTACTTCGCTCCCAACACCGACCAGGGCTTTTACGAGGCGATCTCGCAGGCCGCGCACGACAGCGCGCGCCACACGGCGGTCATCTCCATCAGCTGGGGTGGCCCCGAGGACAGCTGGACGACGCAGGCCCGCACCGCGATGCAGAGTGCGCTCGAGGACGCCGCCGCGCTCGGCGTGACGGTGACCGCGGCGAGCGGCGACAGCGGCTCGAGCGACGGTGAGAGCGACGGCGCCGCGCACGTCGACTTCCCCGCGTCCAGCCCGTACGTGCTCGGCTGCGGCGGCACGCGGCTCGAGGGCTCGGGAAGCACCATCACGAGCGAGGTCGTCTGGAACGAGACGAGCGCGGGTGAGGGCGCCGGTGGCGGAGGCGTGAGCGTGGAGTTTCCGCTGCCGTCCTGGCAGACGGGCAGCCACGTGCCGAACTCTCCGAGCGGGCAGCCGGGCCGGGGCGTGCCGGACGTCGCCGGCAACGCCGACCCGATGACCGGCTACCGGGTGCTCGTCGACGGGCAGGCGCAGGTGATCGGCGGCACGAGCGCGGTAGCGCCGCTGTGGGCGGCCCTGGTGGCGCGCTTGAACCAGAAGCTCGGCCGTCCGCTCGGGGACGTGCACGCGGCGCTGTATCAGCTCGGCGGCAAGGGCTTCCGCGACATCACGAGCGGCAACAACGGCAGCTATCAGGCCGCGAGCGGCTGGGACCCGTGCACCGGGCTCGGCTCGGCGCAGGGCGAGGCACTCGCCACGGCGCTCGCGGCGCTCAAGAGCTAGCGCCGCGGCCGCGGGTTCCTCAGCCGAGCCGCCGCGCCGCGCGTACGCCCGCCGCGCCGGTGAGAGCGAGCAGCGCGAGCAGGTCCAGCGCGCCGCCGCCACCGCCCGATGAGGGCTGCAGCACGGTGAGCGTCTGCGACTCGAGCGCCTGTCCGGCCTCGTTGGTGCAGGTGAGCGTGTAGGTGTACATGTTGGCCGCGGTGGGCGTCACCATCTGCGTGCCCGTCGGCGCCTTCGTGCCGCTCCACGAGCCGGAGGCAGAGCAGCTCGTCACGTTCAGCGCATTCCAGGTCAGCGTCGCCGACTGGCCGAGGTTGATGGTGGTCGGATTGAGCTGGAGGTCGACCGTCGGCGCCGGCGGATCGGCGATGCTGCCGAGCGCTGCGTTCGCGTCGATGAAGCCGTAGCCGCTCGAGAAGTCCGGCGACGATGCACTCATCTTCACGGCGGTGCTGCGCAGCGCGGTGTAGATGTCCGTCGGGGCGAGCGTGGGATTGGCCTGCAGGAGCAGTGCCGCGGCGGCCGCCGCATGCGGGGTCGCCGCGGAAGTGCCGAAGAAGTTCGGGTAGTTCGCCTGATTCGCGCACGCGGGCACGGGGGAGGTGTCCTGCGGCCCGCCGCCCGGGCTCAGCTGGAAGCCGAGGAAGGTGTTGTTGACGCCGTCGGGTCCGACGACGTCGGGCTTCTGTCGCACGGTGGCCGTCTGCGCCTTGCCCGTGACGTCGAACAGGATCGGGTCTCCGCCCTTGGAGGAGTAGGCCTCGAGAACCGTCGGGTTCGTGCCGCAGGGCACACTCTGCGCGAAGAAGGCCGCGCCGACCGCCATCGCCCCGGTCGCCCCCGGGTGGCCCTGGAGCGTGGCGCCGTTGGTGGCGAAGCTCGTGATCGTGGCGATCTGACCACCGAAGTTGTCGAACACCCCGAGCTTGATGCGCCCCGGGGCCGCCGTGCCGTCGGCGAGTCCGACGGTGATGACGATCGGCTGGTTGTTGGGGCTGTCACCGGCGGCACTCGCCGGATTGCCGATGATGAGCACCTGTACCGGGTCCGACCCGGTCGCGTTCGGGCCGGTGCAGGTCACCGCAGCGCCGTCGGCGTTCAGCACCTGCAGCGTACCCGCGCCCGAGACGCACAGGTCGATGTGGCTCGTCGCACCCGGACTTCCCGGAGCGCCGGTCACGTACGGCTGGTCCCACTCGACCACGATCGGGACGAACTCCCCGGGTGCCAGGCCAAGGCTCAGTGTCACCGGCAGCGACGTGCTGGTGGTCGCCCCCGTGGTATCGAAGTTGAGCGCCAGCTCGCCTGCGGGCACGTTCGGATTGCCGGCCGCGCTGACGAATTTTGGCTTGAGGTTGTCGTAGCCGCTCGCGCCGTCGTTGCCGGCGGCCGAGAAATAGGCGACGCCCTTCGACTCGACCTGGTCGACCGCCTGCGCGACGAGCCCGTCCTGGAAGAACGGCTCGTCGAAGTAGCCGATGTCGTCGGCGATCACCTGCGCGCCGGCGGCGGCGAGCGCCGTGATGCCGCTCGCGAAGTCCGCCTCGCTCGTCACCGCGGTGTGGAAGGCGAGGCTCGCGCCGGGGGCGACGTCGTGCACGATCTGCAGCATCGCCCGGCCTTCGTCACTGTCTGGGAGGAACGTGGGAGCGCCATAGTTCAAGCAATCGGCTTCTTCGAGCACCTTGACGCTCGCGGACAGATCGCCGGTGTTGGTGTCCGTGGCGGCGTCGGCCGCAAAGCCGTTCTGGGCGTAGCCGCTGCCATTGGGAACGGTGGCGGGCACGCCGCTGTTGGCGGCGCCGTAGACGCCGTAGCAGTTGAAGCTGTCGGAGAGCACGCCGACCGTGACACCCGAGCCGTCGAGCCAGGTCTTGGCGCTGCGCACGGCAGCGGTGCCGATCGCGAAGTCCCCCTGTGAGGTGACGGCGCCGGCGCGGCGGCGCGAGAGCGCGGCGCGCAGCGAGTGCACCTCGGCGCGTGTCGCCGCCGCACTGATGGCGCCCACGGGCAGCCAGCCGCCCACGTCGTTCAGGAACACCGCCGGGCGCTGCAGGCCGAGCGCGACCAGGGCGGCCTTGAGCTGTTGCGCATCCCCGCGCGTCACGGCGTCCACGGCGACGTATGCCGTGCCGCCGCTCGCGTGCTGCATGAAGCGCGCGGCGGGATTGAGCGCATGCAGGTCCGCGAGCGCGTGCTCCGGTCGCACGCTGCTCGCCTGGCGGGCGAGGGCGGCGAGCGTGGCGTCGAGCTTGCGGCCCGCGACGGTCTGCAGCTGCGCGGGGCTGCGTCCGCCGTAGACGACGAGGGACGCTCCGGCGGGCAGCATGTGCAGCTGTCCGGCGGATTTGACGGCCGAGGTGGCCGCGGAGGTTCCGAGCGCCGCGACCACGAGTGCGCCGAGCACGAGTCGGCTGGTTGTCATCCGAATCATTCATTCTCCCCGATGACCCGGGTCAGCTGACCGGGTCTGTAATTTGTCCGACGACGGACGTCTCCGTGTGTGGAGGGCTGCGCCGCTTGGGGGACAACTGTCCTACAAAGCCCCCGCACCTGGCAGCCCACCGTGGCATCGCCCCGTTCCGCGCGGTGCGTCACGGCGAGCTTAGTTCATACTCCGAGATTACCTGCAGTCGCAAATGTATCCTAGTGTTTCATATGGAGTTATGTCGCGTTGCGCGCCCCGGACAGGCACGCGGCCGCTCCCGGCCCCTCCCCCTAAACGCCGTCAGCTCCCCGGGGGTGACTCCGTCTTGCCACGGCGCAGCCGGGAGAGGGCATAGGAGCCGATTCCTATCCACACCAGGTTCATGGCCGCCGAGGGCAGGGCGCCGTTCCAGCCGCTGTTAACGACAAAGCCGGCGGCGCCGAGGATGTTCATGAGGTGATAGACAACGGAATCGGAACGCAGTTTCCCCGTCGAGAGCAGCGCGTAGGCGCCCAGGATCAGCGCCGCTCCCGCCCAGCCGATCACCTCGATCGCGAGTTTCATGGAGGGTTTCCTGCAGGGAGTTGTGCGCCGCGGCGCTACCGCAGTGCCCCGTCGATGCTCTGCAGCGCGCCGCGGCCGATGGTGTCGATGACGTGCGTGAAGTTCTCGTAGCGGCGCAGCTGCTCGATGAGCGCGCGCCGCTGCTCGGGACTCAGGCGCGATGCGTCATCCCCGAAGATGCGCAGATCCTGCCAGGTGCCGAAGCCGATCCGCTCCTCCTCGACGAAGAGCCTGAGGACCCCGTACGCCTCGCTGTAGCCCCTGACGCGCGCATACGGGATGTCGTTCAGGGCCTGCGTCGCGATCGCGGTGTCCCAGCTCGCCGTCGTCATGAGATCGAAAGTGATCCCCGGGTATTTGATCGGCTGGCCGGCTGTCGTGGGCGGGGCGGGCGCGCCGAGTGCGCCGATCTGCGCGTCGATCTGCTCGCGCAGCCGTGGCATGCGCGCCAGGACTTCCGCGACCTGGGCGCGGTTGTCGGTGAGCTCGTGGCGGAAGCCGTCCACGGCCTCGGCGGCGAGCTTCTTGCGGTGGTGCGCGTCGACCACGGCCTCCAGTCCCAGGGCGATGAGGATGCCCAGGGTCACGATCACCAGGTGTGTCAGGAATTCCCTCAGGGTGCGGATCGATCCGGGATGATGTAGTTCCATTGCAGCTCCGCGGGTGCGCCGGCACTATATCAGCGCCCGCGCGCGGGCGACTTGCACCCACAATGAACGCGCCCGCACGGCGCACCGAGCCCGAGGTGCACGCGATGAACGTGAGCCACCGAGCGAGGGCAGCGAAGGCGCGCGCCGGCGCAGCGCTCCTCGGCACGCTGCTGGCGCTGAGTGCCTGCGGCGGCGGTGGCTCCGGCAGCGGGTCCTCCGCGGCCCTCACCAGCGAGGCGGACGCGATACTGCACATGGATCAGCTGCGCGCGGCCGGTTTCACCGGGCAGGGCGTGCGCGTCGGGGTAATCAGCACGGGAGTGGTGAATCTCGCCTCCTACCAGGACGCGGGCCTTCTGCCACGGGATCTGTACGTGAGCCAGAGCACGCCCGGCTCGCTCGACGAGGGCAGCTGGATGCTCGAGCTCGTCCACCAGCACGCGCCGGATGCCGTCCTCGGCTTCTGCGACGGCATCGATCTCGACTTCGAGGGCTGCATCAGCGATCTCGTCACCCACTTCCACGCCGACATCGTCGTCGATGACATCCTGTTCGCCGGCCAGTTCTATCCGGATGGCACCGCGGCCCTGGTCGCGGGGCTCGAGGCGGCCAATGATCGTCTGGTGTTCATCCACCTCGCGGGTAACGAGCAGAACGGCGGTTACTGGCAGGGGCCGTTCGTGCCGGTCACGGGCACCGTGTCCGCGGGCAGCGCGACGCTGCTCGACTTCGGTGCCGCGAGCGGCGCGGCCAGTCAGGCCTTCAACGCCGTGACCGTGCCGGCCGGCAAGGAGCTGTCCGTCTTTCTCAACTGGAATGACCCGCCTCACGGGGCGGCGAACCGTGCCCTGAGCGCCTATCTCCTCGATGAGAGTGGCAACGAGCTCAGCCGCGCGAGCGCTCAGTCCGACCCGTCGCTGCTCGTGGACTACAGCAACGCGAGCGGCGCCGCGCAGGTCGTGCGCCTGATCGTCACGCTCGACGGCGGCGCGTCCGCGGGCCTCGCCGTGCAGTTCACGGAGGGCAGCAGGACCTGCAACATCGAGTGCCAGGCGTTCACGTTCGCGACCTCCGGTCTCGCCGGCGGCACCGTCGGTGACTTCGAGGACGCGCTGGTCGTCGGCGCGGTGAGCGCGCAGGCTCCCGGGAAGCTCGAGGACTGGACCAACCACGGCCCGTTCCGCATCGATTTCAGCGCGACGGCCGACGCGGGCGCGCCGGACGGCTTCGACTACACGCGCCTCGCGGCGCCGCTCCTGGCGGCCAAGCCCGACCTCGTCGCTCCGGACTGTGTGACCGTGCCCTTCAGCAACGGAGTGACACTCGCCGACAACAAGTTCTGCGGAACCTCCGCCGCCGTTCCGGCGATCGCGGGAGCCGCGGCGCTCCTCGAGAGCGCCGGCTTCGATCGCGCGCGGGTGCTGAAGTCACTGCGCAGTACCGCCGCCCCGCTCGGATCGGCGGCCTGGGATCCGGGCTACGGCTTCGGGCTCGCCGACGTGGCGGCGGCGTGGCATTCGGGCGGGAGCTGAGGGGCGCACCGCGGGCGCCCGGCCGAGCGGTGGCGGCTAGCGATTCGCGCCCGCCGAGCGCAGGCGCGCGAGCGCCGCGGCGAGCCTGAAGTTCAGCCGGTCGCGGAACAGGTAGGTCTTCAGCCACAGCAGCAGCGGCAGGCTGTGGCTGTTGCGCACGAAGATGGCGTTGAACTGCGGGTAGCTGGTGCTCTTGTCGGTGGCCACTTCGCTGAAGCCGAGCTTCTCGAGCTGCGCCTTCACCTGCGGGTACAGCTTCTGCCCGGGGGCGACGTAGTTGGTGCTCTCGAGCTCGATGTGCAGCACGCGCAGCTGCTGGGCAATGCCGGTCGTTCCCTGGATCACCTCGAATGACTTGCCCTCGGTGTCGATCCACAGCGCCAGCCGGGTTTCCGGGGTGCACTTGTCGCGAAAGAAAGTGTCGAGTCGCGTGGTCGGGACGCGCACGGTCTCGGGCGGCATGGCGGACGGGCGCCGGTAGAGCGAGCTCATGCCACGCGCGTCGTTGCGGCGCGAGTAGCTGTAATCGGCCGGCACCAGGAAAAAATCGGCCTCACCGTCCTGATCACTCACCGCGCTCGGCACGATGCGGATGTCGCCCGCGCGCAGCCGTGCGTCGTCGCGCATCAGCCGCACGTTCTCCGGGTTGCACTCGAAGGCGTATATCTGCGCGCCGGGACGCGCGCCGCGAAAGCGCAGCGCATCCGAGCCGTCCATGGAGCCGACGTCGCAGATCACGTCGACTCCGAGCTTCTCGAGCAACCTGTTGAACAGGTAGTTCGTGTTGACGACCATCGCGGACATTCCGTTGACCCCGTTGTTCGTGACTTGACTTAGGCGCGATAGCACCTTGATTGAGCTTAAAGGCGCCCCTGCACCGCGGCAAGTCGGCGCACGATGCAGTCCTGGACGGCGGAACTTCCGCGCCGGTTTGCGTGCCGAGCTTCCCGGCCGGGTGCACCTCCCCCGGGCGGGCTTACGCGCGCGTCCGTCGCAAGGCCGCAGAATTCAAAGGGCGCACCCGGCGGCCTCGCCGACCGCACGTCCGTCGCGGCCGACAGGGTCACGGCGTTCGCGCAGACGGACACCGCGGCCGCGCGGGGGTTAGTGTGCCCGCCATGATCCGCAAGCTCCCCTCGGGGAAGTACCGCCTTTACTCCCGCAAGTCCGACCCGCGCACCGGTAAGCGCCGCAACCTCGGCACGTTTGCCACGCGCGCGGCCGCGCTGAAGCACGAGCGGGCCGTGCAGTACTTCAAGCGCCACTAGACTCGCGCCGATGCGCCCGAGCGTGCGGCCCGCGCGGCCGCGCGAACGGTCGCGATCTGGCCGGGCCGGTGGCGCAAGACGCCGCACCTAAATGGCCCTTCCCGTGACCTGCCGTGGAGCGCACGTTGCCGGCTCACGCTGTCACCAGGTGCGCACCATGAACCACTCCGCTTTGATCAACCGCCGCCTGCTCGTGCAGGCGCTCGCCGGGGCCGGCTCCCTGGGTCTCCTCGGCGGCGCGCGGGCGGCGGCTCCCGCCGCCCCGGTCTCCGTCGCCGATATCACCCCGCCGACCGGGGACGTCCACGACTTCGATTTCTTCTTCGGCAGCTGGAACGGCGCCAACCGCCGCCTGAAGAAGCGCTTCGCCGGCAGCGACGACTGGGACGAGTTTCCCGGGCACCTCACCTGCGGCAGTCACCTGGGCGGGGTCGTGAACCTGGACTACGACGTCGACTTTCCCACCAAGGGATGGTCCGGCATGACCGTGCGCGCCTTCGATATAGAGAAGCGCCACTGGTACATCTACTGGATCAACAGCCGCACCGGTGTGCTGTTCCCGCCGGTGGTCGGCGGCTTCAGCGGCAACCGCGGACTGTTCTACGGAGACGACACCGACGACGGCCGGCCGGTGAAGGTGCAGTTCCTGTGGACGCGCATCGATCACGATCACGCCCGCTGGCAGCAGGCCTTCTGCGTCGACGGCAAGACGTGGGAGACCAACTGGATCTGCGATCACACCCGCGTGAAGGGCTAAACTGATGAGCGATGCCCAAGCAGGCCGCTTCGGTCTTTTCCGTCGACGTGATCGCCGCGGCCGCGCCCGCCCAGGGCGCGGCCGAGCGCATCCGTGAGCGGTTGCATGCGGCGATTACCAGCGGGGCGCTTGCGGCGAGCGCGCGGCTGCCCTCGGCGCGCACGCTCGCGAAGGACTTCGGGGTATCGCGCAACACCGTCGACGCGGCGCTCGACCAGCTCGCCGCCGAGGGCTACCTCGTGCGCCGCCGCGGCGCCGGCACCTTCGTAGCCGCGCGCCTTCCGGAGCGCGACGCGCCGCCCGTCACGCTGCGAAAGGCGCGCGCGGAGCGCCAGCGGCCGCCGCTGCTGTCGGCGCGCGCCCGCTCGCTCGCGAGCTATCCGGGACACTACGCGCCGCTGCGCTCGGGCGCCTTCACGCCCTCGCTGCCGCCGGTCGGTCTCTTTCCGCGCAAGGTCTGGAACCGGCTGCTCAACCGCGAAGCCCGCCGCGCCGGCAACGCCTACTGGGAATACGGCGCGAGCAACGGCCTCGAGGCGCTGCGCGAGGCGATCGCCGCGCACGCCGCCGCCATGCGTGCGACGCGCTCATCACCCGGGCAGGTGATCGTGGTGACGAGCACGCAGCAGGCGCTCGACCTCGCGGCGCGCGCTCTCGCCGACCCGGGAGCGCGTGCCTGGGTCGAGCAGCCTGGCTACCAGCCGGCGCAGTACGTGCTGCGCGGGGCGGGTCTTGAGGTGGTGCCGGTGCCGGTGGATACGCACGGACTGAGCGTCGCGGCGGGAATCGCGCTCGAGCCGCGCGCGCGTCTCGCCTACGTGACGCCGGCACACCAGTACCCACTGGGGTGCGAGATGTCCCTCGAGCGGCGGCGCGAGCTCCTCGACTGGGCGAGCGAGGCCGACGCCTACATCCTCGAGGACGACTACGACGGGGACTATCGCTACGAGGGGCGCCCGATCGCCTCACTCCAGGGGACCGACCCGGCGGGCCGGGTGATCTACATCGGCAGCTTCAACAAGATCCTCTTCCCGGGGCTGCGCGTGGCCTATGCGATCGTGCCCGAGCCGCTCGTGGGGCCGTTCGTGAATACCAAGCACGTCGCGGACGGGCACACCGCGCTGCTCACCCAGGGCGTGCTCGCCGCCTTCATCCGCGAGGGACACCTCGCGCGGCACCTGCGCCGCACGCGCGCACTCTACGACGAGAATCGCCGCGCCTTTCTCGAGGAGGCGCGCGTGCTGGCCGACTACGTCGAATTCGGCCCCGCGCGCGCCGGGATGCACGTCACGGCGCACTTCCGCGCCGCGTGGGCGCAGCGCCTCTCGGACGCGCGCGTCGCCGAGCACTGCGCGCGCGAGGGCGTCGAGGTGCACCCGCTCTCCAAGTACGGCGCGCCCGCCCCGGGCGGCCTGGTATTCGGCTTCGCGGGTGTCCCGCGCAGCGCCGCGCGGGCTGGACTTGCGGTCGTGCGCCGCGCCCTCGAGGCCGCCGTCCGCTAGCTCCGCCGCGCCCGGCGAGCCCCCCCGCCACAAACTGCCCGAATTCCTCCCGCGCGAGGCCACAACGGCGTCACAACCTCAGGGGCGTACGCGGCCGGGCGCACGTGCGCCGTCCGGCCGGTGGTCCCGGACATGCCCGAGGAAAGCTCATGAACATCACGCCGGTCCGCTCCTGCGGCACGCTGCTCGCGTGTCTCATCGCGGCCGCGCCGATTCCCGCGGCGTTTGATTCTGCGGACGCCTTGCCCAAGGGCGACGTGCACGTGGTGCGCGTCACCCCGGAGGGACAGGATGTACCGGCGGGGCGGCAGGTCGTGGTGCGCTTTGACCGGCCGATGGTGCCGCTCGGCGCGCGCTCCGGGCAGGGCGACGCGGCCAGCGTGCGCATCACCCCGGCGCTCGCGTGCCACTGGCACTGGCTGGACACTCGCTCGCTCGCGTGCGAGCTCGACGCCGCGGATGCCCTGGTGCCCGCGACGCGCTACACACTCAGCGTGCCCGCTGGACTCGTGGCCGAGGACGGCAACGTACTGAAGCAGGCGTTCCGCGCGGGCTTTGCGACCGAGCGGCCCGCGATCAAGAGCTACGGGTTCCGCACCTGGCGCGGGCCCGGGACGCCGGTCGTGGAGGTCCTCTTCAACCAGCCGGTGACGCGCGAGTCGGTCAGCGAGCATCTGCATTTCTCCGGCCGGGCACGCGTCCTGGTCGAGCCCGCCCCCTACGACCGCGAGGTGTTCCGCGTCTTCATCCTGCCGGGTGAGAAGCAGGTCCTCGTCCTGCCGGGAGCGAGCGCCCCCTCCGGCGCGGGCCGGCCACTCGAGTCGCGCCGGCTCTGGCTGGTGTCCCCGGCCGCCGAGCTCCCCGGGGATGCAGCGGCGAGTCTCGAGGTCGAGCCGGGACTCACCGGTTACGCCGGCTCCCTGCGCGGAGTTGAGCACCGCAGGGTCGTCGACTTCGACACGTTTCCGGCATTTCGTTTCCTCGGCGTGCGCTGCAGTGTCGATGCGCACGAGGTCCTGATCGCGCCGGGGGCCTCACCCGTGCCGCGTTGCAATCCGCTCGCACGCGTCGCGCTGGTATTCAGCGCCCCCGTCATCGCCGGCGAGATCCGCGGGCACCTGCACCTGGAGCCCGATCTCGCGGGCGGCCGCAGCGACTACGACCCCTGGGCGAACGTCTATCCGTACTCCTCGCTCGGCACGGCGTACCGGCGCGGCGCGACCTACGAGGTGGCGCTGCCGCAGCACTTGCTCGCCTTTCGCGACTACGCCGTCGCGGGCCTGGAGGGCGTGCGCGATGAATTCGGCCGCGCCCCGGGCGGGGCGACGGCGATGCGCTTCGCCACCGATCACCGCGCGCCGCGCCTGCGGCTCACCTCGCACGTGGCCGTGCTGGAGAAGGATGCGCCCACGCAGATGCCCGTCTACGTCACCAACCTCACCGACCTGCAGATCCGCTACGGGCGGCTGACCGGAACCGGCAGTGAGTACGACCTCGTGCACACGCAGCCGCTCACGCGCGCCTGGGACGTCGCCTACGCCGCACCGCTGCCGGTGCGCGAGCTCCTCGGCGGCCGCTCGGGCGTCGTGAGCGGCACGCTCACCCCGCACCCCACGCCGCCGGCGCGCGAGCGCGGCCGCTACTTCGAGGACGAGGACGACTACGGCAGTGGCGGCGCCGGCAACACCGGGCGCTTTTTTGCCCAAGTCACCCCCTTCGCCGTGCACGTGAAGCTCGGCCACTACAACACGCTCGTGTGGGTCACGACGCTCGCCGGCGGCCTGCCGGTCGAGGGGGCGCGCGTGCGCGTCTACGAGGAATCAGACGGCCTCGACGGCACGCCGGACGCGCTCGCCGAGGCGCGCACCGACGGCGCGGGCACCGCGCTCCTGCCCGGCCGCGAGACGCTCGATCCGGCGCTCGCCGATCCCGGCGTACGCCGCTTTCCCGCGCGCCGCCTCACCGTGCGGGTCGATCACTCGGGCGACCTCGCACTGCTGCCGCTGGACGCGGACTTCCTGGTGGACAGCTACCGCGCCTCGCGCGGCCGCGTCTGGTCGCAGGGCCGGCCGCGCGACGGGCACGTGCGCGCCTGGGGGACGACCGCGCAGGGGGTCTACAAGCTCGGCGACACGGTGCAGTACAAGCTGTACGTGCGCAACCAGGCGAACCGCTCGCTCGCCGCGGTGAGCGAGCGCGGCGGTTACCACCTCGAGGTGCGCGATCCGACCGGCCAGGTCGTGCACGAGGTGAACGCTCTGGAGCTGTCCGAGTTCGGTGCCTACGCGGGGCAGTTCCGCGTCGCGCCCACGGGCGCGGTCGGCGCGTACGAGTTCCGCCTGTCCCGCGGCGGCGAGGAGTGGGTCCCGCTGCGCACCGTGGTCGCCGACTTCACGCCCGCGCCCTTTCAGGTGCACAACACGCTCAACGGGGCGCTGTTCGCGCCGGGAGACACGGTCGAGGTGGCGACGCATGCGACGCTGCACGGCGGCGGCCCGTACGCCCGCGCCGGCACGCGCGTCAGCGCGCGCGCGTACCCCGAGCCCATCGAGTTCGATGACCCGCGTGCCGCCGGCTTCAGCTTTCAGAGCGAGGAGCCCCTGGGGCACTGCGGGCTCACGCAGCGCGAGCAGATGTCGGTCGTGCACGAGTCGGAAGGCACGGTCGATGAGCGCGGCGAGCTCACCACGAAGTTCGCGCTGCCGGACGCCAACATCGTCTACGGGCGGCTCGAGGCCGAGAGTGCGGTGCGCGACGACCGCGGCAAGTACGTCGCGACGCGCTCGCGGGCCGAGTACCGCGGCCGCGACCGCTACGTCGGGCTGCGCAGCAGCCACTGGATGCTCGAGGAGGGCAAGCCCGCGGCCGTGGAGTTCCTGGTGCTCGATCAGCGCGGCGCGGTCGTGCCCGAGGTCCCCGTCACGGTGAGCGTCGCGGGCGAGGTGACCACCGCGGCGCGCATCCGCGGCGCCGGCAACGCCTACCTCACGCACTACGAGAACAGCTGGGTGGAACACACCGCCTGCAGTGCGTCCTCGGCGACGACGCCGCAAGAGTGCGGCTTCACGCCCGCGGGCCCCGGGCTCTACAGCATCCAGGCGAGCATCCAGGACCAGAAGGGACGCACCCATACGACGGAGCTGTGCACCTGGGTGACCGGCAAGGGCCGCGTGCTCTGGGACGAGCCCGAGGACATGAGCCTGAGTCTGGTACCGGAGAAGCAGGCCTATAAAGTCGGCGAGCACGCCCGCGTTCTCGTGCGCAATCCCTTCCCGGGTGCGCGCGCGCTCGTCACCATCGAGCGCTACGGCGTCATCAAGCGCTGGGTGCAGCCGCTCGCAGGCAGCGCGCCGGTCATCGATTTCCCGGTCGAGCCGGACTTCGTGCCCGGCTTCTACCTCTCGGTGCTGGTCATGGCGCCGCGTGCCGCGCCGGTACCCGGCGCGGGCGTGGCGCAGGAGGGTGTCGACCTCGGGCGTCCGACCTATCGCATCGGCTACCTCGACCTGAGTGTCAAAGATCCCTACAAGGCGCTCGAGGTGAGCGTGCGCAGCGACCGGGGCAGCTACCGGCCGCGCGAGCGCGTGACGCTCGAGCTCGCCGCGCGGGCGCACGCCGGGGCGCCCGGGCAGGCGCAGCCCGTGGAGTTCGCCGTCGCGGTGCTCGATGAGGCGGTGTTTGATCTCATCCAGGACGGGCGTGGCTATTTCGACCCGTACGCCGGGCTCTATCGCCTGGATCCGCTCGACGTGAGCAACTTCGACATCCTGAACCGGCTCGTCGGGCTCACCAAGTTCGAGAAGAAGGGCGCGAACGCCGGCGGCGACGGCGGCGCGGGCTTCGACCTGCGCGTGGTGAGGAACTACGTCGCCTACTGGAACCCTTCCGTGCGCGCGGACGGCCGCGGACGGGCGCGGCTCGAGTTTCAGCTGCCCGACAACCTCACCGGCTGGCGCGTGTTCGCGCTCGCGGTGACTCCCGGGGATCGCCTCGGTCTCGGGGAGGGCAAGTTCGCGAGCACCAAGCTCACCGAGCTGCAGCCGGCGCTGCCGAACCAGCTCGCCTCCGGAGATCAGGCCGTCGCCAGCTTCAGCGTCCTCAACCGGGCCCCCGCGCCGCGCGAGCTGACCGTCACGGTGAGCGCGCGCGGCGCGCTCGCGGGCGGCGAAGCGCGCGCGCAGAAGACGCTCGCGCTCGCGCCCTTCGAGCGCGCGAGCGTCGCGCTGCCGGTCGCCGCGGAGGGGGAGGGTACGATCCGACTCACGGCGAGCGCCGGGGACGCCTCCGATCACGACTCCCTCGAGGTGACGCTGCCGGTGCACCGGCGGGCGGCGCTCGAGGTCGCCGCGAGCTACGGTACGACTCAGAAGGACAGTGTCAGCGAGCCGGTCGCCTTCCCGCAGCAGATGCTCGCGGCGACCGGCTCGCTCTCGCTCGTGCTCTCCCCGACCGTCATCGGCAATCTCACCGGTGCCATCGCCTACCTGCGCGACTATCCGTACGGCTGCTGGGAGCAGCGCCTGAGCCGCGCGCAGGCCGCGGCGGCCTACGTGCGGCTGCGCGCCTACTTCCCCGCCGACTTCAGCTGGCCGGGGGCCGAGGCGGTGCCGCAGGCGGTACTCGATGAGGCCGCCGGCTTTCAGGCGCCCAACGGCGGCATGGCATTCTGGGCGGGCATGGACGAGCGCGTGAGCCCGTACCTGTCCGCGGCGACCGCGCTCGCGTTCCAGGAGCTCGGCGCGGCCGGCTACCACGTGCCCGGGGAGGTCGAGGCGCGCCTTGACGCCTACCTCGAGCGCTTCCTGCGCGAGCGGGCGGCGCCCACCTTCTACAGCGACGGCATGGTCTCCTCGGTTCGCGCCGTCGCGCTCGCGGCGCTCGCGGCCCGGGGCCGCGTCCAGCGCGCGGACCTGGAGCGCTACGCGCCGTTTGTCCCGGACATGGACCTCTTCGGCCAGGCCGCCTTTGTGCGGGCGGCCCTGCACGTGCCGGGGGGCGAGGCCCTCGCCGCGGACGGCGCGCGGCGCATCCTCGCGCACGCCGACCAGAGCGGCGGCAAGTTCCAGTTCACCGAGCGCTGGGACGACGGCTGGTCGCAGCTGCTGGCCACTCCGGGCCGCTCGCAGTGCGCCATCCTCGAGGCATTCGTTGCCCACGGGGAACGCGCAGACGGTGCGCGCCTCGTGGGCGATGTCCCCTTCAAGCTCGTGCGTCAGATCACCCAGACGCGCGGGCAGCGCGATCACTGGGAGAACACCCAGGAAAACGTCTACTGCCTGAACGCGCTCGCCGCCTACGCCGCGCTCTACGAGCAGGAGGCACCGCAGTTCACCGCGCGCGCGCGCCTCGGCGAGGAGTCCCTGGGGGAGGCGCAGTTCTCGTCCTTCCGCGACCCCGCGATCACCCTGACGCGTGCCAACGCCGCCGCGGATCCCGGGCGCCGTGCGAGCCTGCGCATCGAGCGCACCGGCGGCGGGCGGCTGTACTACTCGGCGCGCCTGAGCTACGCGCTGCCCGAGCCGCTCGCGCAGAGTACGAACGCCGGCATCGAGATCACGCGCGAGTACAGCGTGCAGCGCGAAG
Organism: Steroidobacteraceae bacterium; assembly: GCA_036270915.1. Lineage (GTDB taxonomy): Bacteria > Pseudomonadota > Gammaproteobacteria > Steroidobacterales > Steroidobacteraceae > 13-2-20CM-66-19. The sequence continues at coordinate 55,741 of DATBBQ010000170.1, forward strand.
GGTCCTGGCGGCTGCTCACCTCGCCGCTTCAGATCGCGCGCGGGGAGCTGGTGCGCGTCGACCTCTACGTGTCCGTACCCGGGGCGCGCAACTTCGTCGTCGTCGATGACCCGGTGCCGGGCGGACTGGAGCCGGTGAACCGCGAGCTCGCCACCGCCTCGACGGTCGACGCGGACGCGGCCGAATTCCAGGCGGCGGGCGGTGCGTTCTGGTTCCGCTACGCGGACTGGAGCGAGTACGGGGTGGCGCTCTGGGACTTCTATCATCGCGAGCTGCGTCATGACGCGGCGCGCTTCTACGCCGACTACCTGCCGGCCGGTCATTACCACCTGAGCTACGCGGCGCAGGCCATCGCGGCGGGCGAGTTCTCGGTGGCACCGCCGCGCGCGCAGGAGATGTACGACCCGGACGTCTATGGCAAGGGCACGCCGGCGCGTCTCACCGTCATCGAGCCGCCGCCGTCGAGGACCCCATGAGCGCCCTGCCACAAAGCAGTTGGGCACGCTCGCTCGCGGCGCTCGCCGCGGCAGGCCTCATGGCCGGCGCGCTGCTGGCCGTGGCGACGCACGGGGCGCTGCGCGACTTCCCCGGCGGCCTCGAGGTTGCGCGTTCGGGCGCGGTGCGGCCGGTGGTGCTCGCGCGCGACGGCAGCCGCCTCGCCGTCAGCCTCGAGAATGCCTGGAACGTGGCCGACGTCGTGCCGCTCCCATCCGTGCCGGCCTTCCTGCAGCGCGCGTTCGTGCTCTCCGAGGATCAGCACTTCTACGGCCACGAAGGCGTCGACTGGCCGGCGCGCCTGGCGGCGCTCGGCACCGACCTGGAGCACGGCGCTTCCGTGCGCGGGGCGAGCACCATCACCGAGCAGGTCGTGCGCATGCTGCATCCGCGGCCACGCACGCTCTGGTCGCGCTGGCTCGAGGGCTTCGAGGCGGGGCGGCTCGAGGCCCGCTACGGCAAGGAGCAGATCCTCGCCTTCTACCTGAACCAGGTGCCCTACGGCGCGCGCCGCCGCGGCGTGCTGCAGGCGGCGCACTACTACTACGGCCGCGACCTCAGCACGCTGACGCGCGCGGAAATGCTCACGCTCGTGGTCCTGGTGCGCTCGCCCGCCGGGATGGACCCGCAGCGCAACCTCGACCGCGCGCGCCGCGCCGTCACCGAGCTCGCCGACCGCCTGGTCGCAACCGGCGCGCTCACGGCCGATGAGCGGCGCGACCTGCGCGTCCCGGTGCCGGACGCGACCGCTGCCGCAGCGGGCGCGGATGCCGCGCACTTCGTCGCCCACGTCCTGGGCCACTATCCGGCCGCGCCCACGGGCGAGCTCGCGACCACGCTCGATCCGTACCTGCAATCAAGCGTGCAGCGCACGCTCGACGTGGCGCTCGCGGGACTCGTGAAATGGCACGTGCACGAGGGTGCGGTGCTCGTGATCGACCACGAGCGCAACGAGATCCTCGCCTGGGTGGTCGGCCATCCGGGCGGCGCGGCGGCCGCGGACTCCGGTCTCGGCTACGACACCGTGCTCCTGCCGCGCCAGCCCGGCTCGACGATGAAGCCGTTGCTGTACGCGCTGGCGCTCGAGCGCGGCTGGACGGCGGCGACCCTCATCGACGACAGCGAGCTCTCCGAGGGCGTCGGCGGCGGGCTGCACACCTTCCGCAACTACAGCCGGGTGCACTACGGGCCGATCCGCCTGCGCGAGGCGCTCGGCAACTCGCTCAACGTGCCCGCCGTCAAGACGCTGCGGTTCGTCGGCTGCGGGGCGTTCCTCGCGCGGCTGCACGCGCTCGGAGTCGTGAGCCTCGCGCAGCACCCGGACTACTACGGGGACGGCCTGGCGCTCGGCAACGGGGAGGTGTCGCTGTACGAGATGGCACAGGCCTACACCGCACTCGCACGGCGCGGCCGCTACCTGCCGCTCACCGCCGTGCCGCGCGGCGCCGCGGGCGCGGCGGACGTCCCCGTCATCTCTCCCGAGGCGGCCTCGCTCATCGCAAACATCCTCGCCGATCCCGGCGCACGCGCACGCGAGTTCGGGCCCGGGCTGCGCTTTGCGGTCGAGACCGCCATCAAGACCGGTACCTCGAGCGACTACCGCGACGCCTGGGCGATCGGCTTTGACTATGCGCACACCGTCGCGGTGTGGATGGGCAATCTCGATGAGGCGCCGATGGACGGAGTGACGGGGGCCGCCGGTCCCGCGCAGGTGCTGCGCTCGGTCTTCGCGCAGCTCAACGCCGGTGCCGACACCCGCCCTCTGTGGCTGAGCGCGAAGCTCGTGGCCGCCGACATCTGCCGCGACAGCGGCCGCCCGGCCGACGGAGGGTGCAGCAGCACACCGGAATGGTTCCTGCCGGACACCCTGCCGCAGGTCCGGCCGGCGCCCCCGGCGCCGCCCGAGTTCCGCCTGAGCGCACCGACGCCGGGCCTTCAGGTGGCGCGCGACCCGCGCATTCCGCAGGAGCTGCAGGCGCTGCCCATGAGCGTCGCGGGCGTGCCCGAGCTGCGCGAGGTGGCCTGGTATGTGGATGACCGCGTGGTCGCGCGCACGGCGGACGCTCACTACGCGTGGCCCCTCGCCCCGGGCGTGCACGAGGCCTACGCGCAGATCGCAGGCGCCGCGGACGCGACCCCGCAGAGGACCGCGCGCGTGCGCTTCTACGTGCGCTGAACGCTGCGCCCTTTAGACCTCGAGGCGGTCGCCCTCGCGCGCGACGAGCGTGTAGAGGGCGGGCATCAGGAAGATGCTGATCAGCAGCCGCGTGAACAGTCCACTGACGATCACGAGCGCAAAGGGTCGCTGCGAGTCGGTGCCGACGCCGGTGGCGAGCGCTACCGGCAGCAGGCCGAGCGCGGCCACGAGGGCGGTCATCATGATCGGGCGCAGCCGCAGGATGGCCCCGTGGCGGATCGCCTCCGTGAGCGGGGTGCCGTCGCGGCGCAGCTCGTTCACGTACGAGATGTAGACCACCGCGGTCTGCACCGAGACGCCGAAGAGGGCGAGGAAGCCGATCCCCGAGGATACCGAGAAGGGCGTCCCGGTCAGCCAGAGGGCGACGATGCCGCCGACCGGGGCCGACAGCACCACGCCGAGCACGGTGATGAAGGGGAACTTGAAGTTGCTGTAGAGCGCGAACAGCAGCAGGAAGATGAGGCCGAGCGTGAGCGGCAGGATGACCTGCATCTGCGCACGCGAGGCGGTGTACTCGCTGTACTCCCCGCCCCAGTCCAGGCGGTAGCCGCGCGGCAGCGGCACCCGCGCGTTCACCTGGCTCATGGCGTCGTCGACCGCGCCGGCGAGATCGCGCCCCTCCACCGAGAACTGCACGCCGATGTAGCGCGAGTTGTCCTGGCGGTAGATGAAAGACGCGCCGTTGGTCACACGGATGTCGGCCAGCTCGCGCAGCGGGATCTGCTGCCCGCCCGCGGTCGCGACCCGGATATTGCCGATCTCCTCCGGGTTGTCGCGGTACTGCTGCTCGAGGCGCACGACCAGGTCGAACTCCTTCTCCTGCTGCACCACCTCGGTCGCGACGTCGCCGCCGATCGCCGTCTGGATCACCCCGTTCACGTCATCGACGTTCACGCCGTAGCGGGCGGTGCGGGCGCGGTCGATCTTGAGGGTGTGGCTCGGCTGGCCGAGCTCCTGCACCAGGGTCACGTCGCGGATGCCGCGCACGCGCTCGAGCACCTGCTTGATGGCCTTGCCCTTCTGCTCGAGCGTCACGAGGTCGGCGCCGAACACCTTGACCGCGAGCGCGCTCTTCAGGCCGGTCTCCGCCTCATCGACCGCGTCTTCCGCCGGCTGGGTGTAGTTGAAGGTAATGCCCGGAAAGGCGGCGAGCTTGGCGTTGACCGCCTCGATGAGCCCGGCCTTGTCGTGGTAGGAGCCGCGCCACGCGCCGTAGGGTTTCAGGCCCACGTAGAACTCGACGTTGAAGAAGCCGGTCGGATCGGTGCCGTCATCGGGCCGTCCGAGCTCGGAGGCGACCGTGGTCACTTCCGGGAACGAGCGCAGCACGGTGCGCACCTGCGGGGCGATCTTGGCCGCCTCGTCGAAGGAGATGGTGTACGGCATGGTCGCGCGCACCCACAGCGCGCCCTCGTCCAGGTGCGGCATGAACTCGGCGCCGACGCGCGGGATGAGCAGGAGCGACAGGACGAGCAGCAGCGCCGAGGCGAGGGTGGTGCGCCAGGGGTTGGCGAGGCACCAGTCAAGTCCCACCGTGTAGCGCGCGCGGATCGCCTCGAAGGCGCGGTTGCGCCGCTCGGTGACGCCGGCGCGCATGAACCAGGCGCACAGCACCGGCAGCAGCGTGAGCGTGACGATGAGCGCACCGACGAGCGCGAACACCATCGTGTCCGCCATCGGCCTGAACAGCGTCCCCGAGGGCCCCGAGAGCACGTAGATGGGCAGAAAGCCGGCGACGATCACCGCCACCGCGTAGAAGATCGGCCGGTCCACCTCGGCGGCCGCCTCGCGGATGACCTCGACCACGTTCAACGGCGTGTCCGTGCGCAGCGCCAGCCGGCGGTAGATGTTCTCCACCATCACCACCGCACCGTCCACGAGGATGCCGAAGTCGACCGCGCCGATCGAGAGCAGGTTGGCGGACGCGCCCTGCAGGTCGAGACAGATGAAGGCGAACAGCAGGGCGAGCGGGATGCTGGTGGCGACGATGAGCCCGGCGCGGAAGTCGTACAGGAAGAAGATGAGCACCGCGACCACGAGCACCATGCCGCGCAGGAGGTTGCCCTCCACGACCTCGCGGGTGAGGCTGACGAGATCGCTGCGGTCGTAGAAGGGCACGACCTTCACGTCCTTCGGCAGGATCTCCTCGTTGAGCTCGCGCGTCTTGGCCTCGACGCGCTTGAGCACGTCCTGGGTCTTCTCGCCCGTGCGCAGCCGGATCACGCCCTCGACCGCGTCGTCCTGGTCCTGGTAGCCGAACTCCCCGAGCCGCGGGGCGATGCCGATGACGACGCGGCCGATGTCCTTCACCAGGACGGGCGTGCCGTTCTGCATCGCGACCACCACGTTGCCGATGTCCTCGAGCGTCTCGAGGCGCCCCGCGCCGCGCACGTAGTAGAACTGACCTCCCTGGGAGTAGAAGCCGCCACCGGCGTTGGCGTTGTTGGCGGACAGCGAGCTCTCCACCTGCTGCACCGACAGGCCGACGGATGCCACCTTGGCCGGATCGAGCAGCACCTGGTACTGCATCGTGCCGCCGCCGAAGCCGGAGTCGTCGGCGACGCCCGGCACCGAGCGGTACTGCGGCTCGATGGTCCAGTCCTCGAAGGTCTTGAGCTCCATCGGCGAGCGGTCCGAGCTCTGCAGCACGTAGCGGTAGATGAGGCCCGAGGGCGCCGACAGCGGCGAGAGCGTCGGGCTCACGCCCGAGGGCAGGGTGAGATCGGAGAGGCGCTGGAAGGCCTGCTCGCGGGCGAAGTAGTTGTCGGTGCCGATCTGGAAGGTGAGGATGACGTCCGAGAGCCCGTAGAGCGAGATCGAGCGGCTGTTCACCAGGCGCGGCAGCCCGTTCATCTCGCGCTCGGCGGGCACCGTGATGAGCCGCTCGACCTCCTCGGCGGCGTGCCCCGGCCACTGGGTGATGATCTCCACGATCGGCGGGGAGAGGTCCGGATAGGCGTCCACCGGCAGCCGCTGCAGCGAGCGCAGGCCCGCCCCGACCAGCACCAGCATCATCAGGATGACGATCAGGCGCTGCCGCAGCGAGGACGCCACGATCCGGTCCATGATCGAGGCCGTGCGCGGTGTCGACCCCGGCGGCGGCAGCGTCGCGCTCACTGGCTTTGCATGAACTGCATGAAGATGCTGCCGTCGACCACGACCTGGTCGCCGGCCTTCAGGCCCTCGCTGATCTCGTAGCGTTCATCGCCCCGGTAGCCGACCGTCACGTGCGCGCGCGCGAAACTGCCGTCGGTTGCGAGGCGGTAGACGAATGGCAGGTTCTCGTCATCGTGCAGCACGGCCGATACCGGCACCAGCAGCGCATGGGTCTCCTCGCGTGCCTGGATGAGCGTGCGCACGTACATGTCCTTGCGCAGCACGTGGCCGGGGTTGTCGGCGAGCACGCGCACGGCGACCGCACGCGTGTCCGGGTCGACGAGGTCGGAGATCTTGTCGATCGTGCCCGGCAGGCTCGCGCCGTCGACGCCGGTCAGGATCTGCACCGGGTCCCCGACGCTCACCCGCGTCGGATCGGCGCCGAAGAGCTGCGCCATCACCCAGACGCGCGAGAGGTTGGCGACCGTGAAGCAGGCCGTGGTGCCCGCCTGCAGCAGCTGCCCGGGCGTGACCAGACGCTCGACCACCGTGCCGCCGACCGGCGAGCGGATGATGGCCGGGGCGTGCGTGAGCGGGCGCCCCTCCCGGATGTCCTTGATGGCCTGCGGGTTCACCTGCAGCGCGACGAGCGCCTGCAGCGCCGCCTCACGGTCCGCCTCGGCGCTGACCGCGTCGGTCTGTGCCTGCGCCGCCTCGCGCTCGGAGATGCCGTTGTGCGCGAGCAGGTCCTGGTCGATGTCGGCGAGATGGCGGTTGGTCTTGGCGGTCGAGATCGTCTTGCGGTAGGTGCTGATCGCCTCGGCGAAGTCCGGCGAGTCGATCACGGCGAGTGCGTCACCCGCCTTCACCTGGTCGCCCTGCTCGACGAGGAGCTTCGCGACGGGCCCGGAGAACGGGGCGAGCACGCTCACCGACTGGTCGGCGTCGAAGTCCACCGCGCCGTTCGCATCGACGGTCCTGCGGAAATTGCCCGGGGTGACCGTGTAGAGGTGAATGTGCTGACGCTGCGCGGGGGTGAGCGTGACGTTGCCCGGCGTGACCGCGGGGGCTTCCTTGTCGTTGCCGCCACCGCAGGCGCCGACGAGCAGCGTCGCGGCGAGCACGGCGGTCGCGCGGGCGCCGAGCCGGGAGCCCGGCTGGACGCTACTTGGCATCGGCATCGGAGGCGAGGTCCGGCCGGTGCCACCAGCCGCCGCCGAGCGCCTGGAAGAGCGCCGCGCTGTCGGCGAGGCGGGCCGCCTGCGCCTGCACCAGTGCGACGCGGGCCTGCTGGTAGGCCTGCTCGGCGTTCAGCAGCGCGAGGAAGCTCGCGTAGCCGCGCTGGTACTGCTCCTGCGCCAGATCGAGACTGACCTTCGCCGCCGCTTCCGCGGCGCTCGCGGCCTTGAGTCCTTCCGCGTCCTGGTCGAGCGCGGCGAGCGTGTCGGCCACGTCCTGGAAAGCCGCGAGCACGGTGCCCCGGTACTGCTCGGCCGCCTGGCGGTAGGCGGCCTTGGCGGCGTGCTCCTGGTGCAGGAGCGTCCCGCCCTGGAAGATCGGCGCGGTGAGCTCGGCGCCGATCGACCAGAAGCCCGTGCCGGTGGTGAACAGCTCGTTCATGGCGAGCGCCGTGCTGCCGGTGTTGGCACTCAGGGTGATGTTCGGGAAGCGGTTGGCGATGGCGATGCCGATCTTGGCGCTCGCGTCGTGCAGGTTCGCCTGCGCCTGGCGCACGTCCGGGCGCTGCTCGACGAGCGCCGAGGGCAGGCTGAGCGGCAGGTCCTGCGGCAGCGTGAGGCTCGTGAGTTCAAAGTGCGCCGCGGGCGAGTCGGCGGGGAAATGGCCGGCGAGCACCGCGAGCAGGTCGCGCAGCTGCGCGAGCTGTTTCACGAGCGGCGGGAGCGTCGCGAGCACCTGCGCGAGCTGGGTCTCCTGCGCGGCCACGTCGAGGCGGCTCGCGTAGCCCTTGGCGAACTGGTACTGCAGGATGTCCAGCAGGTGCTTGTTGATGTCGATGAGCTCCTGGGTCGCCTTCACCTGCGCCTCGAGTGAGGCCTCCTGGATCGCCGTCACGACGACGTTCGAGGTGAGCGTGTTGTAGGTGGCGATCAGCTGGAAGCGCGCCTCTTCCGCCTGCGCTCCCAGGGACTCGACGGTGCGGCGGTTCAGGCCGAACACGTCCGGGACATAGGAGACGCTCACCTGCGGCGTGAACAGGTTGTAGAGAAACAGGTTGGAGTTCGGAGCCGGCGCGATCTGTCCCGACTGTCTTTGACGGCTCGCGGAGAATCCGGCGGAGAGGCTCGGATAGTAGGCGCCGCGCTGCGACAGGACGTTCTCCCGGGCCACCGAGAGCGCGGCGCGCGCCGCCCCGAGGTCCGGGTTCGCGGTGAGGGACTGCGCGATGAGCTCATCGAGGGGCTGCGAATGGTAGAGCGTCCACCAGTCGCCGGTGACGTCGCTGCCCTTGAGGAAGCGCTGGGCTTCGCCCGCGCCGGTATTGGGCGTCGCGGTCGTGCCCCCGAGGGGCGGGCTCGTGTAGTCGCTCACCATGGGCGCCGCCGGGCGCTTGAAGTTGGGGCCGACGGCGCACGCGCTGAGAATGGCCGCGCTGAGGATGGCGGCGGCGCGTGGCAGTCCGCGCGGCTTACGGATCGGGCTCATACGGGTGCAATAGGAGTCGCCGGGCGGTATCCAGTTCCGTCTTGGCTTCGCCGGCGGTTGCCGCAGTGCCAAAACGGCGATTCTGGGGGAATCCGTGGCCCGCTACCAGAGCCACAATCCGGCGCCGCAGTGCCGGCGGGCCCGGCGGGTCCGGGACGAGCGTATTTGTATCGATTTGTTTGCCCGAGCGTCGGGGAGAGACACGCTCCGCCAGCGCCTGCAAGTTTGCGCCGAAGCCAGCCGCGCAAGGGCTCTTAGGCGGCGAGCCTGCGGTCGCGCTGACAGCCTCGAAGGCGAAATATGGGACCGCCCAGGGCTTATGCGACAGAATCGAAGCCATCGAAGCCGACGGCGGGCTCGTCTGACTAGAGTTAGAAGTCGTTATGGAGCCTGGTTCCTTACCCCGTCTGTCCGCTCGCGCGCGGCGTGTGCGCTCTTATCGGCTGCTCGCCAACTCGTTCACGGCGTTACTTGCATT
>DATBBQ010000171.1:0-11844 GCA_036270915.1 Steroidobacteraceae bacterium
CGTGCGGCACTACCATCATCACTGACGCTCAGGCGGGCAAAAAGAAAAGGGGTCCCGCGCGCGGGACCCCTTTTCTTTTTGCCCGCCTGAGCGTCAGTGATGATGGTAGTGCCGCACGTACTCGTTGTTGTACCAGTCGTCCTTCACGAAATAGACCCGCTTGTTGCAGGCGTGATACTCCGAGCAGTGCTTGTTCCAGTTCTTTTCGTGCCCGCGCGGCACGTGCAGGTAGACCGGTGCCGCAGAGGCGTATTCAGGCGACGGCTGTACCACGACCGGCTGCGGGTACACGAGCTCCGGCTGCGGGAAGCCGCCGATGTCGATCTGGCCATAGAAGCCAGGCGAACCCACGGATACGGCGACTTTCTGCGCAAACACCGGGGCCGCGCAGGCGGCGACGAGGACCGCGCACAACATTCGCTTCATGGCTGATCACTCCTTGCGTTGGGTGGCGAGGTGTCAGGTATAACGCGCGCCGCCCTTCCTGTTGAGCGCGCTGGCGAGCCATCCCCTGTCAACCGTCCCCTACAGCTCGCGCTCACTGTAAAATTCGCCCGCCTTCAGCGCATGGCGGCGTCGCCCACAGCAGACACACGCGACCTGCCGGCGCGCATGCCGACCCGGGCGGGCGGTTACATGAGGGCGATATGAAACCAGAGAAACCGGATCACGGGCCCCCGGACCCACGCCGCGCCGGCGCCGTGGGACTCGTCATCGCGCTCATCGTCGTTGTGCTCGGCCTGCTGCTCGTCAGGGTGCTGGGCAACGCCGGTCGCCTGCAGGACTGCGTCATGTCAGGCCGCAGCAACTGCGCCCCGCTCGAGACCGGCCCGGATCACTGATTCGGCAGGTCAACGCCCGCCCGCGGTCGCGGCGCTCACTTCACCCACGGGCGCAGCACGCGTCTGAGCGGGGCGGCGACCGTGGCTTCGAGCTCAGGATCGAGCAGGCGACGGCGCTTCAGGTGGCGGATCGCGCTCTGCACGCTCGACTTGGACAGCCCCGTCTTGCTGGCGATGGTCTGCAGGCTCACCGTCACGGAATCGCGCCCGCGTTGCTGCGCGTGACGCAGCAGGAACAGGTAGACGACGAACGCCGCCGGCCGGCGGTCGTGCCCCACGAGGTCGGGCATCAGCACGTCGGTCACGTAGGCATCGAGCGTCACCCGCTGCATAGCAGCCAATGCTATAGCTATTAACGCCACCTCGGTACTGTGTGCGCTCCATAATGGCGGCCCGGCAGGAGGGGCAGGAAATCGCATGATCACGCACGTCAAATTCGTCGGCATTCCGACGCGCGACCAGACTCGCGCTCTGAAGTTCTACACCGAGCAGGTCGGGTTCGAAGTGGCGACCGACCAGCCCTTCGATGGCAAACAGCGCTGGATCGAGCTGCGTATCGCCCATTCCGCGACGCGCGTCGTGCTGTTCACTCCGGAGGGGCACGAGGACCGCATCGGCAGCTTCTTCAACGGCTCCCTGGCTTGCGATGACGTGGAAGCCACCTACCGGCAGCTGCGTCAGCGGGGCGTCGAGTTCACCGGCGAGCCGCAGAAGCAGCCGTGGGGCACCTTCGCGATACTCAAGGACCCGGACGGCAACCAGCTCGTGCTGTCCTCGGACTGAGGCGCCCGATGGCCCGCGGTCACGTCCGGGCCGCGGGCTCCGCCGCCTGTTGTCGCACGAGCTGGATGTGCGTGCGCAGCTGATAGAGAAGGCTGGCGAACGACACCGGCACCTGCAGCCGGTTGGCGCGCTCCTGGAGCCGCTGCAGCCGCACGTCCACGTCCGCCGCGACGTGTCCGCGGGTGCTCTCGATCTCAGCCTCGATGAACTTGAGCTCGCCGTAGAGCCGGTACACGCGCCGGCGCATGCTCCAGCCGTAGAACGCCGGCGCGAAGCGCAGCAGCGGGTAGGCGACTCCCATCACCGGAATCAGCAGCACCAGTAGTCGCGAGGTGAAGGTCGCGAGCCAGAAGGGCAGGTAGCGCTGCAGGAAGGGGGGGCCGGATTTGTAGAACTGCTGGGCGTCCCGGGAGAGCGGCAGATCGCCGGGCTCTGCGGCCGGAAACTGGCCGGCGCGCGCGAAGATGCCGGGAGCCGAATGGATCTCGGTCGCCGCCTCCAGCAGCAGGTTCTTGAGGGCCGGGTGCAGGTCGCGTCGCACGATCAGACTGGCCTTGGGCGCCACGAGCGAGACATCGCTCGGTGGCCGGTTGGTCGCCAGATCGCCGACCCCCATCGGCACCCGCAGCTTCGTCAGGTACGGGTAGAGCGCCACGTAGGCGTCGGCACGCGGGAAACTGACGGCGTTCAGCTCCGGGGAGGCGAGAAGCCTGCGTACCGTATCGGATTCCCAGGAGGACACCATCGTCGCCGCCTCGATGTCACCGTGGAGGAGCCCGGCGCCGGCGGCCTGGGTGGACAGGGGCAGGAACTGCGCGAAGGACGGGTCGATGTTGTTCAGGGCGAGAAGCTGCAGGGACAAGACGCGCGTGCCGCTGCCCTCGGGCCCGACGGCGAGCCGTTTGCCGCGCAGCGCGTCGAGCCGGGCGTCCGGCGGCAGGCGCGAGAAGAACCACAGCGGCTGAAAGAACATCGCGCCCAGGGATTCGAGAGCCGGCGAGCGGGCTTCGCTCGTGAGCCCCCCCTGGACGAAGGCGATCGCGACGCCGGAGCGCGGGTCGTTGAGCCGCTCGAGGTTCTCTACCGCGCCGGCGGAGGGGCGCAGCTGCAGGTCGATCCCGGAGCGCTTGAGGATGGCCCGGTAGCGCTGGCCGAGTGTCTCGTAATCGCTCCCCGGCGCGCCCGTGCTCATGACCACCGTTCGCGACGGTAAGGGCCCGAGCCACATCACCGTGGCCGCCAGGGAGCACACCACCAGCAGGGCGACGAGTACGTAAAGCCACCGTAGCGGTCTGTTGGCGTCCGGGTGTGTCGGCATCAGTCCTCCGCGTCCGCGCAATTCTAGGCCGCCGCCTGTTAGGTGTCTTGCACCTCGCCGCCGCCGTCAGCGGTTTGGGCCCGAGCGCGCGGGGCCCGAGCCGGAATGCGCTATCGTCGCGCCACCTGACCGGCAAGGCCTCGTGTGCGGTCGCGGCGTCGGGTACTGTGGTCAGGCGGGGCAACCAGGGGAAAGCCATGCGGGCGAGTCGAACGGGTGTCATGGTCGCGACGTGCCTGGCGGCGGCAGGGCTGAGTTCTGCGACGACTTTGAGCGAGCCGGCGGGACGAACTGTCCTCGAGCGAGCGGCGCTCTCGGCTCCCTCCGAGATGGAGGTGGTCAGCTCGCTCACCGAGCTGAGGAGCGGCGAGAGCCTGCCGCGCCACTTCCACCACGGCATCGAAACCGGATACGTCCTGCAGGGGACCCTGGTGCAGTATCCCGGCAAGCCCCCGACGCTCATCGCCACCGGCACGTCGGTTCTCACTCTGCGCGACGTGCCGCACGGCGGCTTCACCGTCGTGGGGCCGCAGTCTCTGAAACTGTACACCGTGCACGTGGTCGACAAGGACAAGCCGCTCTACGAATGGGTGGACGGCTCTCAGTCGGGCCACTGAGTGTCGAGCGGCATCCACGAAGTACGCCGGTGCGTCGGCTGAGCCGCCGTGGCCGATAGTTCGCCCCGGCTGCCCGTGCGCCAGGTGCTCGGCGTGGTCGCGGGCAACGGGCTGCAGTTCTACGATTTCGTCACCTACGCTTTCTTTGCTGCGCAGATCGGCCGGACTTTCTTCCCGGCCGAGAGCGCCAGTACCAGCCTGCTCGCCTCGCTCGCGACCTTCGGGGTCGGATTCCTCACGCGGCCGCTGGGTGCCCTGGTGATCGGCCGCTTTGGCGACCGCGCCGGGCGCAAGCCCGCCATGCTGCTGTCCTTCCTGCTCATGGGCGTGGGCGTGATCGGACTGCCGCTCGTTCCCTCCTACGCCTCCTGGGGAGTCGCCGCGCCGCTCTTGGTCATCGCGCTGCGCCTGCTGCAGGGATTTGCGCTCGGCGGCGAGGTGGGGCCGAGCACGGCTTTCCTCTTGGAGGCGGCCCCTCCCGCGCGGCGCGGGCTGTACGTCTCCCTGCAGGCGACCAGCGCGGACGCTGCGGTATGCCTGGCGGGACTCGTCGGCACCGTGCTCGCGAGCCTCCTCAGCCCTCGGGCGCTCGATGCCTGGGGCTGGCGCGTGGCGCTGCTGCTCGGGGCGAGCATCATTCCCTTCGCCTTCGCGGCGCGCCGCTCGCTGAGCGAAACCCTGTCCCTGCCGGCCGCGGTGCGCGAGCCACCCGCGGCGGTCGGCTATCGGCGCGTGGTGATCCTGGGCGTGGTGCTGCTCGCCACGGCGACGACGACCAACTACCTGCTGCAGTACATGACGACCTACGCGAGCGTCACCCTCGGTATGTCGACCCGCGTCGCGTTCGGGGCGACCGCGGTCATCGGTTTCAGTGGGCTGGTCTGTGACTCACTCGGCGGCTGGCTCTCGGACCGATTCGGTCGCAAGCCGGTGATGATCGTGCCCTGGGTCGTGCTGGCGCTCGCGGTCTTCCCGTCGTTCTGGCTCCTCGAGCACCTGCGCACCGGTGCCGCGCTGTACGGCGCGAGCGCGGTGCTTGCCGGGGTTTCCACGCTCTCTTCGGCGACGATCATCGTCGCGATCGCCGAATCGCTGCCGCTGCGCGCGCGCTCCGGCGGGCTGGCGCTCATCTACGCCCTCGCGATCTCGGTGTTCGGCGGCTTCGCGCAGTTTTTCGTCACCTGGCTGATCCGCGCCACGGGCAATCCCCTCGCACCCGCCTGGTACATGTTCACCGGCGTGGTGGTGGGGCTGGCGGCGCTTACCCTGTTGCCGGAAACTGCGCCAGTGAGGACGGGCGGTACGGCGACCCGCGCGGTGACGGCCCGCCGCCCAGTCCCGCGCCAGGAGAGCCCGTGAGCCAGGGTGCGGCGTCGGCCCGGTGCGTGCGCAGGCCATCGGGCGTGACGGCGACTCGTTTTTAACCGTGTAAGGGAGGTCGGTCATGAGCTTCTCGAGGATGGCGTTTGCGGTGATCGTGTTGTGTCTCGTGGCATCGTGCGCCTCAAAGCCGGCCGCGCCGACGCAGGTGCCGCCGTCGCTGCGCGTACCGGATGACCAGAAGCTGTTCCTGGAGGCTCTCGCCTCGGGGGTACAGATCTACGAGTGCTCACAGAAGGCGGACGCGACTTTCGAATGGGTCTTCAAGTCCCCTGAGGCCACGCTGACATCCCCGGAGGGCAAGACGCTCGGCAAGCACTATGCCGGCCCGACCTGGGAGGCGAGCGATGGCAGCACCGTCGTCGGGGCACTCAAGGAGCGCGACCCGGGCCCGACGCCGACCGCGATTGCGTGGCTGCTGCTCACCGCCAAGACCACTACCGGCTCAGGGACTTTCACCCCGACCAAGAGCATCCAGCGGCTCGCGACCGAGGGCGGGGTTGCGCCGCGCGAGCCCTGCGCGGCGGCGAACCTCAACCAGACGGCGCGGGTTCACTACACGGCTCGCTATTACTTCTACCGCTGACGCGTCGGCGGTGGCTCGCGCGCGCTAGCGGCCCGCCAGTACTGCGGCACTCAGCAGCGCCGCGAGCACGCAGAACACGACGACCGCGAGTGACGCCGTCCTGCGCCATCCGAGGATCGCCAGCCCGGCCAGCGTCGTGAGCGCATCGGCGGGGCCGTGCACGGTGGTGCTCGCGAGCGGGCTGTAGAACGCGGCCGCCAGGATGCCGACGACCGCGGCGTTCACCCCCGTGATCGCCCCCTGAAACGCGCGCAGTCGTGCCAGCCGTGACCACGAGGACAGTCCGGCAACGGCCAGCAGCAGACCCGGCAGGAAGATCGCGAGCAGCGCGGCAGCGGCCCACGCGACGGCTGTGTGGGAGGGTGACGCGAGCGCTCCCACGTAGGCTGCGAACGTAAAGAGCGGGCCGGGCATGGCCTGTGCGAATCCGTAACCGGCGAGGAACTGCGGGTCACCGATCCAGGCACCCGGTGCGAGCCCTTCGTGCAGCAGCGGGAGCACCACGTGACCGCCGCCGAAGACCAGTGCGCCCGCGCGATAGAAGATGCTCGCGAGCGCCACCGGCCCGTGCGGATCGCGCGCGGCCAGCAAGGGCAGAGCGATCAGCAGGCACACGAAAGTTGCCGCCGCCAGAGTGCCCGCGCGCGTGCCCGGGTTGCCCTGCACGACGACGCCGTCGCGAACCGGAGCGGACAAGAAAAGCCGACCCAGGATGCCTGCGCCGAACAACACGGCGACCTGCGTCGTGGCCTCGGCTCGCAGCAGCAGGGCGAGCGCGCTCAGCACGGCGATGGCCGCCGGCATCCAGCCTCGGCAGTTGCTGCGTGCCATGCTCCAGAGGGCCTGTGCGACGACCACGACGGCCGCCAGCGTCAGTCCGTGGAGGATCGCCCGCAGCTGCAATCCGGGCGCACTGGGCAGCGCACGTGCGAGCAGGTACATGAGCACTGCCGATGGCAGGGTGAAGCCGGCCCACGCCGCCAGTGCTCCCGCCCAGCCCGCACGCCTGAGGCCTACGAGGAACCCAACCTGGCTGCTCGTCGGCCCGGGCAGGATCTGACACAGGGCGATCAGGTGGGCGTATTCCTCGGGACGCAGCCAGCGACGCTTCTGTACGTACTCGCGTTCAAAGTAGGCGAGGTGCGCGATGGGGCCACCAAAGGAGGTCAGGCCAAGCAAGAGTGTGGCGCGCAATACTTCGAGCGCGTCGCCGGCGGGCGGGCCTGACCTCTCGTGAGCCACTGACACCACGGTGCTCTTTAGCACATCGCCGCAGAGAACGACCATCACCCGCCGCGCGACGTCTGGCAAGCTCGCGTGCGAGGTGCGCGCCTGCCTCCTGCTCTGACTAACAGAGTACTTGACGGTATATGGCGCGCCTCTCACGCTAAGACGCCTCTCACGCTAAGGCACCTTCAGGAACCCACAGTGCGACGACCCCAACGGCTCTTTCTTAGGATCGTCTTAGCGTCGCTCGCAGTGGCCCCGGCGGCATCGCTTCCGGCTGCCGCTGCAGACGAGCCGGCGACTCGCGGGCAGACCTCCGCGGATGCGAGCCCGTCTCCCGGACTCGGCGCAGACATCGCGGCGTACTACACGGCACCGCTGCGCTGGAACGGGCAGGAGTGGGCGATCTTCGCTGGCGTGCTGGCGAGCACCGGCATTGCCTATCACTACGACACCAGCGTGCGTACGCACTTCGTTGGCCCGGGCCTCACGACGGGCGGAAACACGCACGATGTCGAAGATGCCGTACCGACGCTCGCCGTCGTCCTCGGGACGTGGGGTTATGCCGCGCTGATCGACAACAGCACCGGACGCAATGAAGCCTGGACGATGGTCGAGGCGGCTGGCCTGAGCGGTGTCACCGGGTACGCCCTGCAGTTCGCATTGGGTCGCGAGGGACCCGGCGAGACCAACAATCCGCACGAGTGGTTCAAGGGAGGTCTTGGCAGCTTTCCATCGGCACACGTGACGGTTGCGTTTGCGGTCGGCACCGTATTTGCCGAGTCCGGTAGCGACGACTACCGCTGGCTGCGCCGCCTCGTGGGATACGGTCTCGGTGTCGGCACTGCCTACGCGCGACTCGACCACAACGCACACTGGTTGTCGGACGTCGTGGCCGGTGCCGCTCTCGGCAGCTCGACGGCCGTGTTCACGATGGCGCGCCACGGGCAGCGGCAGCTTCAATCGCACTGGCAGCTGCTGCCGGTTCCGGGCGGCGCGATGCTGACCTACAACCGGGTTTTCTGAGGCCGCCGCGTAGCGCTGCCGGTGCGCCGGCCGCCGCGGGCCGCGCTGGACTCTTCTTGGCCGCGGTACGTCGCATCCGGCGGGACACCGCGTAAGTTCGCCGCGGTGACCTGAAAACCCGCGCAGTCAGTGCGCCGCCTTCCCGGCCACCTTGCTGTCGAGGAAGTCTGCCGTCGCCGTATAGGCGCGCAACCAGGAGGCGTGCCGCAGGAAGTCGTGGACCTCGTCAGGGAAGATGAGCTCCGAATAGTCGACGCCCTGCTTGCGCAGCGCCTCGGCGAGACGCACCGATTCGGAAAACACGACGTTACGGTCGTCGTCGCCGTGCACGAGGAGTACCGGCGAGCGCCATGTGCCGATCGAGCCGATGGGCGAGGCCGCGAGCGCCGTGTCCAGCACCGCAGGAGGGGTGTCGAGCACGTATAGCGGCGCATTGCCGCGCTCGCCGAGCGTCCAGTGGTACCAGTCGTGGACTCCGTGGAAATCCACGCCGGCCACGAACAAGTCGGAATTGCGCGTCAGGCCGAGCGCGGTCATGTAGCCGCCATAGCTGCCGCCCCACAGTCCGATGCGCCGCGGGTCGACGTCGGCTCGTGCGCGCAGATAGGACGCCGCGGCCAGCAGATCGTTGTATTCGCTCGCCCCGGCGGCGCCGATGCCCGGAGCCTCGCGGTAGTCCAGTCCATAGCCGATGCCCGCGCGGTAATTGAGTGCGAGCACCACGTAGCCTCGGCTGGCCAGATACTGGTTGAGCGCGTAGGCGTTGCTGTAGTAGTGCATGTAGTGCCAGCCGACGAGCATCTGGCGGATCGGCCCGCCGTGCATGAAGACGAGCGCGGGGTGACGCTCTGCCTGCGTAGCCGATGAGGGAAGAAACAGCTGAGCGTGCGCGGCGATGCCGGCGGTCTCCGGCAGCTGGACCGAGGTCGGCGCGACGAGTGCCGCAGCCGGAAAGGCCGGCGGCAGACCCTCGGCAAAGAAGTCGCTCGGCGTCGCGCCGCGGATCAATAGCGCGGCATGCGCGGGAGTCCGTGCGTCCGAGCGCAGGAACGCGACCGACGTGCCGTCCGCGAGCACCGAGGGCTGCGTCTCGATACCCGCGCCGCTGGTCAGCTCGGACACGGCCGCCTCGGCAGGCCGCAGCAGCCACAGATGCCGCTGGTCGATGTCGTTCGTGTTGCTCGCGTAGACGATCGCGCTGCCGTCGGGGCTGGCGGACGCATACTCGATCTCGAAGCGGCCGGGGGTGAGGAGGCGCGCCGCTCCGCCCGTCGCCGGGACCGAGTAAAGGTGCAGCCACCCGTCGTTCTCGGCCGGGAATACCAGCTGATCCCCGGTCCAGAAGATCTGCGTGTCGGAGCTCAGGGGATGAAAGACGCTGCCCGCGCCCGCCGGCGCACGGTAGACCTCGGCGACGCTGTTGCCGCTCAGTGTGGCAACGCGAATCGACCAGGGCGAGCCGGTCCGGTGAGGCACCAGCCCGACCTCATCGTGCGTCGAGGGCAGGCGCAGGAACGCCAGGCGCGTGCCATCGGGCGACCAACGCGGCTCGACGTCATAGCCCAGGCTGGCGTCGATCCAGCGCAGCGAGCGATCCGCGAACGTATAGACGGCGATGAAGCTGTGATCGACGCGCGTGCACACGAATGCGAACTGTCTGCCGCTCGGGGAGAAGCGCAGGGAGTCGATGGTGCCGCGCACCTTGAAGAGCACCTCACGCTTGGCGCCCTTGCGGTTGGCGAGACTGATGACCTGATTTTCATGCAGGAAGAGGATGCGCTCGCCGTCGGGCGAGGCGAGCGGTGAGTGGCCCTCACCGAGCTTCGTCGGCGCGCCGCCTTCAAAGCCGACGAGATAGACCTCCTGCGACACCCCGCCGGGGATCTGGGCCGGATTGGGTGAAGGCTTGTCCGGATTCTCGAAGTCCTCGCCGCGCACGTACAGTACCTGCCCGCGGCGCGGGACGAACGCCAGGTCGCCCAAGTCCAGGCCGTCGTCCTTCGCGTAGTGAGTCAGGGGCCGCGACCGGAAGGACCCGGACGACCCGGTTGCGCTTGCCAGCCATACGTTGCGGCGCCCCTGATCGTAGCTGATCCAGGCAAAGCGCCTGCCCTCGGGTGCGGCGATGACCTCCGAGGCAAACGGGGCACTGAGCACCTGCTCGAGCGTGAACGTCTGCGCCCGCGCCGTGACGTGCGCAAGAAACAGAGAGAGGGCAAGGGCACTCGGGACACAGCGGGCTGAAAGCATGGGCGTAACTATCTCCACAGCGGCCGCAGTCAGCGGCCAATCGGGGGCTCGTGCGTTCGTCGCGACTTGCTTGGTGGACCCCGTTCACGAGCGTCCACGGGAACGTCTGGCTTCTTGGATAACGTAGGCCGAGACGAAGAGCAAGTTGGACCGATCCGCCTCACGGGCGCGGCGCGCGGGCGTCGCCGTGCCGTCGGACTCCCGGGCCGGCGACCGGGGAGAGGCACTCTTTGCTTTCTGGAATCAGGTACTTATCCTGGGAATGCCCAGGACCTCGATGGCCGCAATCGCGCGCGGGCGGAGCACCCTTTCCGCCACCCTGGTGTCCGTCCTGTACCGTCGTCATGTTGTCAACGCCTCAGCTCGGAATTCAGGGTTGCGGGAACAGGGTCTTTAGGCTGCGAGCGGGTGCATTCTGCACTGCGGGGCGGTACGCTAAATGCGCGAACGGGCGACCGGTCACCGTTCGCCAGCGAATCCTAAACCAACATGCCAGGCGCGACCTGCGTTATACCGAGCGCGCCCCAATCGACAAGGTGATCTATGAGAAAGAGGCTCCTGGGCGCGCTTTTTGCGGCTGTGATCGCGGTACCGGCATTTGCCGCGTTGAAGGCGGGCGATCAGGCGCCTCAGTTCACGGCTCAGGCGTCGCTCGCCGGCAAGGACTTCACCTACTCGCTCAAGGACGCGCTCAAGAAGGGCCCCGTGGTGGTGTACTTCTACCCGGCGGCCTATACCGGCGGGTGCAATCTGCAGGCGCATACCTTTGCCATAAATATCGACAAGTTCACGGCTGCCGGTGCGACGGTCATCGGCGTGTCGCTGGACAACATCCAGCGCCTCAATGACTTTTCGGCCGACCCGAACTACTGCGCGGGAAAGTTTCCCACTGCTTCAGACGCAGACGGCAAGATCGCCAAGTCGTTCGAGCTCACCGTGCATCAGGGACAGGCGGGCCAGAAGGACACCCGCGGCGTCGAGATCGGTCATGACTTCGCCGAGCGTACGACCTTCGTCGTGACTCCGGACGGCAAGATCGCCCAGACGATCGGCGGCCTCGCGCCTGATCAGAACGTCGATCAGGCTCTGCAGGCCGTGCAGACCCTGCCGAAGGGAACGAAGGCTCACGCCGGCTGAGTCGTCGCAGCGAAACAGCGCCAGCACGCCGGGGGACGGTCTCGTCCCTGGCTGCTACTGCCATGCTCCGCCACGATCCCCGCCACCTCGGCGGGCTGTCTCCTGCGCGGTGTCGCTAGCGGTGAGCCATACGAGCGGCGAGGCGTCGATACGCGAGAAGTACCATCAGCACGGCCAGTGCGATTGCAAAAACCAGCACCACGAGCAGCATGAAGACGTGATTGATCAACCCGCTGACTCGCGTCTCTGCATCCTGCGTGACCACTTTCAAAGCCACCGCCGTCCCATCGGCATGCTGGGCTAAGTCATTCAGCTCGCGCGCGGTCAGGGTGGCCTGCTGGAGCATCGCCGTATACTGAGTAATGTCAAAGGGCGGCCCCGGCGGAGCGCTGGGTGGGGTCTGGGGCTGCGCAGTAAACTGGCCGACGAGCTGCTGCACACTCTGCAGCGTGGCGTGTATCGCGTTCGCCGTGTCGGTGCCCGCCTGCAGGGTGGCACGCAC
The DNA here is from genome assembly GCA_036270915.1 of Steroidobacteraceae bacterium. Taxonomy (GTDB): domain Bacteria; phylum Pseudomonadota; class Gammaproteobacteria; order Steroidobacterales; family Steroidobacteraceae; genus 13-2-20CM-66-19. The sequence continues at coordinate 11,669 of DATBBQ010000171.1, forward strand.
ATTTCCGGAGAGGGAGTCGAGGCTCGCGTTGCTCTCGTTCAGCGTCTGAACCAACTGCTTGAACAGGGCATCACGCTGGTGGTTGAGCAGGTCCGGCAGCCCATTCACGAGATCGGTGGAGGCGGTGCCGAGCATGGAAATGCGCTCGGCGTCGGCGAGGACCGCCCGGGTGTCGG